>NZ_JBEZDE010000011.1:0-190354 GCF_040648115.1 Nocardia sp. NPDC049190
AGATGATTTCGACTGCCCTGCAACAGTTTTGCTCTGACAGGGTCGGGATCTCCTACATTCCACCGGGCACGCCCTGGAACAACGGCTTCATCGAATCGTTCAACCGGCGGCTGCGGACCGAGTGCCTCAACCGCAACCACTGGATCACCTTGCTCGAGGCCCGGGTGGTGATCGGCGATTTCAAGACCGACCACAACCGGCGGCACCGGCATTCGGCGCTGGGTTATCACACGCCGGCCGAGTACGCTGCGGCCTGCACCCACACCCATCATCCGATGGCCTGCGGAACCAACTGAACACGGAACGAAATCACCCGGCTCTATTTCCGGGTGGTCTCGTCATCGGGGACCGCTCACCGAGACATCTGCTCTCTGGTCGTAGAGGGCAACGAGTTCGGGGCTGACGGCGCGGGCTGTACGCGCCTGCTGTAGGGCGGGCCACAGGGCATGAACGTCCTCACCCAAACACTCGGCGGCTTGGATTGCGGTGCGCCGCCGAGGGACTCGACCGAGGTTCACCCAGCGTTCAACCGATTTCGGGTCCACATTTGTCGCCTCAGCCAACGAATTCCGCACCGGTATGTGCCACTTGCTCGGTCGCTCAGTTCATGGTCGCGCATACAGTCGCACGGTCGGCAGACGCTCAGTCGAACTGGTGGTTTACTCAGGGTCATCTAATGGTCTTGCCCATTCCCGGACCGCGTCAGCGACACGTTGGAGATGTTCTGGTGACCTGTCGTTCGCTTCCCTGAGCAGGTCGGCGTACTCCTCAGCGGTGTACAGGAATCCGTCCGCGCCGACGATGTACACCGAACCGTCGATGTGGGATTGCATAATTCCGATCGGGTCGCTCATCCCATCGCCACTGAAACAGCGCTCAACGCGTCCTGGTAGGGCTGGCAGCAGGGGCCGTGCCCGGTGTGAGCGGAAAGCAGATAGCGGGCGTGATCCTGGCCCTCGATGATGATGCCGAGAGTGCAGTCGCGGGAGGCTGATGCCCAGAGGTCGATCTGCTCTCGGGCGGGATGAGGGATCATCGGAGCCTCGCCGGGGCGAGGTGCTTGGCGGCAATGAGAACGTCCATGGCCGTGCGCTTGGCTGCGCAGGTGTCCGTGTCGCAGTCGATTAGGTCCTGCATCACCTCGTGGGCCCGCTCGATGCCGTAGAGGGTGGCTGGTGCTGGGTGGCAGCCACCGAAATGCCCTATGAGGCTGGGCAGGGCGAAGAAGATCAACCAGAGCGTGAAGACGGTTGCTGTGCCAACGATCAGAATTTCGGCCATTTCGTACCCCCTTGCTCGTATGTGCTGTTCGGTTGGAATAAGTGCATGAGAACGTCATGGTGCGGCCCATCGAGACTTTTCCGCGCAGTGCCATGGCCCTCCCTCCTCGTCCATTTACCCCCTATAAACTCCCGCTCCGCTAGGCTCCCTGGGTCTGTTTAGGGGGGATAAACTCAGGCTACGCCGACTGTGAGATACGAGTCAAGACCCTCTAAACTCGCGATGTGGCGATTGCCGACGACTTCGACGCGCTCCGGAACGACCCGGATCCGATCCGGCGTGGCCGCAGGGCAACGGACCTGATCACCATCTATCAGCAGCGGGCGATCGAACTTGCTCGGCTGCGGAAGGCGGCCATCGAAGAGGCGCATCACCAACAGGGCATGAGCTACACAGACATCGCAGCGCAGCTCGGCATCACCAAGGGGCGTATCACTCAGATTCGAACAACCGCGCCCGGACCCGAACGCGCGTTCTTCGGTGTGGGACCTGTATCTGTCGGTATCCCTCGGCGCTACGGATTCGAGGATGGCCGCGAGCGGCCCTACTTCGACGCCAACGATCAGGCGGCCCAGGAGCAAGTCGAGGCAACCCTTGCCCGCTTGTCGCTCGCCTCAACTCGCATCGCCATCGACTCCGACCGTGATGTGCCGCCGAGTGGCGACTGTGTAATCATCTGCGGACCGAAGTCCGCCCCGGTGGCACGGAACCTGATGAACGACGACCCCGACTTCGATATCGAGCGGCACGATGACGGGTGGTGGATTATCGATACGCACACTGGCCGACGATACGAATCGCCGTTCCGCGCTGATGCTCATACCCGGATCGATATCGGCTACTTCCGTCGACGCGAAGACCGGGGGCGGGTGATCGTGCACATCGCGGGTATCACCAGCATCGGATCACTGGGTGTCGCGCGGTGGATCGACAAGTATGTCGCAGAGTTGTTCGACCCGGCAGCCGACACGGCGAGTGGGGTTGTCGAATGCGACTTCGATGCCGACTTCTCGGTCTCTGATAGCCGAATCATCCTCGGGCCCAACATAGTCCTGCGACGATGAAGGTCGTAACCGCGCAGTTGTCAACCGATTCGGGTGAGGACCGGGTTCTTGTCACATGCCGCGCGGTCGCTGTGCTCGACGGCGCGTCCTCGCATGGACCGGATGTACCTCCCGCGACGCTGTATGTCGACACTCTGGCTGATCAGCTCTATCAGACGATCGATAATGACACCGACTTGTCGGATGTCCTTCGCGAAGCAATCCGCAGCACAGCCGACAAACTCGACCTACATCCCGGTAGGGCGCCATCCAGCACAGTCGCGATTATGAGACTCGACGGCAACGTACTCGACTACCTCGTGCTGGGTGACTCGCCGATCATCATCGGAGGCTCGGATGGCTCTGTTCGGACCATCGCCGACACGAGGCTTGCGGATCTCCAGCTTCCCGAGTCGGGCGCTTACCGAGAGCGGTTGAAACGGGGTAGTGGATACGACGAGCGCCATCGCGGATTGCTTCGCTCGCTTCGGCGTCGACAGCGCGCGAATCGGAACCGCGAGGGTGGCTATTGGATCGCAGAAGCGGACCCGAACGCGGCTTCCGAGGCCGTCACGCTGCGTACTCCGGTCGACGGCGTCGACTGGGTCGTTCTCGCTACCGATGGCGCGACCAACCCTATTGCGGCGCTGGGGATTTCATGGCACGACGTTGCTCGACTCGACAACATAGAACTCGAAAATCTGCTGGTGCGATGCCGCCGGTGGGAGTCTTCTGTCGACCCCGACGGGCAGTATCAGCCTCGGTCGAAACGGCACGACGACAAGACAGTCGCGGTGATTCGACTGTAAACCGATCCCGCCGCCCGCCGAAGGTCGGCGGGCGGCGATCACTTGCTACGAAACGACCGGCAGATAGACGGCCTTGCCACGGTCGGCGAACTCCGCGGATTTCTCCGCCATCCCCGCCTCCAGTGCGTCGGCCTCGGTCAGGCCTTGGCGCGCCGCGTACTCGCGTACGTCGGCCGAGATGCGCATCGAGCAGAACTTCGGGCCGCACATCGAGCAGAAGTGCGCGGTCTTGGCGGGCTCGGCGGGCAGTGTCTCGTCGTGGTATTCGCGGGCGGTGTCGGGATCCAGTGACAGCGCGAACTGGTCGCGCCAGCGGAATTCGAACCGCGCCTTGGACAATTCGTTATCCCGGTCCTGGGCGTGCGGGTGTCCTTTGGCCAGGTCGGCGGCGTGTGCGGCGATCTTGTAGGTGATCACACCGACCTTGACGTCGTCGCGGTTGGGCAGGCCGAGGTGTTCCTTCGGCGTGACGTAGCAGAGCATGGCCGTGCCCGCCTGTGCGATGATCGCGGCGCCGATGGCCGAGGTGATGTGGTCGTAGGCGGGGGCGATATCGGTGGCGAGCGGGCCGAGCGTGTAGAACGGCGCCTCCTCGCACAGTTCCTCCTCGAGTCGCACGTTCTCCACGATCTTGTGCATCGGCACGTGCCCGGGTCCCTCGATCATCACCTGCACGCCATGCGACTTCGCGATCGTCGTCAGTTCGCCGAGGGTGCGCAACTCGGCGAACTGCGCCTCGTCGTTGGCGTCGGCGATGGAGCCCGGGCGCAGGCCGTCGCCGAGCGAGAACGTGACGTCGTAGCGCGCGAGAATCTCGCAGAGCTCCTCGAAGTGCGTGTACAGGAACGATTCCTGATGGTGGGCCAGACACCACGCCGCCATGATCGACCCGCCGCGCGAGACGATGCCGGTGACCCGCTTGGCGGTCAGCGGCACATAGCGCAGCAGCACGCCCGCGTGCACGGTCATGTAATCGACGCCCTGCTCACACTGCTCGAGCACAGTGTCGCGGTAGATCTCCCAGGTGAGCGCGGTCGGGTCGCCGTTGACCTTCTCCAACGCCTGATAGATCGGTACGGTACCGACCGGAACCGGCGAGTTGCGCAGAATCCATTCGCGCGTCTCGTGGATGTTCTTGCCGGTGGACAGGTCCATGATGGTGTCGGCGCCCCAGCGGGTGGCCCACACCATCTTCTCCACCTCCTCGGCGATCGAGGAGGAGACGGCCGAGTTGCCGATATTGGCGTTGATCTTGACCAGGAACTTCTTGCCGATGATGGTCGGCTCGAGCTCGGGGTGCCGGTGGTTGGCCGGGATCACCGCCCGACCCGCGGCCACCTCGGCGCGCACCAACTCCGGCGAGACCCCTTCGCGCGCGGCGATGAAGCGCATCTCCGGTGTGACGATGCCCTGGCGCGCCCAGGCAAGCTGGGTACGTGGGCCATCGGTGAGTTCGGCGGCGGCAGCGGGTGTTTGCGCGGACCCGGGCTCGGGCCTGGTCCACGCGTCGCGCAGCTTCGGCAGACCGGCTTCGAGGTCGATCTCCGCCGTGCCGTCGGTGTACAGGCCCGAAGTGTCGTAGACGTCGAAGTGCTCGCCATTGCTCAGCGTGATCCGGCGCACCGGAATGCGCAGTTCATCGACCTCCAGGTAGTGCTTGTTGCTGCCCTCGATGGGGCCGGTGGTGACCCCGTCGACAGGTGCGGAGGCACCGTCGGACGCAGCGGTGATTGCCATCTTTCCTCCCTACGCCGGCATTACCCGGTCAGGTTCATACGGTCGACGGCCCTGGCGCCTGTTCGGCTAGCCGTCCTCTCAGCCCGCTGGTGCGAGCCCCCGTTTGGCTTGTGAATTTCCCGACCGACCATACCCGTCCACCCGGAGTGCCCGGCGATTCGACGCGGTCCACGTCGGCGGATTCGGCGCCCCAGCCACTCGACAGTGTCCGGCGTCCGGATATCAGGGAATCACCGCGACCGGGCCGGCTGGATGCGGCCTTTCACCTCACCGAGTCCGATCCGCGCGGCGTTCGGGCCGGGGGCGGTGGCAGTGATGGTCACCTCGTCACCGTCCTCCAGGAAGGTGCGCTGCTGGCCGTTCACCAGAACCGGTGCGGTTCCGCCCCAGGACAATTCGATGAACGAGCCGCGCTGGTCCGGCTTCGGTCCGGAGACGGTGCCGGAGGCGTAGAGGTCGCCGGTCCGGGTGGCCGCGCCGTTCGCGGTGAGATGCGCCAGCATTTGCGCCGGTGACCAATACATCCTGGCGTAGGGCGGATATGTGACCGGTTGTCCGTTCCAGGCGACGGTGAAATCGATATCGAGGCCCCACCGCTCGGTCCCCTGGAGATAGGGCAATGGCTCCGGCGACTGCTCGGGCAGCGGGATCCGGGCGGCCTCCAGCGCCGCCAGCGGTGTCACCCAGGCCGAGATCGAGGTCGCGAACGACTTGCCGAGGAATGGTCCGAGCGGCTGGTATTCCCACGCCTGGATATCCCGGGCCGACCAGTCGTTGATCAGCGCGACGCCGAATATCCGGTCGCCGAACTCGTCGATGTCGACCGGCCTGCCGAGCGGGGAGCCGACGCCGATCAGGAACCCCAGTTCAGCTTCGATGTCCAGCCGTCGCGACGGGCCGAAATCCGGAGTGCCCGAGTCGGTGCCGCGCTGCCCGTGCGGACGCACCACCTCGGTGCCGGAGACCACCACGGTGCCCGCTCTGCCGTGGTAGCCGACCGGCAGATGTCGCCAGTTCGGCAGCAGCGGTTCGCCGTCCGGCCGGAACAAGCGGCCGAGGTTCGTCGCGTGATCGATGCTCGCGTAGAAGTCCACGTAGTCGCCGATGCGTACCGGCAGGCCGAGGTCCACCTCGGACAGCGCATGCACCGCGGCGCTGTCGATCTCGCCGTCGACCAACTCACGGACTCGATCACGCACCTCGCGCCATCGCTCGGGGCCCTGCGCCATGAACACTGCCAATCCGGGCCTGGCGAAGGTCGCGTCCTCGAGTGTCGCGGCGAGATCGATGACGTGATCGCCGATCCGGACACCCACCCGACCTCCTCGCCCGCGCGGCGCGAACACACCATAGGGCAGGTTGTCCGGCCCGAAAACGGAATCGGCGGCCACCTCGATCCTGGTTTTCACGCGGGACCCCGCCCGGACCAGGTCCACGCGTAGTTCGGGTCCTCGCAGGCCACCGCGCCTTCACCGAGTTCCAGCGGGCGGAAGGTATCGACCATAACGGCCAATTCGTCGAAGAATTCGAGTCCGATGCTGTTTTCATAGGCGCCCGGCTGCGGTCCGTGCGCATAGCCGCCCGGGTGCACCGACACCGAGCCCTGCCCGATCCCGGACCCTTTCCGTGCCTCGTAGCTTCCGCCGCAGTAGAACATGATCTCGTCGGAGTCGACGTTGGAGTGGTAGTACGGCACCGGAATCGACAACGGATGGTAGTCCACCTTGCGCGGTACGAAATTGCAGACGACGAAATTACCGCCTTCGAACGCCTGGTGCGCGGGCGGCGGCTGATGGATGCGGCCGGTGATCGGCTCGAAATCGCCGATATTGAAGGTGAACGGATACAGGCAGCCGTCCCAGCCCACCACGTCGAAGGGATGAGTCCGGTAGACCAGTCGAGTGCCGACGACCTTTCCGCCGGGCCGGTGTTTGACCAGCACCTCGACGTCGGCGCCGGTGACGGTGATCGTCTCGGTGGGCCCGTGTAGGTCGCGCTCACAGTAGGGGGCGTGCTCGAGCAACTGACCGAACTTGGACAGGTATCGTTTCGGCGGCGTGATATGGCCGGTCGCCTCGATCACATAGGCGCGCAACGGTTCCGGTCCGGTGGGCAGCCAGCGGTGGGTGGTGGCCCGCGGAATGAGCACCTGATCGCCCTTCCGCGCGGGCAATGCGCCGAAGACGGTTTCGACGACGGCGGCGCCGGACTCCACATACACCAGCTCGTCACCGATCGCATTGCGATACAGCGGAGAGCCGCGTTCGGCGACCACGTAGTGGATCCGCACGTCCGCGTTGCCCAGCAGCAGGCGCCGACCGGTGACCGGATCGGTCTCGGTCGGAGTGTCGCCGGGGAACAGGGCGTGGAGACGTAAATGGCGATGACGCAGTGGATGATTCGGCGTCGTGGACTGATCGGTTAGCTCCCACACCGTCGAATCGACTATCGCGGGCGGCAGTCCACGGTGATACAACAGCGCGGAGTCGCCGGAGAATCCCTCCTCGCCCATCAGCTCTTCGTAATAGAGCCGCCCCTGATCATCGCGATGCTGGGTGTGCCGCTTCGGTGGCACCGCACCCAGGTGCCGATAGAACGCCATAGCCGTTCCTCCGCCAGGCCGGTGGTCGGATAGTTGATCACCATCGTAGTGATCGGACCTGCTGAGCGGAGCGAAAACGCGACGCGGCGGCGCAAATTATTCCACAATATAGCCACTTTGCCTAGCAAATTGTCGATCAATCATGTTCGTGGACGAATAATTGTCATCCATTCAGTCAGGCGTGGCGTAGCGCGCGGTAGACCGCGGCGCCGACGAACGCGCCGAGCTCCTGTGGCGTCCAGCTGCCCTCGTCGGCGAGCAGGGCCCGCACCGCGCCTTCGCCCGCGGACACCCACTGCTCCACCAGCACGGGCAGCTTGCCGTCGGCGTCCTCGGTGCCCCACGCGCGCAGCGTGGGACGCAGCAACTCGGCGCAGCGCTCGACCACGAGCGCGCGGCCGCGTCCGAACGAATCCGCCACGGCGGGATCGGGATTGCCGTACACCAGCCGCCACGCGTCGGGCCGACCCGCGGCCTTCGTCAGCAGCGCGCGGAAGCCTTCGACAAACACGGTTTCGTCCGCGTTCACCTCGCGCGGCGTCACCACCTCCAGTACCCCGCTGACCAGGTAGCTCTCTTCGCGCCGGATCAGCGCCTCGATCAACTCGACGCGATCGGCGAAGCAGGCATACACCACCGGGCGCGTCACCTGCATCCGCTCCGCGATCGCGGCCATGGTGACCGCGGCGATGCCGTGTTCCACGGCGATTGCCAGCGCGGTGTCGAGTACCTGTGGGCGGCGTCGCTCCGGGCCGAGATGCCGCGCCCGCCGCCGTACCTTTACGGCCGAATCGCTACCCATGTCGACAACATATCAGCGCTGGTCGGGAGGGTACTGCTGGTCCGGTGGGAAGGGGAATTCCGCCGCGCGAGGACGATGTCGCGCACAGCGCCGGAGGGTGCGACCGGTATGGTTGCGTCGAGATAGCTCGAGGTCAGTCGGTGAACTCGGCGATCACCGGTGCGTGGTCGCTGGCGCCCTTACCTTTCCGCTCCTCGCGGTCGACCATCGCGTCCGTCGCGGTGGCGGCCAAGGCGGGCGAGGCGAGGATGAAATCGATGCGCATGCCCTCTTTGCGTGGGAAACGCAGTTGGGTGTAGTCCCAATAGGTGTAGACGCCCGGCCCGGGGGCGAACGGCCGCATGACGTCCACGAACCCCGCGTCGACGACGGCGGAGAACGCTTCCCGTTCCCGCCGCGATGTGTGCGTCTTGTCGGCGAAGAACTCGACCGACCACACGTCGTCGTCGGTCGGCGCGATATTCCAGTCACCCACCAGCGCGATCTTCGCCTCCGAGTGCTCGGCCAGCCAGCGCGCGCCGTTGTCCCGCAGCGCGGCAAGCCATTCCAGTTTGTACGCGTAGTGCGGGTCGTCGAGTGTGCGGCCGTTGGGGACATACAAACTCCACACCCGGACGCCGCCGCAGGTCGCCCCGATCGCGCGGGACTCGACCACCGGCGAGCTGATCAGCGCGTCGCCCGCGTCCTTGTCGAACCCCGGCTGGTTCGGGAAGGCGAACTCGACGTCGGTCAGGCCGACCCGGGATACGATCGCCACCCCGTTCCACTGGTTGATGCCGAGGTGGGCCACCTCGTAACCGAGTTCGTCGAACCGCTCGAACGGGAACTGGTCGTCGCGGCACTTGGTCTCCTGAATGGCCAGCACGTCGATGTCCTGGCGGTCCAGCCAGTCCGCGACACGGTCGAGCCGGGAGCGGATCGAATTGACGTTCCAGGTGGCGAGACGCACAGTGGCCTTCCTTCGTACGGGGTGACAGGGTCCGTTCTACCGCGGGCCGCCGGGCTCGGCGAGTGCCGTCGGGCCCGCGTAGCGGTAGCTGTGGTGCTCGACGAAGCCCAGTTCGCGGTACATCGCGCGGGCGGCCGCGTTCGTCGCTTCCACCTGGAGGTAGGCGTGCGTCGCGCCGCGCGTGCTGCCCCAGCGGATCAGTTCGGCGCAGACCAGCGATCCGAGCCCGTGCCTGCGGTGCGCCGGCGCGACGGCCACGCAACTCAGGCCTACCCAGTGGCGTCCGTCCGGCGCGGTGGTCAGCGCGCCGCGGCCGATCGCGATGGGCCGCGGCAGGCCGAGCGCCGCGAAGCCGAGTTCGCCGTCGTGCACGGCGGTCAGCACCTCGCGAACAGGTGCGGAAGCGCTCGCTGCCGTGGCGTCGTCGCCGCTACGGTGCAGTTCCAGCCAATCGGTATCGGGTGCGGGCGTGACACGCACCATCGAAGGACCCTGCGGCAGAACGAAATTGCCGATATCGATGGCCAGCACCAGTGTTTCCCGCCGGCTGTGCCAGCCCGGCGGCGCCGCGGCGAACCGGTCGGGCAACGCGAGCAGAGCGGGCAGTCCGCGCGTGGCGTACCACTCTCCGATCCGGTGCAGGGTGTCCGCCGCGAGGACGGCCGGTTGCGTGGAACTGCCCAGCGGCACAGCGGAATTGGCGCGACCGGTATAGCCGTGGCCGGCCCGGAGCATCCAGCCGTCGATCCAGCCGTGTTCGACTCCCGGCCAGGCGTAGGCGGCGGCGGCCTCCAGCGCGCGGATCTCTTTGGTGCGGATCGGTCGCGCCCCGATGGCTTTCAGGGCAACCACCCGCTCCGGCGTCACCGAAACGAGCTGCCCGTCGGCGCCGCGCACGGTCGGCGGATCCAGCGCGACGAGTTCGCCGATCACGTCGGTCATCGGTTGCGGATAGCCCGCCGGCAGCCGGTAGCGCAGCACTACCCGGCGGCCGAGTGGAATGTCCGGACGCCCGATGCCGGGGTCAGTCGTCATGTCCGAATGGATCGGGAACCGTGCCCGGCAGCCAACTCAGTCCGGGTGTGCCCCACTTGTTCCGCTTGATCGCTTTTTTCGCCGCCCGTTCGTTGCGGCCGATCAGCACGTCCACATAGAGGAAACCGTCCAGGTGGCCGACCTCGTGTTGGAGCATGCGGGCGAAGAAGCCGTTGCCCTCCAGTTCGACCGGATCGCCGTGCTCGTCGGTGCCGGTCACCTTGGCCCACTCGGCGCGGCCGGTCGGGAACAACTCGCCGGGGACGGACAGGCAGCCCTCTTCGTCGTCCTCCGGGTCGGGCATGGTCTCCGGGATCCGCGAGGTCTCCAGGACCGGGTTGATCACGGCGCCGCGTCGACGGGCCGTGGTGCCGTCGGCGGCGATATCGGGGCAGTCGTAGACGAACAGACGCAGCGCGACGCCCACCTGGTTGGCTGCCAGACCGACACCATGCGCCGCGTCGAGCGTGTCGTACATGTCCGCGATGAGCGGAGCCAATTCCTCCGGTGATTGGGTGACCTGCTCGGTCTTGTTGTGCAGAACCGGGTCGCCGACGATCACGATCGGGAGGATTGCCATGGGTCGATTATCGTCGTGCGGGCCGCCACACCGGCCGCGGGGGTGCCCGGACCGCCCGGACACACCTACCGGCAGGTAGTGAACACGCCGCGGCGCGAACGGGTGATTTACGGCTGTCATGGTTGAATAATCCGCGACGTACAAGCACCATTTTCGTCTGGTGGCTACTCGGCGAGGGAGCAAGATGGACGGCGCAGCGGCTCGGAATCTTTCCGCGATCCAAGACGGCCCTTCCGCGAGCGAAGATGCCACGGTGGGGATCTCGGCTCAGTCGGAAGAGGGTGACGGTCTGAGCCGTCGTGAGCACGACATCCTGGCCTTCGAGCGGCAGTGGTGGAAGTACGCGGGGGCCAAGGAAGAAGCGATCCGGGAACTGTTCGGCATGTCGCCGACTCGCTACTACCAGGTACTCAACACGGTGGTCGACCGCCCCGAAGCGCTGGCCGTGGACCCGATGCTGGTGAAACGCCTGCGCAGGCTGCGCGCGAGCAGGCAGAAGGCCCGGGCCGCGCGTCGGCTCGGTTTCCAGGTGTAACGCCGGTGATGCGGACCTGGACCCGTGCTGTGCGACTAGGCTCGAGCGGGTGAGCTACCCGAACCCCACCTCCGGTGGGCCACCGTTGCGTGCGCTGGCGATGGTGCTGATCGCGTTGGCCATTGTTTTCGCCGGCCTCGGCGCGATGTCGTTGTCGAATTCCGATGCCTCGGCCACCGACGCCTCGGGAACCGGTTCCTCGGCGACCTCCAGCGCGGCCGCGGCACCGCAGGTGCCCGCGAATACGACGGTGCCCAAGACCAAGGACGCGACCGCCGCGGGCACATCGTCGACCTCCGCATCCACGACTCCGGCGGCTCGTTCGGTGCCGGTGCGCGTGCTCAACAACAGCTTGGTCGCCGGTCTCGCGGCCAAGACGGCGAGTCAGCTCTCCGAGAGCGGCTGGACGATCGCGGAAACCGGAAACTATCCCGGCACGACCATTCCGAAAACCACCGTGTATTACGGGACTTCGTCCGGTGACCGGGAGGCCGCCCAGGCCATCGCGACCGAACTCGGCGCGGCCGTCGCGCCGAAGTCGGACGCGATCGGCGACTCCGAACCGGGTGTGACAGTGATTGTCACGGGTAACTGACCGGTAGGACCGGCCCGACCGTGAACCGGGCCGGCCCGACGTACGGCGGCACGCGGCCCTTGTCCGGGTGTGACATGGCGGCGTGGCATCATCTTGTCCGGTAACGAACGTGCCCACGCAGCATTACTCGTAAACTCGTTACTCGTAAAGGAGTTCTCCGATGGCCCCGTACACAACTCGTCGCCCGTCCTGGTGGACTGTGACCCCGGTGCTCGCGGTCGCGGTACTCGGCCTCGCTGCCTGCTCGAACAGTCAGGAGTCGAGTAACGTCCAGGGAACGACTCCGCCGGTATTCACATCCTCGCCTGCCCCGGCGGGCGAGTCGGGGACCGAGCACGGCACCGCGAAACCCGAGGCCGGTGTGAACGTCGAGCTGAAGGACCCATCGGGCGCCGCGGTCGGCACCGCGAACTTCGCCGAGGACGGCAAACACCTGCGGGTCACCGTCGAGGCGCACGGGCTGCGCCCCGGCTTCCACGGCCTGCACATGCACCAGATGGGCAAGTGCGAGCCCAACTCGGTCGCGCCGAGCGGCGGCCCGGCCGGCAACTTCCTCTCGGCCGGCGGCCATCTGCAGGTCGGCGGCGCCACCGCGCACCCGGCCAGCGGTGATTTGACCTCGCTCGAGGTGCGCTCCGACGGCTCGGCCCATCTGGTCACCACCACCGACTCGGTCACGCTGTCCGACATCAAGGGCAAGGCCCTGGTCATCCACGCCGACGCGGACAACTTCGGCAACATCCCCAATCGCTACACCCGCGCCGACGGCACCGCGGGCCCCGACGAGACGACGCTGTCGACCGGCGACGCGGGCGGTCGCATCGCCTGCGGCGTCATCCAGTAGCGCGGTGCCACATGGCCGGGGCAGGAATCGAACACGTTCCCTTCCAGGGCTCGCCCCGGCCCACCATCGGTGTGGAATGGGAGATCGCGCTCGTCGACAAGGTGAGCCGTGATCTGTCCAATACGGCTGCCGACGTCTTCGATGAGGTCGGAGATCTGCGCGCCTACGACGGCAAGCCGCAGGTCACCAAGGAGTTGCTGCGCAACACCGTGGAGCTGGTGACCGGGGTGCACGACACCGTCGGCGCGGCGGTCGACGATCTGACCGGCACGATGAACGCCGTCCGACGTGCCGCCGACCGGCTCGGTGTCGACCTGTTCTGCGCGGGCACCCATCCGTTCGCGCAGTGGTCGGCTCAGCAGCTGACCCGCTCGGAGCACTACGACGAGCTGATCGAGCGCACCCAGTGGTGGGGCCGCCAGATGATGATCTGGGGCGTGCACGTGCATGTCGGAGTCTCCCACCGCGACAAGGTCTTTCCGATCCTGAACTCGCTGCTGCTGTCGTACCCGCATCTGCTCGCGCTGTCGGCGTCCTCGCCGATGTGGTCCGGCTCGGACACCGGCTACGCCAGTAACCGGACTTTGATGTTCCAGCAGTTGCCCACCGCCGGTCTGCCGTTCCAGTTCGAAAACTGGACGCAGTTCGAGCATTTCGTATACGACCAGCTTCGGACCGGTGTGTTCGAGCAACTCGGCGGCATGCACTGGGACATCAGACCCGCGCCGAAGTGGGGCACGATCGAAGTGCGGGTGTGCGACGGAATCTCCACTCGCGCCGAGCTGGCCGCCATGGCTTCGCTCATCCACTGCCTGATCGTCGACTTGGATCGCCGGGTCGAGAACGGCGAGACCCTGCCAACCCTTCCGCCCTGGCATGTGCAGGAGAACAAGTGGCGGGCTGCCCGCTACGGGTTGGATGCGATCATCATCACCGACGCCGACAGCAACGAGCGGCTGGTCACCGACGACCTGAGCGACTTGCTGAATCGGCTGGAGCCGACGGCCGCGCGCCTCGGCTGCGCCGACGAGCTCACGTTGGTCGCCGATATCCCCAAGCGGGGAGCCTCCTATCAGCGGCAGCGCCGGGTTGCCGCGGCCTCGCAGGGCGATCTGATCGCGGTGGTGGACGCGCTGGTCGACGAGCTGAACCAGTAACCGCACGTCGGCTGGCGTTCAGCTGGTCAGGGGGATGGCGTTCACCCCCCGTTTACTATGGTCGACGTGCTTGTCGAAGATCCGGGTTCCAGAGCAAGAAGCGTGGCCCCGCCGGGGCGCGCGCCGCGGGCCCGGGTGTGGGTCGCCGCCGCGACCGCCGCTGTGCCCGTTCTGCTGATCGCGTTGCAGGTCATCGCGGTGTGGCAGCGGTTCGAAGGTCCGCTGGACAGCCTCTGGCGAGATTACGTCGGTACGCCCAAATCCATGACGGTGCCGTGGGCCGGGTTGATTCTTGCGCTGGTGGGCATTTCGGCGCGGCGCCGGATCGTTGCGCTCGGTGTCGCGGTGGCCATCGATGTGGTGTGGGCGAGCGCCAGGCTGGTGGCCGGTGAGCCGTTCGCGATCGGAAACGGTCCGGTGATCGTACTCACCGCGCTGGCGCTGGTGGCTTGGCTGCGCTGGTCGGGCACCGAACGACGCAACGCGCTGGCCGCGGCCGCGCTCGGCGCTCTGCTCATGCTGGCTACCAAGGTCGGTGACGTGTGGCTGCACGTCACCGTGCTCAGCAGGCCGACCGTGCTCGATGAGTACGTCATCCTGGCCGACCATGCGCTCGGCGACCCGTCCTGGGTACTCGGGCGGGCGATCGACGCACTGGGGCCCGCCGTCTACGCGGTGCTGCACTGGGTCTATATCGAGCTTCCGGTGGCGGCGATCGTCGTAGCGGTGTGGCAGCTGCGGCGGGTCGTCCCGTCGGGCCGGTGGCCGACGCATTATCTGGTGCGCACATTTCTGGTACTCGGGCTGGTCGGCCCGATGGTCTACCTACTTTTCCCGGTGGTCGGCCCGATGTTCGCGTTCGGACCGGACGGACACGGATTACAGCTCGGGAATTACTGGCCGGGTGTGGTGCCGCCGATCGACCGGAATCCGATTCCGCTGCCGTTCGACACGGCGACGCCGCGCAACTGTATGCCGTCCATGCACACCGCCTGGGCGCTGTCGGTGTTCCTGCACACCCGCCGCGACACCGACGGCGCGGCCGCTCCGGGCTGGATTCGCTGGGGCGGCACGTTCTGGCTGCTGGCCACCCTGGCCGCGACGCTCGGTTTCGGCTATCACTACGGCGTCGACTTGGTCGCGGGCGCGGTACTGTGCCTGACCGTCGAGTCGGCACTGCGCGCGCCGGAGCAGGGCTGGGGGTGGGGCCGCACCCGGCTGGTCATAGGCGGCGTGGCGGTGTTGGCCGTCCTGCTGCTGTCCTACCGCTACCTCGCGGTCCCGATGGCCGAGTACCCGGTGGTGGCGGGCACGGTAGTACTCGGGCTGCTCGCCGGTCTGGCATCGGCGTTCCACGCGACGTGGTTCGCGGGCGGTGCGGTGGCGCGGCAGCCCGGGCGGGAAGTCCTGCCTGCCGTGCACTGAAGGTCGTCAATCGGCGTTGTCGTCGCGCAGCTCGTTGACGCGCAGCAGGCCGTCGCGGTCCTGCTGCTCGCGATATGCCGTGCGCCCGAGGAGGTGAGCGATGACCGGTGCGGTGAGCAGGGTGAACAGGCCGACCAGGGCAAGCGCCCAGATATTGCCGCGCCCGTGGAACTGGATCGCGGTGCCCGCCAACACCAGGACCAGCCCGATCACCTGCGGTTTTGTGGCGGCATGCATGCGGGTGAGGGTGTCGGGAAAGCGCACGATCCCGATCGCGGCGGTCAGCGCGAACGTCGAGCCGGACAGGATCAATACGCCGGCGAGCACGTGCCAGAGGTTCATGTGTCGTCCCGCACCCGGAAGCGGGAAACGGCGGCCGAGCCGAGAAAACCGACCAGCGCCAGTGCGGCGATCGCGGGAACCACGGTGGGATCGGTGGTGTAGCCCGCCCACACGGCCAGTCCGGCGGCCGCGGTGGCCATGAGCGAGTCGATGGCCACGACCCGGTCCAGGGTGCTCGGACCAGCCACGACGCGGTAGGTGGTGATCAAGGCGGCGGCGGCCAGCACAACGGCCGCGATGACGGCGACGACGGTCACGGGTTCACCTCCGGAGGCGAGGTCGGTGGTGTGGAAGGCCATCCGGTCGAGTGTTCGAAGCTTTCGATCAGCAGGCGCTCCAGACGCCGGGTGGTCCGGTAGAACTTGTCCACCGCGGCGTCGCTGCTGACGTCGAAGACGTGGACGTAGACGACACAGCGTTCTCGATCGATCTCCAGCACCATGGTGCCGGGGATCAGATTGAGCAGGTCGGTGCACAGCACGAGCACCAGATCCGATCGCGTGCTCAGGTACACCCGCAGCACCCCGGAAACCGGCAGCTGGGCGGGGCGGACGGCGAACCACGCCACCTGGAGGCTCGACTCCAGCGCGTAATAGGCGCTGACCACGACCAATTCGACCAGCGGAAGCGGGTTCAACCGCCCGGACACCGGAACCCGGGGCAGCGGCAGTGCCAGCATGATCAGTGCACCGACCGCCAGTCCGGCAACCAGGTTCGCCACGCTGAGATCGCCCCACAGCGCGACGTAGACGACGGCGAGCCAGACCAGGATGGCGAAACGCACGATGGTGTCGCGCCGCGGGCCACCGCGTGTCCGCCCGGCCCTCATCGCCGCGCTCCCGAGTGGTCCGGCGCGTCGCCGAGCACCGCGCCGATATACACCCCGGGGTCGCGCAGATCGACCGCGGCCCGTTCGGCGATGCCGAGGATCGGACCGGCCAGAACGGTCAGGCTCAGTCCGACCGCAATCAGCGCCGCGGTGGACAGCACCATCAGCAATGGCATCCGGCCCGGGTCGGTGCGTTCGTCATATCGGACGTCGGTCGAATCCTCTATCAGTGTCGGCGGTTTCGCCGCGGTGAGGTGCCCCTCCGGCGCCTCGGCACGTGGGCGCCAGAAGGCTTTGCTCCATACCCGTGCGACGGCATAGAGCGTCAGCAGGCTGGTGAGCACGGAACCGCCGACCAGCACCCAAGCCAGCGCACTACCCTGTTCCGCGCCCGCCTGCAGCAGCGCGACCTTGCCGATGAACCCCGAGAACGGAGGAATACCACCGAGATTCAGTGCGGGGACCAGGAACAGCAGAGCAAGCAGCGGGCTCGTCGTGGCGAGTCCGCCGAGCCTGCGCAACGAAGTCGACCCGGCCTGTCGCTCGACCAGACCGATCACCAGGAACAGTGCGGTCTGTACCAGGATGTGGTGCGCCACATAGAACACCGCGCCCGTCAGGCCGCCCTGGTTGGCGAGCCCGACCCCGAACATCAGATATCCGATATGGCTGACCAGCGTGAACGACAGCAGACGACGGATGTCGCTCTGCGCGATCGCGCCGAAGATGCCGACGAGCATGGTGAGCAAGCCGCACACCAGCAGCACCGAACCGAATCCGCCCTCGGGGAACAGCAGCGAGTGCGTCCGGATGATCCCGTACACACCGACTTTGGTGAGCAGGCCGGCGAACACAGCGGTCACCGGCGCCGGAGCGGTCGGGTAGGAGTCGGGCAGCCAGTTCGACAGCGGAAAGACCGCCGCTTTGACGCCGAACGCGACGAGCAGCACCGCGTAGATCGCGGTTCGGGGACCCTCCGGCACAGCATTGATCCGGACGGCGAGTTGGGCGAGATTCAGTGTTCCGGTGGCCGCGTAGGCCAGGCCGATGCCGGTCAGGAAGATCAGCGACGACACCATCGAGACCATCACATAGGACACGCCCGCGCGGATGCGCTCGGCCGTCGCGCCGACGGTGAGCAGCACGAACGAGGCCGCCAGCAGAATCTCGAACCCGACGTACAGATTGAACAGGTCCCCGGCGAGGAACGCGGCCGAAACGCCCGCCGTCAGAACCAGATACGTAGGTCGGTAGATCGAGGTCGGCTGCCGCGCACCGCCGTCGCGGATATTCTGGCCCGCGCCGTACAGCGACACCGACAGCAGCACGATGGACGAGACCAGCAGCATCGCGGCGGAGAACCGGTCCACCACCAGGGTGATGCCGATCGGTGTTTCCCAATTGCCGACCTGCACCGCGATCGTGCCGTCCCGGTCGACCAGATACAGCAGCAACCCACAGGTCACGACCACGCAGGCGAGCGCGGCGACACTGACCGAACTCTGTGTGCGTGGCCTACGCCCGAAGACCAGCGTCGCCGCGGCGCCGAGTAGCGGAACGAGCACCGGAAGCGGCGCGAGGACCGGGAGCAGCTCGGGGGAGAGTCTCACGCTTCCGGGTCCTCTCGCTCGGCCCGCCGCGCGACGTTCACGTCCTCCGTATCCTTCGCCACGTCTTCGGTGGTGGTCAGGATGTAGGAGCGGTAGGCAAGTGCGAGCACGAACGCGGCGAGGCCCATGGTGATCACGATGGCGGTGAGCACCATGGCCTGCGCCAGCGGATCGGCCATCTCCTGGTCCGCGGCGTCGGTCGCGCCGCGGATGGGGGGCTTGCCGTCGGCGCCACCCGCGGTGAGAATGAGCAGGTTCACCGCATTGCCGAACAAGATCAGCCCGAGCAGCATCTTCGACACGACGGCTTCCAGGATCAGGTATACCCCGCAAGCGACCAGGACGGCGATCACCACCAGCAGTGTCAGATTCGCGCTCATGCGCCGGTGCCGTTCTGCGCCGTGCTCGGTTCGATCTGGTCCAACTCGTAGTCCAGCCGCGCACCCAGGCTGCGCAGTACGTCCAGGACCAGGCCGACCACGATCAGATAGACGCCGAGGTCGAAGAACGCAGCGGTGACCAGGTTCAGATGACCGAGCACCGGCACCGTCAGTTCGACTGCCGCCGAGGACAGCGGCGGTGCTCCGAGCAGCAACGACGAGGCGGCGGTTCCAGCCGCCAAGGACAGGCCAGCACCCAGGATATGCCCGGCGTCGACGGGCAGCGCCTCACCCAGTTCGTAGCGTCCGCCCGCGAGATAACGCAGTGTCAGCGCTAGTCCGGCGGTGAGCCCGCCCGCGAAACCGCCTCCGGGTGCATTGTGGCCGGAGAAGAAGAAGTAGACCGACAGCACCATGATGGTCGGGAAGACCAGCCGAGTGGTGAACTGCAGGACCATCGAGCGGTAGGCTCGGTCGACCAGTCGCCCCGCGGGCAGCCAGCTCACCAGATCCGGGTTGTAGTCGGGAGAATCGGCCGCGCGCGGCGCGCTGCCGAATCGTCTGCTGCGGAACACCAGTGAGGCGACGCCGGTCGCGGCGACCACGAGCACCGAGACCTCGCCGAGCGTGTCCCAGGCTCGGATATCGACCAGCAGCACGTTGACCGCGTTCTTGCCATGGCCGAACCGGTATGCGGCCTCCGGGATCCGGTGCCAGATGGGCTCCGCGGTGCGCGCCGCGACGGCGAACGCGGTGAGCAACGCGACCACCACTCCGACCAGCACCGCCAGGATCGCTCGGCGCACCGGGAACGCGGCCGTCTTGCTTGCCTCGATCTCCGCGGGAAAGGCCCGCAGTACCAACACGAAGATCACGAGAGTCAGGGTCTCGACCAGGAATTGGGTCAGCGCCAGATCGGGCGCGCCGTGCAGCGCGAAGATCACCCCGCAGCCGTAGCCGGTGACACCGACCACCAGTACGCTGGCGAGTCGATTGCGCTGCACCGTCGCGGTGAGCGCCGACACCGCCATGATCGCGCCGATCACCAGCTGCGGTGGCGAATCCCAGAGGCGCAGTGCGACTTCGGTCCGGGCGCCGAGTACGAGCAGGGCACTCGGCAGGATGATCAGGGTGACCAGGATCGCCGCCTGACTCAGCGGCAACGAGCCGCGCTGCACCGCGCCGGTCATCCGCAGCGACAGCTTGTCCATCGCACGCAGTGCGGTGTCGTAGGCGCGGTCGGCATTGCCCAGACGTGGGCGGCCCGATCCCGTGAGATGGTCGCGTGACCGGTACAACAGGATGCCCACGGCGATGATCAGGGCGGTCAGCGCCAGCGGGGTAGTGAACCCGTGCCACAGCGACAGGGGTGAAAGAGGCTGTCCAGCGATGGTTTCGGGGTATGGCCTGAGTGCTTCGTCCAAGCCGGACGGCGCGAGCCCCGCGACGAGGCCCGCGACCGCCAGTACCGCGGGCGGTCCGAGGAAGGCCGCGCCCGGCGGGCGCCAACTGGCGCGGCGGTCGGTGGCGTTCGTGCCATTCGGTTTTTCGCTCGGATGAGGGCCGACCGACGTGCTGCTCGATATGCCGGGTTGCCCGGTGTGCTTGTCTGCGAATGCGCCCCACACGAACCGGATGCTGTAGCCGACTGTCAGCATCGAGCCGAGTACGACGCCGACGGTCACCACGCCGCGGGCCGCCCCGGTGAGCACGTCGGCGCCCGAGATGGCGCTCAGCGCGCTCTCCTTGCCGACGAAGCCGAGCAGTGGCGGAATCCCCGCCATACTGAGCGCGGCGAGAATCGCGGTGCCGCACAGCATCGGGGCGCGACGCCCCAGGCCGGACAGGCGTCGCAGATCGCGGGTCCCCGCACCGTGATCGATGATTCCGACCACCATGAACAGACATCCCTTGAACAGCGCGTGCGCGACGATCATCGTCACTCCGGCGAGCGCGGCGTTCGGCGTGCCGATGCCGACCAGCACGATCAAAAACCCCAGTTGGCTCACCGTGCCGAACGCCAGCACCAGCTTCAGATCGACAACCTGCAGTGCCCGCAGACCAGCCAGCAGCATCGACGTCAGTCCGAGGATGAGCACCAGCGGATGCCACACCGGGTTCGTCGCGAACACCGGCGCGAGGCGCGCGACCAGATACACACCGGCCTTCACCATCGCCGCGGCGTGCAGGTACGCGCTGACCGGCGTCGGCGCGGCCATCGCGCCGGGCAACCAGAAATGCAGTGGCACCACCGCGGATTTGCTCAGCGCACCGACCAGCAGCAGCGCCACCGCGACGTTCACGGCGAGCCCGCTCGGCGGGTGTGCTCGGGCCAGTAGATCCGACAGCAGGTAGCTCTCGTTCGCCTCGCCGAGGATGACGATGCCGACCAGCATCGCCAGCCCGCCCGCCCCGGTCACCAGCAGGGCCTGGATCGCCGCTCTCCGGCTGACCGCCTGCTCGGCGTTGTGGCCGACGAGCAGGAACGACAGCACGGTCGTCGCTTCCCAGAAAACGTAGAGCAGCAGCATGTTATCGCTGGTGACCAGCCCGAACATCGCGCCGGCGAAGCCGACCAGTTGGGCGGCGAACACACCGAGTCCTGGTTCGTCGTTCTCGAAGTACCTGGCGCAGTACATCAGAACCAGCGCGCCGATTCCGAGTACTAGTGCGGCCAGCACTGCGGTGAGCGCGTCACAGCGCAGATCGATGGTCATCGCGATGCTCGGCGCCCAGGTCAGGTGAACTCGGTGCAGGCCAACCCACTTCGTGAGCACCCAGCCCAGGCCGCTGAGCGGGACCAGCGCGAGCGGGTAGAAAGCGTTGCGCCCCAGTGCCCGCACCCACAGCGGCGCAAGCAAGGCAGCTGCGCCATGAGCGAGCAGGATCGCTAGCAAACTGCACTCCGTCGGGTAGCGGCAGCGGCGTGTTCGGGATGATCCTATGTTGAGCCTGGGGCTTTAGCAGGAAGGTGCGTGTCGTCCCGACGGAACGCCGCCCTCGAAGCTATATGTCCGCTAATGGTTCGCTCCCGGATTGTCCATTCGCGTTCGGATTGCTACGCGGTCGGAACTTGCGCAGCACGAATAGGCCGATCGCGCTGCCGATGACAATGGCCAGTGCGGTGCGCCCCGGAGTCGAGTCGTGCATCGCGACGTCGTCGCGCCACTCCTTGTTCCTGGCGGGCAGCACCGAAACGGCCGAGGGAAGGTAGAGCGCGGCGATCGCCAGTACGCCGCTCGGCGCGGAGCGTGGGCGTGCGGTGCCGCAGCAGTAGCCGGCCGTCACCGCGATGGCGGCGCTGATCGCCGCGAAGCCGACGCGGCTGGCTGCCATCGAGGTGACCAGTGCGAAGGCCACGATGCCGGTGACGAGCAGGATGGCGAGGGCAACCGACGGTAGGCGGGCGCTGAATATCACGCCGCACGTGGTCAGCGCGATGAGCACCAACAGACTCCACCCCGGCCGGGCCTCGTAGCCCACCGCGTCGACGGCGGCGCTGAGACTGACGGCCAGATACACACCGATGCCGTCGCGGCCGGGCAACAACATGGCCGCGGCGGTCGCGGCGACGATCGTCGCCGCGACTACGATTCCGATCTCGACCGCGTGGCTCTCCTCCGGCGCTTTGGTGAATTGGCGGCCGAGCCATTCGCTACCCGCGAGCACCACCAATGCCAGCACCATGGCCGCGAGAATCGGAGTGATCGGCAGTTCGACCGCGACCTCCGGCGTGGTCGACTTTACGGTCCGCGTCAGATTGCGCAGGGTGCTGAACACCAGGAGTACGACCGCCAGCCCGATCGACCAGCGCGGCGGGGTCTCCAACACGGAGTACGGATCCGGGGCGATGCCGAGCAACTCGGCGAGATCGCCGAATGCGAGAATTCCGACCCCGCCCACCGCGAACGCCACGGCGAGCAGTGGCCTGCGCAGCGCCACGGCGCCCAGCGCGCCGAGTAATACCGCGCCGCACACCGAGTCGATGTAGTTCTGCGTGGTGAGTAGGTCCGCCGAGGCCGCATCAGGCACCGCGAAGTGGTTGATCAACTGTCCGGTCGCGCCGGTCAAGGCCGTCGCCCACCCCGTCACCGTTCGGGTTGTGGTGGTGACCAGCACCGCTACCGCGACGGCGACGATCACGCCGATCGTGGCGCCGCGTGGGCCGCTGTTCATCAGACTGGATATCCGGTAGGGCGTCGACTGACTCATGGTGTTGACGGTGACCGGCAGGAACAGCGTCACACTCGCGACCACGGCTCCGAGGAAGGCCGTTGCCGCGTCGACCGTCTCGCCGATCCTGCGCATGATTGTCGAAGATACCTGCGCTGAGGGCAGGACCTCGTGATTGCCGCGGATTCGCCGCTGCATGTCGATGGTGGGAAAACGCCAGAAAGCTGTTGTTTACGGGGCGTTCGCCGATGCCTCGGCGCTAGGGCTGGGCAGTGTCGTTGCCGGTCGCCTGCCCGCGCGTGTGCGCGTACCGGCGTAGCGTGTCGATCTGCACTGGGTCGAGCGAGGGCCGCACCGCCGCCTTGGCGGCGGCCACATCGGCCGTGGTGACGTCGGCCGCGTCCATGTTCCGCCGCATCGCGGCAAGCGCGGCCTCGCGCAGCAGCGCGGTGCAGTCGGCGGCGGAATAACCATCCAGGTCACGCGCCAGGACGGCCAGGTCGACGTCGTCGGCCAGCGGCACCGCACGGGCCACGGTGCGCAGGATCTCCAGACGCGCGGCCGCGTCCGGCGGTGGTACGAAGACCAGCCGTTCGAGTCTGCCCGGCCGCAGGAGCGCGGAGTCGATCAGTTCCGGCCGGTTGGTCGCGCCGAGCACCACGACGTCGCGCAGTGGTTCCACGCCGTCGAGTTCGGTGAGCAACGCGGCGACCACTCGGTCGCCGACGCCGGAGTCGGTGCTCTGGCCGCGGCGCGGAGCCAGCGCGTCCAGCTCGTCGAGGAAGATCAGCGACGGCGCGGAATCGCGCGCACGCTGGAATAGTTCGCGCACCGCGCGCTCCGACGAGCCGACCCACTTGTCCATCAGCTCGGCGCCCTTCACCGCGTGCACGCTGAGCTGGCCGCTGCCGGCGAGTGCACGCACCAGGAAGGTCTTGCCGCAGCCGGGCGGACCGTAGAGCAGCACGCCACGCGGTGGGTCGATGCCGAGGCGGGCGAACGAGTCCGGATGACGCAGCGGCCACAACACCGCTTCGGTGAGGGCCTGTCTGGTCTCCGCCATATCGCCGACATCGTCGAGCGCGAGACTACCGATGGCGAGTTCCTCCATGCCCGACCGCGACAGCGGCCGGATCACCGCGAGCGCGCCGAGCAGATCCGGCTGGGTGAGTTGCGGGTCGCCGCGCTCCCGAGTGGCCCGCGACGCCGCCCGCAGCGCCGCCTCCCGGCACAGCGCGGCCAGATCGGACACCACGAATCCGGGGGTGCGCGCGGTGATCTCGTCGAGCGTCAGCTCCCCGGTCGGCACCCGGCGCAGCAGTTGCTCCAGCAGTGCCTTGCGCACGGCGACGGTGGGCAGCGGCAGCGTGAGTTCGCGATCGCACAGGTCAGGCGCCCGTAGTCGCGCGTCGACCTGGGCCGGGTGCGCGGTGGTCGCCAGGAACGCGACGCACGGTTCGGCGACCGCGGCGCGCAGTTGGTCGAGGATGAGCGTCGCCACCGGCTCGGCGGTCGCGGGCAGTAGCGCGTCGATGTCGGTGATCAGCAGAATGCCACCCTGGCCGGAGCAGATATCGGCCACGGCCTGGGCGACTTCGCGTAGCCGCGCACCGCTCTCGGCCGCGCCGACGGTGGGGCCGTCCAACTCGACGATGCGGCGAGGCGCCGTGACGGCGCGCGCCAGCGTGGCTTTGCCGACGCCCGCCGGTCCGGTGATCAGTACCCCGAGATGCGGTGTCGCGCCGAGTATCCGCAGCAGCTCCGGTTCGTCCAGGGCGAGGCTGAGCCACTCGCCCAGTTTTGCGGCCTGGCTGTGCATGCCAGCCAAATCCTCGACCGTGATGCTCGGCGCCACATCCCTGGTCGGCGCGCTCCGGCCCCCGGGTGCGCCATTCGTTCCCGCCGCGGTGCCGAACACGGCGGCCTCGGTGGCGCCGCGCGAGGGCTCCCCGGCCGGTATCGGCGTTCCGGCCAGTGCCAGGTCGGCAGCGTCTCGCGCGGCGACCACGCTCGCGCCCCAGACGACCGCGCTGTTGGGCTGCACGCTCACCGGTCCGCGCGGATCGGTGGCGGTGACGGTGAGCAGCTCGGTGGTCCACGCGATGCCGAAGGTGCGTGACAGCGCCTGGGTGGCCGCCGAGGAGCTGATGTCGGGGCCGAGGTCGCGCGGTAACAGGGAGACCGCGTCGCCCACCGTGACCACCTTGCCGAGTAGCGCCTGCCGCAGGGTCGCGGCCGGGATGGTGCGGGTCGCGTGGACCGATCCGCTCACCGAGATCTGTCTGGCGCCGTAGACCGTCTCGGGCGCGACGATGACCTGCGCGTCCTCGCGCAGTCCGGCGTTCGACAGGGTGACGTCGTCGAGTAGGGCGATGGCGGCGGGTGTTCCCTTCGGCGCGACACCGGCCACCGCGGCCGTGCGCCGTGTCCCCACCAGTGTGATGCCGTCCCACTCCCGTAGTCCGAGCGCCGTCAGCGCCTCCGGATGCAACCGCACCACCCCACGGCGGGCATCGGCGGCGGACGGATTCAGTCGAGCGGTGAGCGCCAGTTCTGCCACTGTGCCATTCTGCCGCGTGCGGCCGCGATGGGTAAGTGGCCCGCGGCGTCGGCTGCGATCGGACAGGGTCGTGCTCGGCGGTGCGGTCGCCGGGGCGAGGGGGAATTGTCCATCTTGTCATGGGATCGTGGTCGTCACGCAACCGCGCACACGGGAGGTATTTCCGGTGCCACCGGTATCGGTCGTCGGCGGGGAACCGTCGATGTCGGGTACGGCGATCGGTCGCCGAAGTCGGCACACTTCGCACATGCCATCGGCAGCACGCTGGGCCGGTTCGACTCACGGGGTGCGAGGGCGTGAACATCCTGGACGATCGGATCTGGGCGATTTGTCGGCAAACGCGGAATTCTGGTGCCAGGCGCGATCCGCGCGCGGTTCCGGCGAGGGGGAAGCATTCTGCGCCAAGGGCCTAACGGACGTTGTACAGTCTGCGGGCGGCCGGTCCACAGGGGGACGGTCCATTGCTGGAGGGGACCTGACATGAAGTCGAAAAAGTTCAGTGCTGCCGTCCTGCTGCCGATTGCGGCCATCAGCATCGCGGCGGCAACCGCGCAGGCGCAGCCGTTGATCACCGATCAGCACGCGTCGTCCGGCGCCGACCGGCTACCGGCCGGACCGATACCGGCGACGTCCATCGGCAGTCTGTCGGGCGATGCCATGACGTTCCAGGCCGTGACGTTCCAGGCCGTCGCCGCGACCGCTGATCGGGCCGAACCGATCGCCGCGGGCGTACCGGCGGACATCGCGACCGACCCGAACGCGCAGAACTCCGACCCGGTCGCCAACGGTGCGGCTGTCGGTGCGGGAATCGGGGCGGTTCTCGGCGGCGTCAGCGGCGCCATCTCGGGTCTGCCGCTGTTCATCGTCGGAGCGATTCCGCTCGGCGCTCTCGGCGCCGCCTACGGCGCGATCAGTGGGGCTGTCATCGGGGCCATCGTCGGTGCGATCGTGCCGACGGAGGTGCCACAGGTACTGCCCTGATCGTGCGGTGAACACCCGCGAGCCGGACGGCGGGTAGTGGAACTACGCGCTACCCGCCCGGTACGGCCACCGCACGAAACAACATCCCGAGCCACCTACCGTTGCGCAGTTGCGGTCGAACGAAGAAAGTCGAGGGTCAACTCGGCGAATTCGTCCTCGGCCTCTATTTGCGGCATGTGGCCGATGCCCTCGAAGAGATGGACTCGAGCGTGGGGTAGTAGCCGGTGAGCGGCCTCGAGCTGCCTCATCGGCAGAATGCGGTCACGATCGCCCCAGACGATCAGCGTCGGACGCGGATGGTTGGACACCTCGGCCAACAACTTCGTTCGCCATTCGGGTCTGACGCCCCTGCTGGTGCCCAAGATCTGAGCGGTCTCGTGCAGAATCACACCAGCGTCGGTGTGCCGCGCGATCTTCAGGGCGTGCTCTATCCGCGCTTCGGTCGCGAACGATTGGTCGACATACAGCAGTCGTTCCGTCATCCGGGCGCTTGCGCGCGTGGCGGTGTAACGCGCCGCTACGCTGCCGATGACTGGTGTGGCCACCAACCGCATCATCGGATGCAGTTCGGAACCGAATCCGGCGGAGTCGGCCAGAACCAAGGTAGCCACCCGATCGGGTTGCAATGCCAGTAGTTGCAACGCGACCGCCCCGCCGAGGGAGTTTCCCATCACATGGAGGCGGCTGACTTCACCGAGCGCGTCAAGAGTTTCGATCACGCCCTGTGCGAGTGCCCGCAGCGTGGTGGCTGTCGGCAGGCGATCGGAAAACCCGGAACCGGGAAGGTCGGGAGCGATGAGCCGGTACCCGGCCTGTCGGTAATGCGGAAATTGCGGTGCCCAATCTTCGAGACTACGACCGATGCCGTGCAGCAACAAGATTGGAGATTCATGCCGATCGCCCTGGGCAAATATTCTGGCTCGTCTACCATTGACGTCGACTTGCGTGGCTGAGTCCATATGGACCACTCCTCGAATTCAGTCGCTCGTTCCTTGATGCGGTCGCTCATTACTCGAGATTCGGTCCGGTAACCGATGATCGAATGAATATCCTGGTGATATCTCACCGCTCCGACCGGCGATGGATACGGTTGCGGCGGTAGCCATATCCGTCAGCTGATGTCATTCGCATCGAAGCCGATCGCGAGTCCGGATGTGTTTCGTTCGCTCACCACCGCGTTCGTCAGGCGGCGCTGATACTGCCGCCGCCGTCGACGCGAACAATCTGGCCCGTGATGTATCCGGCGTCCTCGTCCAGCAACATGCAGATCAGATGAGCCGCCTCGGCGGGGGTGCCGACCCGATGCAGTGGAATGATGTCGAGTGCGCGAGTTTCGCGGTCTGATCCGGTCGGGCTGAATCCGCGGTATGTTTCGGTCTCTATCGGGCCCGGCGCCACGGCGTTCACCGTAATGCCGTGTGACGCAAGCTCGCCGGCCCACACGCGCGTGCACGCTTCCAGCGCCGCCTTCGCGGCGGCGTATGGCGTGCGTTCGGCGACGCCTTGCGTCACCAAACTGGACAGGTTGACGATGCGGCCTCGTCCCGCCTCGATCATGCCGGGCAGCACCGCCTGCACCACCTGCACCGCAACGCGGATATTCATGTCGTAGGTGGTGAACAGGTCGTCCAGGTCGACCGAACCGATATGACTGAACCGTTGATAACTGACGTTGTTGACCACCGCATCGACTCCGCTTCCCGCGACGATATCGTCGAGCAGTTCGGCGGTAGCGCCGCGATCGCTCAGGTCGGCTTCGTAAAACTGCCCGGGGAAGTCCGGCGGCGCCGTCCGCGCCACCCCGATCGGATCATGGCCACTGGCGGCAAGGCGGTCTGCGGCTGCACGCCCGATGCCCTTCGATGCCCCCGTGATCAGAACTCTGCGTCTGGGCATCATCTACTCCTTTCGCACAATAGGTCCAGCGCTGATCAGGGCAATGCTGAAGAATGTCATCGCACCTCAGTTCGTATATTGCACCTCAGGTCGTATTACGTGCGCTCGACACCACCGTCCACCCTGGCTATAGTATTGTCAAGTCTGCTTGTGGGGTTGAAGTGGAAGCTGTTCGGGAGAGCGGGAAGCATCCGTGATTCCCCAATAGCATGCCCTGCCGCGTGTTCAGCTCATTGACGCGAGCCGACGGCTTCGCGGGTCCAGCATCGGCACGCCGACGCGCCAACAGGAAGCGCGCGTGCAGCGGCCGACTGTGCGGTGCTTGCTATCGGAGACATTCCCGGCCCAACCCGCGCGAGAGGTCCATCGGAACCGAAGCACGGGAGTGCAGCGGCGGCGCCAGGTCGTTCAGTCGCGCATCATCGGCCGACCGACCGAGGTGGCGTGTGTCATCGGCGGCCGGGGCGTCGCCCGCCCGGCTACTTTTTGACGATTCCGGCGGCCACCGCGACCGAGGTGTCCGCCACACTCGGCGACAGGCAGACCAGTTTGGCCGTGCCGAGGGCTACGTTCGGGCTGCCCTCGAACGGACTGCCCGGGTTCTCGGCGAGGATCTGCTCGATCAGCGCCTTCTCGCCGTCGCTGTCGAGCTTCTTGTACTCGCCGCAGGTGGTGCTGGACGCGGGACCGAGCGAAGAATCGCTCTGCTTCGTCGTGGCGGTTGGCTCCGCCTCCGCCTCGGCGCTCGGCGCCACGGTGGTGGTGGCGCTTGTCGTGCGCGCGGCGGCGGTAGTGCTCGACGACGAGGACGTGCGCGCTCCGTTCGGGTTGGCGGGCTCATCCTGCCCGCCGCAGCCTGTCAGCAGGAAACCCACCGTCCCGATGGCCAGGACGATGACGGAAGTTCGCTTCATACCGTACTTTCCCCGGTGGATCGTGGTGCCGGAGCCTCCGGCGCGTTCGGTGCAGCGTACCGGGTGGGAGTTCGGTTCAGTGCAGGCGTGCCTGCCAGTCCGCGGGAACGCGTTCGCGCGGGCCGGGCACGCCTTGGTCGGCGGGGTGACTGTGCGGCGGGGTCAATGCCGGTCCGCCGCCGTACATTTCCTCGGTCTGGAAGTTGTAGAACCAGTCCTCACCCGGCTCGAAACTCTGGATGAACGGATGGCCGGTGTCCTTCGCGTGTTTGGTGGCGTGCTGCTCGGGCGAGCTGTCGCAGCAGCCGATGTGCCCGCACTGAGCGCAGCGGCGCAGGTGGAACCACCAGCCCTGGTTCGCTTCGCATTCCTGACAACCGGGACCGCTGGGCGGTATCCCGGGATCGATGCCCTCGAGTTGCTCTGTCATTACTGCCCTCCCGTATTCGATTCCGGTTCGGCCTGATTCTCCTCGGGCTTGTGCAGCGGCAACCAGACCGTGAACCTGGTGTCGCCCGGCTCGGAGGACACACTGATGTCGCCGCCGTGCTTGTTCACCACGATCCGGAACGAGATGTCCAGGCCTAGGCCCGTGCCCTCGCCCATCGGCTTGGTGGTGAAGAACGGTTCGAAGATC
This sequence comes from Nocardia sp. NPDC049190, assembly GCF_040648115.1. Classification (NCBI taxonomy): domain Bacteria; kingdom Bacillati; phylum Actinomycetota; class Actinomycetes; order Mycobacteriales; family Nocardiaceae; genus Nocardia; species Nocardia sp. NPDC049190. The sequence goes on from NZ_JBEZDE010000011.1 coordinate 29,717, forward strand.
CGTCCCCGCGCGTCCGGCGGGATACCGGGCCCGGTGTCGCCGATCACCACCACCGCGCAGTCGTTCTCGTGCCGGGTGGCTACGGTCAAGATGCCCGCACCGTTCATCGCGTACACGGCGTTATCGATCAGGTTGGTCCACACCTGGTTCAGCTCGGCCGCGTAGCAGGGGACCAGGGGCAGACTCCGGTCGTAGTCCTTGACCACCCGCACCCCGTCGCCGAGTTTGCGGCTGAGCATCACCAAGGTGCTGTCGAGCAGTTCGTGGATGTCGACAACCTGGAACGGCGCCCGATCCATTTGTGAGTATTGCTTGGCGGCGTCGACCAGCGAGGAGATGCGCGTCGTCGAGTCGCCGATCTCGTTCATCAGCAGCTCGGTCTCGATGGTGTAGTTCAGCCATCGGATCGCGCCCTGGAAGACCTGATCCGGTGCATCGTCCAAGGTGGCGGCCACTCGTTCGAGCCAGTCCGTGTCGAAGCCGGCCTGCACGAAGTTCGGCGCGAGGTCCCAGCCGTCGAGGATGCCGTGCTCCTCCAGCCAGTCGCCGAGCAGGTCCTCGCGGTCGGCCGCCTCCATCGGCGTGAGTTCCGGCGCTTTCGCGATCTGGGCGGCCGCCTCCTCCTGCAGGCGCACCAGGGGGCCGAGGGTCTCCGGAGCGAACTTTCCCTCGGCCATCATGGCGAGCTTGTGCCGCATGCCCGCGACCCGCTCGCGCAGACCCGCGGTGGCGCGTACCGCGGCGGCCGCCGGATTGTTCAGTTCGTGGGTGAGGCCCGCCGAGAGCGAACCGAGTGCGAGCAGCCGCTCGCGCTCGCCGATCCGCGCGTTGATCTTCCTGCTGCCGAAGAACAGACCTTCCAGCAGGTGCACCGCCATCGGAAACCACTGGTGCATCATCGTGGCGAAGACCGCCGCGTCGATCACGAAGAACCGCGACGGCCTTGTCACCGACATCGAGTTGTCGTAGATCTGCTCGACCTTGTCACCGATATACGACATCCAGGCGCCCGAATAGGCGCCGTGGTGTGCAGTGCGCACCAGTTCGACCTCGGCGCCGCCGGACTGCTTGGTGAGTACCAATTCCCCGTCCATCAGCACGTAGAAGCAGGTGGCCGGGTCGCCTTCGCGGAAGACCAGTCCGGGCTCGATGGTCTCGACCCGACCGTCGGCGCACAGCCATTCCAACTGTTCGTCGTTCAGCTTCTCGAACAGGAACAGGGCGCGCAGCTCGGCCGGGTCGCACACCAGTCGGCTGCGGCGGTCCGCGGTCTGGTTCGAAGTCATGGTCAGCCTCCTGATTACGCGAGATACCGGTGCACGAGCATGACCGCCATCGCGCCCTCACCGACGGCGGAGGCAACGCGCTTGGCGGAATCGGCGTGCACGTCGCCTGCCACGAACACGCCTGGCACGCTCGTTTCGAGATGATGCGGTGGGCGGGGCAGTTCCCAGCCCGCCGGACGGGCGCCCTCGACGAGTAGGTCAGGCCCCGCGAGCACGTAGCCCGCGCGGTCGCGGATGACCACGCCGTCGAGCCAGTCGGTCTGCGGCGCGGCGCCGATGAACACGAACAGCCGCTCCGCGTCGGCCTTCTCCTCGGCGCCGGTCCGGTTGTCACGGAGCACGATCTGCTGCAGGTGGTCACCGCCGTCGGCGGCGATCAGCTCGGTGTCGGTGTGCACCTGGATGTTCGAAATCTGCTCGATCTGCTGGATCAGGTAGTGCGACATGGACTGCTCCAGCGAGGCGGCCCGAACCACCAAGTTCACGGTACGCGCGTTGCGTGAGAGAAACACCGCGGCCTGACCGGCGGAGTTCGCGCCGCCCACGATGTAGACGTCATGGTCGGCGCACTCGGATGCCTCGGTCATCGCCGAGCCGTAGTACACCCCGCGCCCGGTGAAGTCGTCGACGCCGGATGCCGGGTGGCGGCGGTAGTCGACACCGGTCGCGATGATCACGGTGTGCGCGCACAGCTTGCCGCCGTCGGCGAACCGCACCGTGCGCGCGGACCCGTTCACCTCCAGCCCGACCACTTCGCGGGTGGTGATCACCTCGGCGCCGAATTTGGCGGCCTGCCTGCGCGCCCGGTCGGCCAGCTGGGCGCCGGACAGGCCGTCGGGGAAACCGAGGTAGTTCTCGATGCGTGAACTCTGGCCGGCCTGCCCGCCGGTCGCGGTCCGCTCGACCAGCACGGTGCGCAGGCCCTCGGACGCGCCGTATACCGCCGCGCCCAGGCCGGCGGGGCCGCCGCCGACCACGATCAGGTCATAGAACTCGCCCGCGGGATTGACCGTGAGGCCGACGTTTTCCGCCAGCTCGCTGTCCGTGGGCTGTACCAGCGCCTCGCCCGCCGCGGTGATCACCACCGGACAGCGCTCCGGATCGGCCCCCGCCGCCTCCAACAGTCGCGCCCCCTCGGGCTCGTCGGCCAGGTACCAGCGGTAGGGCAGCTGATTTCGGGCGAGGAACTCGCGCACCTCCGAGGAGCGCGGCGACCAGCGGTTGCCGATCACCTTGGTTTCGGTCACCGGCCGGTGCTCGCTGCTACGCCATGCGTCGAGCAGGCCGTCCAGCACCGGGTACAGCTTCTCCTCCGGCGGGTCCCACGGCTTGAGCAGATAGTGGTCGAGATCGACGACGTTGATCGCGTTGATCGCGGCGTTGGTGTCCGCATAGGCGGTCAACAGCACGCGGCGGGCATACGGGTGCAGGTCCATCGCCTGCTCCAGGAACTCGATGCCGTCCATGCCCGGCATCCGATAGTCGGCGATCAGCACCGCGACCGGCTGACCACGCAATTTCATTTCTCGCAGCGCGTCGAGCGCTTGGGGCCCTGATTCCGCACGCAGAATCCGGTAATCGGCCCCATAACGGCGGCGCAGATCACGCACCACCGCCCGGGAAACCCCCGGATCGTCGTCGACGCTCAGGATGGCCGGTTTCGGAGCAGCGGGTGAAGTCACCTGACGAGTATGAGCCTCGACCCGCGGGTCTGTCGTGGTCGTTCGCTCACGGCTCAGAGCCGATGATGGATGACGAGATCGAGTTCGGTCGGAGTGAGCAGTCGCTCCAGTCGTTCTTCTTGGGCAGCCGTACGGGGGTTGCGGGGCGAAGAGGATGTGCTGCGGGCCGTTTGCCCGTCTTCGGATTCGGTAGCGGGAAGAAGCGGAACCGGGTCCGCGGGCCGACGATGCAACAAGGAGCGAAGTTTCACGGCCGGATCACCTCACATTGGGACGCTGAAAGTTGGAGGAGGCAGTGCCTGATGCTTCATCTATCTGTCATTGTGCGCCGACTATTACACCGATCGGTACCTATCGCGTAGAAATGTGGCGCAACTGTCTTTCCGATTAAGCGGCAACTGTCTCCCTGATTAAATGAGCGGACTCGTCGAAGGTGTTCGGATGGATTTCGGTCGGTCCGGCGCAGGAACCCTGGAGGCAGCGTTGCCGAAGAATCTCGAAGTCACCATCGATATCGCCGCGTCGCCGGAGCGGGTGTGGGCGGTGGTGTCCGACCTCGCACGTATGCCGGAGTTCAGCCCGCAGTGCGTGCGTATGGTGGCACTCGGCTCGATCAGGGCAGGCACCTGGACGATCAATCTCAACCGCGACGGAAAGAAATACTGGCCGACCACCGCGCGCATCCTTCGCTACGAGCCGGGCCGGGCCTTCACCTTCCGGATCAACGAGAACCGCAGTGTGTGGAGTTACCTCCTGGAGCCCACCGAGACCGGTACCCGGCTGATCGAACGTCGCGACATGCCGAACGGCACCACCTGGGTCTCCCGCCGGGCGATCGACGCGGCGCTCGGTGGCGAGCAGCCGTTCGAGGAGGCACTGCTGCGCGGCATGACTCGGACACTCGACAACATCAAGCTCGCGGTCGAGGCGTACGCCTAGATGTTCGGACGGTCACGGAGTGCCGTTCCTCGCGGGCGACGAGTGAAAGACCCTCACTACACCTGGCGACATGCACAGACCTTCGGTCCACGTTGCCGCCCGTAGCACCTATTTCGACGCAGAGTCGATGTGGGACTGCAGGATCCCGTCCACTCCCCGGAGGAATGAATCGCAGATCTCAGCCGAGCCTGACAGGCACCCCGAGGTCATCGCACCATCTCGCAGCAACACGAAGTGTCGGCCCGCGAACTCTGGCCGCGTGTCACCAGCCTGCGCGAACAAGTCCGTGACAAGGCTGAGGAACCATTCACGATGAGCGAGGACGGCCTGATGCACGGGGTGTCCGGGGTCCGGGTACTCCGCTACAGCGTTGAGGAAGGCGCATCCGCGGAAGCGGTCGGACTGGATGCCCTCGACGATCGACTCGGCTACGGCTCGCAGGGCATCAAGGGACGACGGGTTGCCTGCGACGGCTTTCTCGACCCCTGCGCGATCCATCTCATGTACGCCCTGCAGATATGCGACGACAAGGTCATCCTTGCCGGGAAAATGTCGGTACAGCGTGGCGCGGGTGACTTTCGCCTCTGCGATGATCCGGTCGATCCCTACAGCGTGCAGACCTTCTGAGTAGAAGAGCCAGGTGGCCGTCGCGAGGAGCCTTGACCGCGCTTCGGATACCTGGCCCCGAGTGGTGTGCCCCATCTGGTCGAGTGTAGAGGATAGAACGATCGGTATCTCTGTTATATGCATGCTCGCTCAAGTGGATAGAACGTTCGGTCCACGATAAGATCTCACGATACCGATCGTTCTATCCACCTAGGGCTATCTGTTGCCAAGCAACCTGAATCGTCGAAAGAGAGATCCGATGTCCATCGATGCCACCGGTGCCGGCGCTATTGCCGATCCCTTCAGCAGTGCCGCGGGGCTGCGCGACCTGTACTACGCCCGCTTCGGTTTCGCCGCCGTCTGGGCAGTTTTCATCGCGCTGGCGGCTCCGGCGCTTCCCTCGGCCGGTGTGGTTGCCTTGTTGGTGATCTATCCATTGTTCGACGTGGCGGCGGCGGTGATCGATTACCGCGTCTCGGGCACTGACGGTCCCAGAGGGGCGCTGTACGTCAACATGGTGTTGAGCCTGGCCGCCGCTGCCGGACTGGGCGCCGTATTCGCCTCCGGCATTTCCAACGTACTGCGGGTGTGGGGCGTTTGGGCCATCACCGCGGGTATCGTGCAGCTGTTGGTCGCGATCTTGCGCTACCGGCTCGGCGGTCAGTGGGCGATGATCCTCAGCGGTGGGATCTCGGTCTTGGCGGGCGGAAGCTTCATTCTGCAGGCCAGCGGGCCCAATGCCTCGCTCGGACAGGTCGTCGGGTATGCGACGGTCGGCGGCATATTCTTTCTGATCTCGGCGATTCGTTTGCACCGGGTAGTCAAGGCGCAGTGACATGCTGAACGCGAGCGTAGTTGCCCGGCGCGGCGCCTCGATCGAGGACGACTCATCGGGCCTTTGCCTGCACCGACGCAGGTGCCGAGCATTCGGGCGTCTCGACCGAGCGCTACTGCCAATTCGGCAAGCTCACGACCTGGGCCGCATAGGACAGGCCCGCGCCGAATGCGATGAGCAGCGCCCGATCGCCCGGCTTCGACTCGCCCTTACGCAGTAACGCCTCCATGGCCAGCGGGATCGAGGCGGCCGAGGTGTTGCCTGTTTCCTCGATGTCGTTGGCCAGCGCGCAGTCCTTGGGCAGTTTCAGCACCCGGGCCATGATTTCGATGATCCGCCCGTTCGCCTGGTGTGGAATCATCGCGTTCAGGTCGTCGGTGGACAGTCCGGCACGGTCGATCGCGTCGCGGCAGACCTTCTCCAACGAGTGCGCGGCCCAACGGAACACCGCCGTGCCCTCCATGGTCAGGTAGGGGCGCACCGCGTCGAGACCCTTCTCCTCGAGCTCGGCGAAGTACTCCATCCAGTCCTTGTCCTGCCGGATGGCGTGGTGCTGGGTGCCGTCCGAACCCCAGACCGTGGGGCCGATGCCCTGCTCGTCGGAAGGGCCGACGATGACCGCGCCCGCCCCGTCGGCGAAGAGGAAGGCGGTGGAGCGGTCGGCCGGGTTGACCGTGTTGGTCAGTTTCTCCACCCCGATCACCAGGACACGCCCCGCGGTACCGGCCCGGATCAGGTCCGAGGCCAGTGCGAGCGAGTGGCAGAAGCCCGCACAGCCCGCCGAGATGTCGAACGCGGCGGCGCCGTTCATCCCGAGTTCGGTGGCGATCCGCGGGGCCGCGGCTGGCGTCAGCAGGAGATGTGTCGAGGTGGCAACGATCACGCAATCGACTTGGTCGGCCTCGATGCCCGCGGCCGCCAGTGCGTCGCGGGCAGCCGCGACGCTCATGCTCTGGATCGTCTCCGATTCGTCGGCGAACCGTCTGGTCTTGATTCCCGACCTGGTCCGGATCCACTCGTCACTCGAGCCGATCGGGCCTGCCACCTCGTCATTGGTGACCACTCGAGCAGGGCGGTATACGCCGAGCCCGAGGATCGCCGTGTGCTCTGCGCCGGTGGTCTGGGCGATGCGAGCAGCCATGTGCGTCTCCTATGTACCTGCGGCGGCGCCGCCGGGGTGTCCCCGAAGCATCGAAATCGATTCCCTCATCAGCCACTGCCCGCGAAACGGTTAGACATGAGGCTTCCTCATATTAGCCCGAAAGTCGCTCATGTGGCGTGCGTATTCTCACAATCGCCGGGTATATCGATGGAGCACGTCGTTGCACGTCGCGGCGTGGACTCCAACTAGTGATTCGAGGACACCATGCTCGGACTCGGGATTATCGGGTGGATCATCATCGGCGGTCTGGCCGGATGGATTGCCAGCAAGTTCATGAAGACGGACGCCCAGCAAGGCATCCTCCTGAACATCGTTGTCGGCGTGGTGGGTGGCCTGCTCGGCGGGTTCCTCCTGAAGGTGCTCGGCGTCGACGTCGAAGGCGGCGGCCTCTGGTTCAGCTTCTTCACCTGCCTAGCGGGCGCGGTGATTCTGTTGTTCCTGGTCAAGCTGGTCACTGGGAGTAGAGTCAGGTCCTGAGGCCAGGTGCCACAGGCTCCCTTCCCGTAAGGTGTGAACGCTTGCGCCAGTCCGATCATCGAGGGGCGCAATCCGTCTGCATCGAGCACGAAAGAGGAGCCTGTGGCCCGCCGTCCCACCCCGCCCGGCACGCCTGAACGCACCAAGATCGGCCACGTCGCCGACCTTGTTCGCAATGCGATACCCCCTTTGCATCCCGCTGGGCTCCCGTTCGTCGCCGCACCGTTAGCGGTGGCCGTCGTCGGCGGCAAGCGCAAGTGGGTGCGCCGGACGGGACTGCTGGCCGCGGCGGCCTGTGCGACGTTCTTCCGGCACCCGAACCGGGTGCCGCCGAACCGGGCCGGCGCCGTGGTCGCCCCCGCCGATGGCGAGATCGCCCTGGTCGACACCGCAGCTCCGCCTGCGGAGTTGGGCCTCGGGGACGAGCCGCTGCCCAGGGTCAGCATCTTCCTCTCCGTTCTGGATGTGCACGTGCAGCGCACGCCGGTCTCCGGTGTCGTGCGCACGGTGCTGCACGAGCCGGGTCAATTCCGCTCGGCGGACCTGCCCGAGGCCAGTGCGGTGAACGAGCGCAACAGCATGGTGTTGGAAACGGCGGATGGTCGACAACTCGTCGTCGTCCAGATCGCGGGTTTGCTCGCGCGCCGGATAGTCTGCGATGCCCAGGTCGGTGACGTGCTGACGATCGGCGACACCTACGGCCTGATCCGCTTCGGTTCCCGGGTCGACACCTATTTCCCGCCGGGCACCGAACTGCTCGTCGAGCCCGGCCAGCGCACCATCGGCGGCGAGACCGTGCTCGCCGTGCTCGCCTGCACCGCCGAGTCGTGATGGAAGCGGCGGTAGCCACTCGGCGGCGGACCCGGACGATCCGCCTGCTGCCGAGCATCGTGACGATCCTGGCGTTGTGTTCCGGATTGTCGGCGGTGAAGTTCGGCCTCGACGGCAAACTCGCCCTCGCTCTGGCGATGATCGGCGCCGCGGCCGTGCTGGACACCCTCGATGGCCGACTCGCGAGGATGCTGCACGCCACCACCAAGATGGGCGCCGAACTGGATTCGCTGTCGGATGCCATCTCGTTCGGTGTCGCCCCCGCGCTCGTGCTCTACGTGACGTTGCTCAACGACGAGAACAACAGTTCAGGGTGGATTGTCGCGCTGCTGTTCGCGGTCAGTGTCGTCCTGCGCTTGGCCCGGTTCAACACGCTGATGAACGATGACACCCGGCCGGACTGGTCACGGGACTACTTCGTCGGCGTGCCCGCGCCCGCCGGTGCGCTGATCGCGATGGTGCCGGTGGCGCTGCTCGTGCAGTTCGGCGATGGTTGGTGGGTCGGCTTCTACGAGGTCGCGGCGTGGACGGTGTTCGCCGCGGCGTTGTGCGTCAGCACGATTCCGACGCTCGCCATGAAGTCGGTGTCCGTGGCGCCGCAGGCGGCGGCCGGGCTACTCGTGCTGGTCGCGCTTGCTGCGGCGGCGCTGGTGACCTATCCGATTGTGTTGCTGCTGGTGTTGGTCGTGCTGTATCTGGGGCACATCCCGTTCGCCTGGTATTCCCAGCGGTGGGTGGCTGCTCGACCCGAGACCTGGCAACACAAGCCCGCGGAGCGGCGCGCCCAGCGCCGCGCGAGCCGACGGCTGCCGGCGATTCCGCGTCCGGCGATCCGGCGTCCGGTGATCCGCGGATCGACAGCGCCGCTGCGGTTGCGGCGTCCGGGCGGCAAGGAGCGCGAAGGTGGGAATCCGCCACCAGGAGCGGGCCTCTCCTAGGTGTCGGTGCGATGCCCTCGCCAGTGGTGGCGGTCGGCGTGACACCGACCGCCCCGACTCTTGATGAGCCGGGGCGGTCTTCCGTCTGAGGCAGGCGGCTGTACGCCTTGTGGCGGCTCGTAGGCAGGGAAGCGCTCTACTTCTCCAGCTTCTCCAACATCCAACTGCCGACGGTGTACGTGTCGGCGGCGGGGATGATGCGCGGGTATTGTGCGTGTTGCGATTCACTGAGCGCCATCGGCTTTCCTCGCCAACACGCGCAGAGCGTCAAGCACCCGCTCGAGTAACTCCAGAGACTCGCCGTCGGAGGCTGCCTGGAACAGCTCGGTCGTTTCCTCGGGGGGCAGCGGCCATCCATCAGCGCCGATGATGGACAACTCACCATCGATATAGCTGTGCCGGATACCTATCAGCTCGTTGTCAGCCATGGTCTGCTCCATCCCCGCAGCCGTCCCGGTAAGCGGATGCCGACAGGTACTGCATGCAGTCCCCATGTCGGCGACGGCGACATATCGGCGCTTGTATTGGTCGTTCCAGTTGCAAGGCTGCAACGGTTGGTCGCTGAGCATGCAGCACTCGGTTGGGATCTACTGCCGCAAATGCCTGCCGCTGCCAAGTCGGTGATGGCGCGGGCGGTATCGGAGTCCAGCCTCCTCGCTGGCAGGCTCGAGTTCTTCGACCTTCAGCAGCCTGACATGGCAAAGCCAAGCTTCACCCTTGCACTCCAGGCCGCAGGAGAGGCCGAAGACGAGCTGCTAGGTGCCGCAACACTGGCGCATATGGCGTTCGCGCCAGCTTTCTCGGGCGACCCGAAGCGCGCCGAGGACGCGCGCGACAAACTCCATGGCGCACGCGCATTCGCCCGCCGCGGCAGCGTCAGCACGGAGATGCTGGCGTGGCTCGACGCGGTCGAGGCCGAGGTAGAAACTCATTTCGGCAACACACGCAGGGCACTCGAACTGATCGCCCATGCCGAGGAGATGTACGAGCAGCACGACGCCGACGGGACCCCCAGCCCGCCATGGCTGAATTGGTTCTCGCCGACGAGACTTGCCGGATTCAAGGGCAACACCCTGCTCGCGGCAGGCAATGGTGCCGCGGCACGCGAGACGCTGGAACACGCGCTGGCCGAGCTACCGATGGAGGAGATCAAGCAGCGTGCGGTCTACCTCGCTGACCTTGCGGCCGCCGCCGTGCTGGAACGAGATCCTGAACAGGCATGCGCCTACCTCGAGCAAGCACTCGAGCAGCTCGGCGAACAGTGGTATGCCACCGCGATGGATCGAGTGAAGGATGTGCGCCGAACACTGCGGGCGTGGGACTCGCTGCCGCAGATGAGAGCGCTCGACGATCACCTGTACAATTGGCACACAATGATCAGGTCACTGTCTGCCTAGCATTCATTCTCCGTAGCAACAATTCCCGGAAGTTCGGAGAGGTCGCGGATCCTCCAATCGGATAGCTCCGCGACTTCTGGCATGTCGCGAAGGATCCACCCCCACGGGCCCCGCTGAATGTAGGCGGTCCGCATGCCGGCGGCCTTTGCTGGTGCTACGTCGTTGTCGATCCGATCTCCCACGTAGACGATCTCGGCAGCGCTGCACGGCGCGACCTCGACCACCTTCGAGAAAAACGCGGGTGAAGGCTTCTCCACGCCCCAATCATCTGAGGTGGCAATGAAATCGGTGGGCAAGTCGAGACTGCGCAGAATCTGTCCTGACCTGACAGTCTGGTTGCCCACGACCCCCACCCAAACCCCCATCGCGCGCAACTTCGACAGAGCCGACCGGACGTCGGGATACAGGTCGTTTTCGGAATAGCTTTCCGGTTGACCAGCTCTCGCTCGCGCTCTCGTTCCTCGGCCAGATCGAACCCGGGCCGGAAAACCTGGAAGACCTCCCGGTAGTCCTGGCCGCGAGCGATGACTGCCCCGAAGACCGATATAAAAGTATGGCGCGGCACCCCCAGCCAATCTGCCCAAGTTCCGTACTCGCGCGTCTCGTCGACGAGCGTTTCCCCAACATCGAATACGACTGCCCCGATCATGGGGCATACGGTAACGGCGCTGGTCTTCTCGCTGCCTTCGTGCTTGCCCTACTTGGCTGAGCGGCGGTTCGTATCGCGCCGCTGATGTGAAGTTCTCGGTGATGTAGCGCTGGAGCGGCACGCTGGTCGCGCCGACGTATGAGATTGCCGCCTGGAGGGAATTCGGTGCGAATTCTTTGCGTTTCAGCCTCAGCGCAACGGCGGGCTGTTGCGCGAGGAGAAGCCGACGCAGAAGTCGCTCACCAATCCCTTGTATGCATCGTCAACCTATGGTTGACGGATGGCGCCTCGGTTTCGCCTGGACGATCTGATCGAAGGCCAGAGTCTGGTCCGCGGATCGTGACCTTCCGATTTCTCGCTGATGGTAGGCCTCAGTTCGACCGCCCATCCGGACGGCGTGTGAGCGGTACGGTTTATCCAGCGGTCGGACGCAGAAGAAGGTGACGATGGAACCGGACGGACTGCGGGAATTCGTAGAGCATCGACCTCGGTTGTTCGCGCTCGCCTATCGGATGCTCGGCTCGGTGAGCGAGGCCGAGGACGCCGTACAGGAGACCTACTTACGCTGGGACGGCACCGACCGCGCCCAGATCCGCTCCGCCGAAGCATGGTTGACCACCGCGCTGGTGAATCTCTGCCGTACCTGGCTGGTTTCGGCGCGGGCCAGGCGGGAGAGCTACCTCGGGCCCTGGTTGCCGGAGCCGGTGCCGACCGCGCATGGTGAACTCGGTCCGCTGGAGACTGTCGAAGAGCGCGAACTGGTTTCGCTCGCGCTGCTCACGGCGCTGGAACGGCTGACTCCGGTCGAGCGGGCCGTCTTCGTGCTGCGTGAGGCGTTCGGATACGCGCACCGAGAGATCGCCGACATGCTCGACGTGACCGAAGCCAACTCGCAGCAGATCTTCCGTCGGGCCAGGCAGCACGTGCGCGAAGACCGAACCCGCTTCGGCATTCCGGCCGAGCATGCCAGGGAGTTGATCGAACGGTTCCTGAAAGCGGCGCGCAATGGCGATATCGAGTCGCTCGAGCAGTTGCTGGCCGCCGATGTGAGCGCGACAGCCGACGGCGGCGGTCTTGCCAACGCGGCCCGACGACCGGTGCGCGGCGCGCAGCAGGTGGCGCGCTATCTGGCGGGGTTGTTGCGCCGGACGGTGCCGGGGCTGGAGCTGCTGGTCGAGGAAGTCAATGGCGCGCCCGCGGTAGTCGCGCGGGTGGACGGTGCGCCGCTGGTCGTCGTCGGGATCGACGTTGCCGACGGTGTGGTCGCGGCGCTGCGGTTGATCGTCAATCCGGAGAAGCTGACGTATTTCACCAGGTCGAGTGGGCCGGGCGGCCTGGTCGGCGAACTGCCGGATCGCAGTCGCCGCTCGCTGTGATGTGGTTCACGGCCGCGGGGTGTCAGGAATCGGGGGCCTGTCCGGTCTGAAAGGTGTCGGCCGATCGAAAGGGAGCCACATCATGACCGGACAACATCGGATCGTCGTTCTCGGCGCCGGGTACGCGGGGCTGGCGGCGGCACGCAGGCTCGCGGGCGCTGCGCGCGACGCGCAGATCACCGTGGTGGATGCTCGTGCGACATTCGTCGAGCGGGTGCGGTTGCATCAGCAGGCCGCCGGGCAACGGATTCCGGCGTGGGATCTACGGGAGATGTTGGAACGCAAAAGGATTCGCTTCGTATGTGCCAGGGCGACGGAGATCGACACCGTGGGCAGGCGGGTCGTCCTCGACGCGGCGCCGGCCCTGGACTACGACATCCTGGTGTACGCCCTCGGCAGTCTGGCTGACCCCGAGCGCGTGCCTGGTGTGGCCGAACACGCCTATACCGTTGCGACACCGGAGGATACGCGGCGGCTTACCCTCTCGCGTGGTCCGGTGGCGGTCGTCGGCGCCGGCGCGACCGGGATCGAGCTCGCCGCCGAACTAGGGGAGTCGCGCCCGGACCTGCCGGTGGTGCTGCTCGGTTCGGAGGAGCCGGGCGCGTGGCTGTCGCCACGGGCGCGGGCGTATATCCGCCGGACGCTGGAGCGACTCGGGGTCGAGATCCGCTCGGACGCGAAGGTGATCGAGGTGACGTCCGACGGGGTCCGGTTGGCCGACGGCTCGCTCGTCGCGGCCGCCGCGACCGTGTGGACCACCGGCTTTCGCGTACCCGATCTGGCGATGCGCTCGGGGCTCGCGGTGGACGCCGCGGGCCGCGTGCGGACCGACGCGACTTTGCGTTCGGTGTCCCATCCGGAGATCTACGCCGCAGGCGACGCCGCCGTGATCGCCGGTCCCGGCGACCGCGAATTGCGCATGGCCTGTGCCACCGCGCTGCCCACCGGGAAGTACGCGGCCGATGCTGCCCTCGCACGGATTCGCGGCGTCGAGCCGCGGCCGCTGCGGTTCCGATATGTCGTGCAGTGCTTGAGTCTGGGGCGTCGGGACGGACTGATTCAGGTCCTGCGCGGCGACGATTCACCGCGTCGGACCGTGCTGACCGGGCGGGCGGCCGCCTCGGTGAAGGAGTGGATCGTCCGTGGCGCGGCGCGGGCTGCCCGGCCCTGAATCGTCAATCCGGGGTTGACGATCGAGATTGCGTCAACCTATGGTTGACGCATGACACCTCAGTTTCGCCTCGACGATCTGATCGAAGGCATCAAGAAAGCCCGTCCAGACAACGTGCTCGAGCAACTTTCCGACGCGGTGGTAGCCGCGAGTCACCTCGGCGAAGTGGCCGATCACCTGATCGGCCACTTCGTGGACCAAGCCCGCCGCTCCGGTGCCTCCTGGACCGACATCGGCACCAGCATGGGAGTCAGCAAGCAAGCCGCACAGAAGCGATTCGTGCCGAAGTCGCCGTCCGATGCCGAGGCGATGGACCCGAACGCGGGCTTCGCCCGATTCACCCCTCGTGCGCGGGCCGTCGTAGTGGCGTCGCAGCAGGCCGCGCATGCCGCGGGTAATACGCAGATCGCCGTCGGGCACCTGGTGCTCGGGCTGCTCACCGAGCCGGAAGGCCTCGCGGTGCACGCGATCCTCGCCAGTGGCGTCACGCTCGACGCGGTCACGGCCGCGGCAGGCGCGGCACTGCCGCCGGGCGAGGGCGAGGTTCCTGCGCTGATCCCGTTCGATCCAGAGGCCAAAAAGGTTCTCGAACTCACCTTCCGTGAGGCGGTACGCCTGGAGCACAACTACATCGGCACCGAGCACATCCTGCTCGCCCTGCTCGAACACGAGCACGGTTCCGGTCTGCTGACCGATCTCGGCATCGACAAGGCGACGACCGAATCGCGTCTGGTCGAACTGCTCAGGTCGATCGTGGCCGGGGAATCCTGATCGAGCCGTGGTGGCCGGGAAACGCCGGGTGTTCGCCGGACCGGCAGTTGTCGTCGCGGTCGGGGTGCTGGTGATCGGCACGGGTGGCCGATCACGTAGTTGGCACCGAATCCGTAACGTCGTCAACGGCTTTCGGGGTGCGCACGCCGCCCGCGCGCGTCATCGGCGCACGCTGCGCACCCGTGCGGCGGGAATCAACCGCCCGCATGCGACCGCTGTGGTGGCGTCGCGTGCGGTGTGGACCGCCTGAGCGTCGCGGGCGCTACCCGCGTCCGCGCAACCCCCCACCCCACCGTGGCCAGCGGATCTGTGGTTTCGGCTCGTCGACCAGCGGATCGCGGTGGATGTCGGTGACATAAAGGGGGAGTTGAGGTTCCAGCCGGGCGAGTAGTTCGAGGGCTCGTCCGCCCTGCGCCGCGCGGTATTCCGGCATGGTCAGGCCGACGATCTGGAGGAATCGAACGCGCCCGTGCGGGGTATCGATGCTGTTCAGTTCCGGGTCGACCGTGAAGCAGACAGCATGGATCGTGCAGTCCGCGCAGCCGGTCGCGATCGGCCCGTTCGGCTTGATGGTGTGTCCCGGCTCGAACCACTTGCCGGACTGGAAGACGTAGCGGGCCAGGTTGTGCAGAAAATTCGTCGGCCACACCGGCGGCTCGGTCTCGTCGGCGTCGCGCACCAGGCGGAAAGTGAACTCGAACCCCCAGCCGGACTCCGCGGGGTTGTCCCACTCCTTCTCGTACAGTTCGGTCATGCCATAGCCGACGTAGTGCCAGTGCGGGACCGGGTCGGTCCGGGAATATGCGCTGATCCCGTCGAGTGGGTCGGGTCCGCCGAGGGGCCACGGATGGTCGGGCGCCCAGTGGAAAGGCTCGATATCGCCGTACAACGGTCGCAATGCGCCGTCGATGGCATCCCAGCCGGGTTTTTCACTCACCCAGTCACCATAGGCACGCGCCGGTCTGCCGCATCGGGGGCATCGGGATCGGTTGTCGGGTCAGGACTCCGGTACGTTGCGGGCGAGCTCGTCCAGCCAGGCCGCCGCCGACGCGTCGCTGGGCGCACGCCAATCGCCGCGCGGCGAGAGCGATCCACCGGAGCCGACCTTCGGCGCGTTCGGCAGCGTCGACCGCTTGAATTGGCTGGTCTGGATGAATCGACGCACGAATTCGGCCAACCAGTGCTTGATCGTGGCGAGATCGTAGCCGTGGCGCTGGTCGGCGGGCACGAGGTCGGGCCAGCGTCCGCGTGACGGGTCCGACCAGGCGTGCCAGGCCAGGTAGGCGACTCGGCTCGGCCGATAACCGAAGCGCAGCAGGTAATACAGGTGGAAGTCCTGCAACTCGTAGGGCCCGACCGTCGCCTCGGAACTCTGGCTCGGCGCCGAAGAGTCGGTGTGCGGGATCAGCTCGGGCGAGATCTCGGTGCGCAGAATCGACGAGAGCACCTCGCCCGCTTCGGATCCGAACTGCGCGGTGTCCACCGCCCAGGCGATCAGGTACTTGATCAGGGTCTTCGGTACCGAGGCGTTGACGCTGTAATGCGCCATATGGTCGCCGACGCCGAACGTGCACCAGCCGAGCGCGAGTTCGCTGAGGTCTCCGGTGCCGACCACCAAGGCGCCGTGCTGGTTGGCCAAGCGGAACAGGTGCGCGGTCCGCTCGCCGGCCTGGACGTTCTCGTAGGTGATGTCGTAGTGTGCCGCGCCGTCCGCGGCTGGGTGGTCGAGGTCGCGCAACATCTGGGTGGCCGAAGGCCGGATATCGATTTCCCGCGCCGTCACGCCGAGTGCGGCCATCAACCGGTGCGCGTCGGTTCTGGTCCTGGTGCTGGTCGCGAACCCGGGCATGGTGTAAGCCAGCACGTTCGCCCGCGGCAGGCCGAGCCGGTCCATCGTCTTGGCCGCCACGATCAGCGCCTGGGTGGAATCCAGTCCACCGGACACTCCGATCACCACGCGCTGTGTTCCGGTGGCACGTAATCGCGTGCTCAAGCCCTCCACTTGGATGTGATGTACTTCGGCGCAGCGCTCATTGCGCACGGCGGGATCGGCGGGGACGTAGGGGAAGCGCTCGATGTCGCGTTTCAGCGTGACCGTGCGATCCGGGATAGGCAACTCCAACTCGACGCTGCGCAGCGCGACCAGACGGTCCCGGTGATCGTGCACGTTGTCGGCGAAGCTGGTTGTCCGCAACCGATCCGCCGCGAGGCGCTGCAGATCCAGGTCGGCGGTGACCAGTTGTGGGTGATCGGAGAACCGTTCGCCCTCGGCGAGCAGTTCGCCGTTCTCGCAGACCAGCGCCTGTCCATCCCAGGCGAGGTCGGTGGTCGACTCGCCGTGGCCGGCCGCCGAGTACAGATACGCCGCCAGGTAGCGCGCCGAATGTGATGTGCACAGCGCCCGCCGATAGTCCGCCTTCCCGATCACGATGTTGCTCGCGGACAGATTGACCAGCACCGTCGCGCCGGCCAGCGCGGCGAACCCGCTGGGTGGCAGCGGAACCCACCCGTCCTCGCAGATCTCCAGGTGGAAGACGAACCCGTTCAGATTGCGCGCGCGGAACAGCAGGTCGGACCCGAACGGCGCCCGTTGCCCAGCGATCGTGATGTGATCGTCCAACGTCTCCCGTGCCGCCGCGAACTGTCGCTTCTCGTAGAACTCTCGATAGTTCGGCAGGTAACTCTTCGGCGCGACCCCGAGCACGACTCCGCGGCAGATCACGATCGCGCAGTTGAACAGCCGGCCCTGCGCCCGCACCGGCGCTCCGACCACCAGCACGGTGGCGATGTCCGAGCTGGCGGCGACGATCCGCTCGACTGCCGCCTCGACGGCCAGGTCCAGTGCGTCCTGGTGGAACAGGTCATCGGCGGTGTAGGACGACAACCCCAGCTCGGGAAAGACCGTCAATACCACTCCCGCGGCGGCCGCCTGCTCGGCCAGCGCCACGGTCTGCTCGACGTTATAGCTCGGATCGGCCACCGTGACCCGGGGGACAGCCACCGCCACCCGCGCGAACCCGTGTCGATACAGCGAATCGAACGGCACCTCGGCCACCACATCCCCTTCCCGGATCGACGCGAACCTGATCATGGTCCATCCGGAATCTACGCCGGGACCCGCATCGCGGCGCGGCGCCGAGCCAGCCGCGGTCCGCTCGACAGTGCGGTGAACTGGGTCTTTGTCATCGAATCCGATCGAGACGCGGACCGGTCGGAATGTTGGAGCCGGGTAGTCGGACCGGCGGTGGCTAAGATATAGCAATGGCGGATGACATCGATTCCGACCTGATAGCGGGGGAACGCCGCGTAGACCTACTGCGCGCGCTGTCGTATGTGTCCACCGAGTCCCAGCCGGACGGTAGCTACATCGTCAACGGCGACCTCCCGCCGGACGTGGCGCCGCCGTTCATTCGCGCGATTATGCGGGTCGAGGCGGAGTTGCTGCTGAACGACGCCGAACTCGTCACCGTCGAGGACGGTGAGCCACGGACACCCGAGGAACGGCGCACCGACGCGTTCGTCGCACTGGTACTGCGCGTCGACGACCGTCTCTAGCGGAGTCTCGTAGGCGTCGCGTGGACCTTGCACTCGGCACCCTTGAGTGCTAAAAAGGCTTTGGCACTCTCGACCTGTGAGTGCCAGGTCGGGACGGTGAGACCGGGTTCCATCGACACCCTCGGTCGTCCGTCGCGGGCACCGAACCTGGCCAGCGTAAATGGGGTGATCCAACCTGTGGTCGCCCTGTGTGTCAGCCCCATATACATGTGGAGGATCTCAACGCAATGGCCAAGACAATTGCGTACGACGAAGAGGCCCGGCGCGGCCTCGAGCGGGGTCTGAACGCCCTCGCCGACGCGGTCAAGGTGACGCTGGGGCCGAAGGGTCGCAACGTTGTCCTGGAGAAGAAGTGGGGTGCCCCCACGATCACCAACGATGGTGTGTCCATCGCCAAGGAGATCGAGCTGGAGGACCCGTACGAGAAGATCGGCGCCGAGCTGGTCAAGGAAGTCGCCAAGAAGACCGACGATGTCGCGGGTGACGGCACCACCACCGCCACCGTGCTCGCCCAGGCGCTGGTGCGCGAGGGCCTGCGCAACGTCGCGGCCGGCGCCAACCCGCTCGGCCTGAAGCGTGGTATCGAGAAGGCCGTCGAGGCGGTCACCGCCTCGCTGCTCGACACCGCCAAGGAGGTCGAGACCAAGGAGCAGATCGCCGCCACCGCCGGTATCTCGGCGGGCGACCCGTCCATCGGTGAGCTGATCGCCGAGGCCATGGACAAGGTCGGCAAGGAAGGCGTCATCACCGTCGAGGAGAGCAACACCTTCGGTCTCCAGCTGGAGCTGACCGAGGGCATGCGCTTCGACAAGGGCTACATCTCGGGTTACTTCGTCACCGACCCGGAGCGTCAGGAAGCGGTCCTCGAGGACCCGTACATCCTGCTGGTCGGCTCGAAGATCTCGACCGTCAAGGATCTGCTGCCGCTGCTGGAGAAGGTCATCCAGGCGGGCAAGCCGCTGCTGATCATCGCCGAGGACGTCGAGGGCGAGGCGCTGTCGACTCTGGTCGTGAACAAGATCCGCGGCACCTTCAAGTCGGTTGCCGTCAAGGCCCCCGGCTTCGGTGACCGCCGCAAGGCGCAGCTGGCCGACATCGCCATCCTGACCGGTGGCGAAGTCATCAGCGAAGAGGTCGGCCTCTCGCTGGAGACCGCGGGCGTCGAGCTGCTCGGTCAGGCGCGCAAGATCGTCGTCACCAAGGACGAGACCACGATCGTTGAGGGCGCGGGTGACCCGGAGGCCATCAAGGGCCGGGTCGCGCAGATCCGCTCCGAGATCGAGAACTCCGACTCGGACTACGACCGGGAGAAGCTGCAGGAGCGTCTGGCCAAGTTGGCCGGCGGTGTCGCGGTGATCAAGGCCGGCGCCGCGACCGAGGTGGAGCTCAAGGAGCGCAAGCACCGCATCGAGGACGCCGTTCGCAACGCGAAGGCCGCCGTCGAAGAGGGCATCGTCGCCGGTGGTGGCGTTGCCCTGCTGCAGTCGGCTCCGGCGCTGGACGCGCTGAAGCTGACCGGTGACGAGTCCACCGGTGCCAACATCGTGCGTGTCGCGCTGTCGGCTCCGCTGAAGCAGATCGCCTTCAACGCCGGCCTCGAGCCCGGCGTGGTCGCCGAGAAGGTGTCCAACCTGCCCGCGGGCCACGGCCTGAACGCCGACTCGGGCGAGTACGAGGACCTGCTGGCCGCCGGCGTCGCCGACCCGGTCAAGGTCACCCGCTCGGCGCTGCAGAACGCGGCCTCCATCGCGGCCCTGTTCCTCACCACCGAGGCCGTGGTCGCTGACAAGCCGGAGAAGGCCGCCGCTCCCGTCGGCGACCCGACCGGCGGCATGGGCGGCATGGACTTCTGAGTCCGGCCACCCGGCACCATATTTCGAACCGGAAGCCGGTCCACCCTCGGGTGGGCCGGCTTCCGGCGTTCGGCGAGATGATCGGTGCTGGAGGCGACCCGTCCGGAGTCCGTGGCACCGGACCGTGTTGAGCGGTCAGCCGCCGAGCGCGAACGCCACGAGAAAGCCTGCCGCTGTCGCCAGTCCGACCCACCAGCCGCCCTCGCGATAAGCCCCGGGCATCAGCGAGTCGGCGAGTACGGCGATCGTCGCGCCGCCCGCGAACGCCTGCACGATACCGATATGAGTGTGCGAAAGGTTATCCGACAACGCATTCCCGATGACAGTGACAAGCACGAGCGTCGCAGCGGTCAGGGTCCAGAGCCATAGGGTACGGGCGCCGGCTACGTCATGCTGATCGCGCGTCAGCGCCGCACCGCTGATCGCCTCGGGGACGTTGCCCAAGGCCACCGCCACCAGCAAGACCAGTCCGCCACCACCAGCCAGCGAGACGCCGAGCGCGGTGTTCTCCGGGACGCCGTCAAGCACTGTGCCGAGCATCAGCGCCCAGCCGAGTGCGCGCGGCCCCAGCTTGTTCTCGATGAGGCGGTTGGCCACCACGTAGACGCCGGCGCCCGCGAACAGCGCGAGTGCGGCGATCAGCGCGCCCGCCTGGTGGAACGCGGGCTCGAACAGCTCTTCGGACACCGCGGCGATCATGGTGCCGGCGCCGAAGGCCATCAGCGAAGCGAGGGCCGCCGTTGGTAGCTGCCACCGCAACCCGATGGCCGCGCCGATGACCAGTGGCACGCCCGTTCCGAGTCCGTAGAGCAGCGCGGTCAGCATGGGATCACCCTAGGTCAGCGGGTATGTGCCGCCTTGTCGACAGCTGTGTTGGTGTGCTGGTGTCGACTCGCCGGGGAATGCGGAGCGGCGGGCGAACGCGGTGGTGTCTGCCGTGTCGCGATATCGGCGGAGAGGATGCGCAGAAGCTATGACGTTGCGGTACCAGGAACACCTCCGCAGGTCGCCGCATTCGTCCCTATGGTCGTACGCTGGATCCATGTCTGACCGCGGTCGGATCCGAGGCGTGCTCTACGACATCGATGGCGTGCTGGTGACCTCCTGGCAGGAGATCGACGGCGCCGCTGTCGCGGTGCGCCGTGTTCGCGAAAGCGGGCTGCGCCGAGCATTTCTCACCAACACGACCTCGCGCACCTGTGCTGAGATCGCAGAACGCCTGTGCAGCAGCGGAATCGAGGTCGCCGCGGGCGAGATCGTCACGGCCGCGCGGCTCACCGCCGAGTTCGTCGGTCGGCACTACCCTGGCGCCGCCGTCTGGGTGCTCAACCACGGCGATATCGGCGCGGACCTCGCCGGATTGACGCTTGATGACGAACATCCGGACGTGGTGGTAATCGGTGGCGCGGGAGTGGAATTCAGCCATCTGGCGCTGAGTCGAGTGGCCGAGTTGATGCTCGATGGAGTCCCTGTCGTGGCCATGCACAGCGGGCTCACCTGGGCGACGGCCGAGGGGCTGCGCGTCGATGCCGGCGTGTACCTTCCCGGCCTGGAGGCGGCGGGGAACGCGCGCATCGAGGTGGTCGGCAAACCCGCCGCCGCCGGCTTCCGCACCTGTGCGGAACTGATGCGACTCGACCCGTCCGAGGTGTTGATGATCGGTGACGATGTGCAGTCCGATGTGCTTGCGGCGCAGGCCGTCGGGATGACCGGCGTGCTGGTGCGCACCGGGAAATTTCGCGCGGCGGTGCTGGCTGCGGTCGACCGGAAACCCGATCACGTCATCGATTCCGTCGCCGCGCTTCCCGGGTTGATTACCAGTCCGGCGAACGCACTGTAATCCGCCGATCGGTATCCAAAAATAAATTCTACAAATTCCCTCTAAAATCAAACGTCGCCGTCTCCCGGTGTGTTGCTATAGTTTTGGCAAATTGCTAGTGACAGCGTCGCAATTCGGCCGTATCGGCGTATTTACCCGAACCGCCTCCGGCCTGGGGTGCGTTTTTGGGCGTCACTATGTTCGCCTGGCGTCGGATGGGAGACTTTCGCGCGAGGGGGTAACCGAGCAGCCAACTTTCGGCTAATGCGCATTCGGCTCGACGTCGAAACGAAGGGCCCGATCCATGACGAGAGGTTCGAGCTCTTCTGTATTGTCTGCCTCAATGTCACAGGATGCGAATACGGGTCGAATGTATGCCGGGCAACCCGTGGAGGACCGGCAACGTCAGCGGCGTGCGCGTTTTCTGGAATCAGGCCTGACGGTCTTCGCGCGCGACGGCTACGCCAATAGTTCGGTCGGCGCCATCTGCAAGGACGCCGGACTGTCCTCGCGTCAGTTCTACGAGGAGTTCACCGGGCGCGAGTCCCTGCTCTTAGAGCTCTATGAGCACATCGATCGGGAATCGCGTGACGCCGTGACGAAGGCGTTGGCATCGAAGTCCGACGCGAGCGCGCTCGACATCGTCGATGCCGGTGTACGCGCCTATGTCGAATCCATCGGATCCGATCCGCGCAAGGCGCGCGTGGCGCTGGTCGAGGTGGTCGGCGCGGGCCCGAAGGTGGAGAAGTTCCGCCTGGAACTGCGCCGGGTGTGGGGTTCGCTGCTGGCGAGCGCCGCCGAGGACGCGGCCCTGCACGGCGAGATTCCCACCGGCGACTACGAGATGCGGGTGCTCGCGATCATCGGCGCCGTCAACTACGTGGTGGATGCCTGGAGCGTCGCGGACCCGCGTCCGCCGTTGGATGATGTGATCCGGGTGTTGAGCAAGGTGATCATCGGCGCGGTCGGCGCGTAGCGGCCGAGCGTACGCGACGGGCGCGGGTCGGCGCGGTAGCGTGCGCCCATGCAGACAGTTCCGATCCAGATGCCGGATGGCAGCACCGTCCCGGTGCGGTTGATTCCGGCAGCGGGTGCGCACCGGCATCCGGTGACGCCGGACGCGCCGCGCCCGGTGCTGGTGATCGTGCCGGGGCTCGGTGTTCCGGCCGGGTATTACGAACTGTTCGCCACCGGTCTGGCGGCACGCGGATTCGACGTGGCCATCGGCGAGCTGCGCGGCAATGGGGACAGCAGACCGAAGCCGAGTTCTGCCAGTAGCTTCGGCTACCACGAGTTGGTTTCGGTCGACTTTCCGGCGATCTTCGAGGTGGTCCGCGACCGGTTCCCGGACAGCACGCCGTACCTGCTCGGCCACAGCATGGGCGGCCAGCTCGGCGTTCTGTACGCTGCACGCATCCGTGGCAGACTCGGCGGACTGATTCTGATCGCTTCCGGTACGCCGTATTATCGTGGCTACCAGGGTATTTCGGGCCCCGGGATGCTGTTCGGCACCGCCGCGATCTCGCTGACCGCCAATCTGGCCGGTTTCTGGCCCGGCGATCGGATCTCGATGGGTTTCGGCCGTCAGTCCAAGGTGCTGATTTCGGACTGGGCACGGCTGGCGCGCACCGGCCGTTTCGTTCCGGTGGGCGCCGACATCGACTACGAGGAGCGGATCGCGCGGCTGAAACTGCCCGTGCTGTCCATCACGATCGCCGATGACGATCTGACACCGCCCAGCTCTGCCGAGCACTTGCTGGCGAAACTGCCCAACGCCGAGCTGACCCGGTGGCGGCAGCCGGAAAAACTGGGCCACAACGGCTGGATCCGTCAGTGCGCCAGCACGATCGACCAGATCGAGAAGTGGCTGCGCGATCGGTAGCGGGTCGGCTCGTCGATGGGCGGCGGCAGCGACCGCCTCGCCGAGGTCAGGATGTGCCGCTGCCGAGATGACGCTCGAATCCGTCGATCATCGCGGTGCGGCCGATCTCGAAACGGTCGACGCCCGCGGCGCCATCGACGGCCGCGGGGCGAGGCGGCCGCGGGGCGAGGCGGCCGCGGGGCGAGGCGGCCGCGCCCGTGGGATCGGCCGGACGGTTACCCGCGCCGCTCGATCAGGATCTGGGTGAAGAACTCGTAGATCAGGGCTGCCTGGAACGCCGATTGCTTGTTGTCGGCGGCGCCGCCATGGCCGCCCTCGATGTTCTCGTGGTACCAGAACTCGTGCCCCTGCGCCTCCAGTAGCGCGGCCATCTTGCGGGCATGGCCAGGGTGTACGCGGTCGTCCCGGGTGGAGGTGGTGAGCAGAATCGGAGGGTAGGCGATGTCGGCGCGCGTGTTCTGATACGGCGAATACTTGCCGATGTACTCCCATTCCTCCGGCTTGTCCGGGTCGCCGTACTCGGCCATCCACGAAGCGCCCGCGAGCAGCAGATGGTAGCGCTTCATGTCGAGCAGCGGCACTTGGCACACGATGGCGCCGAACAACTCGGGATAGCGGGTCAGCATCACGCCCATGAGCAGTCCGCCGTTGCTGCCACCCACGGCGCCGAGTTGGTCGGCGGTCGTGATCCCGCGTGCGACGAGGTCCTTGGCGATCGAGGAGAAATCTTCGTACACCTTGTGCCGGTTGGCCTTCTGTACGGAGGTGTGCCACTGCGGACCGTATTCGCCGCCACCGCGAATATTGGTCATTACCCAGGTGCCGCCGCGCTCCAGCCAGCCCATCCCGGACGCGCCGCTGTAACCGGGAGTGCGCGACACCTCGAAACCGCCATATCCGGACATCACCGTCGGCCCCGGCGTGTTGTTGTGATCACGCTGCCGGATCACGAAGTACGGCACCATGGTTCCGTCGTCGGACCGGGCGAAGAACTGTTCGGTCTCGACCCCGTCGGCGTCGAAGAAGCCGGGCTCCTGCTTGAGCCGCTCGGTACGCCCACCGACGGCGCTGGCCAGCAGCGTGGCAGGCGTGGTGAATCCGCTGGTGGTCAGCATGAATTCGTCGCCCCCCTCCAGCGGGTCGAGGTTCAGCACGCTGGTGGTCGCCATTGGCGGGGTGTCGGCCAACGGTTCGCTTCGCCAGCCGTCATCGTCCGGGGTCAGCACGTAGAGCTTGGTCTGCACGTCCTCGAGCGTGATCAGCAGGAGGTGGTTCTCGGTCCAGCCGTAGCCGTGCAGCGAGGTGTGTGCGTCGGGAGTGAATATGGCCTCGAATTTCCTTGTGCCGGAAAGAAATTCATTGAAGTCGGTGGCAAGTAGGGCGCCTGCTGGATAGCTGGCGCCGCCCACCTCCCACGGCGACTTCAGCCGGATCAGCAGCCAGTCCTTGTACCAGGATTCACTGGCGTCGGTGGGGATGTCGAGATGGCGCAGCGAACCGTCGTCCTCGATCAGGTAGACCTCTTCGTTGAAGAAGTCGGTGGCGCGGCCGACGAAGTGCCGTTCATAGCCCGGCGTCCGGTCGTAGCCCGCCGAGACCGCGACGTCACCGGCCTCACCTTCGAAGACCGTCTCCGCTTCGGCCGGGTCGGTGCCGCGCCGCCACCGCTTCGCGATCCGCGGATATCCCGACTCGGTCAGCGAGCCGGGACCGAAATCGGTGCCGACGTACACCGAGTCGAGGTCTATCCAGCGGATCTCCGACTTCGCCTCGGGGAGGAAGTAGCCGCCGTCGGCGGGCTCGATGAACTCTCTGCGCTCGATATCGAACTCGCGGACCACCTTCGCGTCGGCGCCGCCACGTGACAGGCTGATCAACGCGCGGGACTGTTCGGGGCGCAGCACCGCGGCGCCGCCCCACACCCAGTTCTCGTCCTCGGCGGCGGCCAGCGCGTCCAGATCGATCAGGACGTCCCACTCCGGGTCGTCCTTGGCGTACTCGGCGAAGGTGGTGCGCCGCCAGAGACCGCGAGGGTGATCGGCGTCACGCCAGAAGTTGTAGAGCCAGCGTCCGCGCCGGCCCGGATAGGCGATCTTGGCATCTGTGTCGAGCATGTCCAGGATGCGCCGCTGCAGCTCGCGGAAGCGATCCGAGTCGGCAAAACGCTCGTCGACCACGGTGTTGTGTGCGCGCGCCCAGTCCAAGGCACGCTCGTCGGTCACTTCTTCGAGCCAGAGGTAGGGGTCCGTCACATTCTGCTCAACGCCGCTCATGTCCACATTGTTGCCGAGCGGCGCAACCCGGGATCACCAGGAGTGCGCGATGTCGACCATGACGCGCGACTCACCACCTGGTCCGGCGAGCGTGTGTACCTGGAACGGCAAGCGGCCGCGGACCCCGAGGCCGACCGTGGTCTGCCCTTCGAAGGATCCGGCCCAGGCTACCTGGCGGAAAGTTTGGTATCCGCCGACGTCGACGAGTTCGGCCCGGTTCGCGGGCTGGTAGGTGGCGTTGCCCGCGTCGTCGTAGGCGGGGGCGCCGATGACGACGTTCAGGAACGCCTCGCCGCGCAGCGCGACCGGAGCGCCTGAGCCGTCCATGACGATCCGATCGGCGTAGCCGACGTGATAACCGGTCACCGGTCCGGTGATATCGAACACGAGTCGGTCGAAGCATTCGTGCCGTCCGGATCGGACTCCCGCGATCAGCGCGGGCGCCCGGGTGGAACTCGCTTTGTCCCGCGAGCCCCAGTCCACCGCACAGTTCGCGGCCGCCGCCGCGGGTCCCGGCGCGATCCAGAGACCGACGCCTGTCACGAGCGAGATGACCAAGAGAAACAAGCGACTCATGGTCGCACCGCCTTCGGACACGAGGGATCACGTACTGAGTGGATCGGTCGTCCAGGAGCCTGTGTTAGCAGGTCGGAAAATCGAAAGTCATTGGCGGCGTGCACCGATGCACCACGATGGCGGTTTGATCGGCGGGCCGAGGGTGGTTCGACCTCACCCCCCGACCGTGGAATCCGGCGCCCGCGTATCTCAGCCAGCCGGTCGGCCCTGGCTCAGCCTGTCACGCAAGCGCACAACACTGGTCGGTCGGGTACGGAGACGCGGTCCTCCCTGGGGTGTGCCGACCTCGCCGGACCAGGCATGGCGACCGGACCGACCGCATGGCCCGTACCGCAGGCCGGCCGTGACGCTCAACCCGTTACTTCCCTCCTAGGGAATCATTCGGCCGGGTGTGGCGCAGGCCTCATTGTTGCGGGGGACCAGTGGGTGAACTTCACCCATCGGAGTTAGGCTCGGACCCGTGACTTCCCATTACGACGTTGTCGTTCTCGGTGCCGGCCCAGGCGGTTATGTCGCCGCTATCCGTGCGGCACAATTAGGCCTTCGTACCGCGATCGTCGAGCAGAAGTATTGGGGTGGGGTGTGCCTCAATGTGGGCTGCATCCCGTCCAAGGCACTGCTCCGGAATGCGGAACTGGCGCATATCTTCACCAAGGAAGCGAAGACCTTCGGTATCTCCGGTGAGGTGAACTTCGATTTCGGCGTCGCGTTCGACCGCAGCCGCAAGGTCGCCGACGGCCGGGTCAAGGGCGTCCACTTCCTCATGAAGAAGAACAAGATCGACGAGTTCGACGGCAAAGGTACCTTCACCGGTCCGAACTCGCTGTCGGTCGAACTCGGCAAGGGCGGCACCGAGACGATCACGTTCGACAACGTGATCATCGCGACGGGCACCGTCACCAAGCTGCTGCCCGGCACCCAGCTGAGCGCGAACGTGGTCACCTACGAGGAGCAGATCCTCACCCGTGACCTGCCCGGTTCGATCCTGATCGTCGGCGCGGGCGCGATCGGCATGGAGTTCGGCTACGTCCTGAAGAACTACGGCGTCGACGTACGCATTGTGGAGTTCCTCGACCGCGCACTGCCGAACGAGGACGTAGACGTCTCCAAGGAGATCACCAAGCAATACAAGAAGCTCGGCATCACCATCACCACCGGTGCGGCCGTGCAGTCCATCGACGACGACGGCGCCAAGGTCACCGTCTCGATCAAAGACAACAAGACCGGCGCGATCGAGACCGTCACCGTCGACAAGGTGCTGCAGGCCGTCGGCTTCGCGCCCCGCGTCGAGGGCTACGGCCTGGAGACGACCGGAGTGCAGCTCGAACGCGGCGCCATCGCGATCGACGACAACATGCGCACCACCGCTGCGCACATCTACGCCATCGGCGATGTCACCGGGAAGTTGCAGCTCGCGCACGTGGCGGAGGCGCAGGGTGTGGTCGCGGCCGAGACCATCGCGGGCGCGGAGACCGTCACCCTCGGCGACTACCGGATGATGCCGCGCGCCACGTTCTGCCAGCCGCAGGTCGCCAGCTTCGGCCTGACCGAGCAGCAGGCCCGCGATGAGGGCTACGACGTGAAGGTCGCGACCTTCCCGTTCACCGCCAACGGCAAGGCGCACGGCCTCGGCGACCCGACCGGTTTCGTCAAGCTCGTCGCGGATGCCAAGTACGGGGAGCTGCTCGGCGGCCACCTGATCGGCCCGGACGTTTCGGAGCTGCTGCCCGAGCTCACGCTCGCGCAGAAGTGGGACCTGACGGTCAACGAGCTGACCCGCAACGTGCACACCCACCCGACCCTCAGCGAGGCTCTCCAGGAAGCCTTCCACGGCCTGGCCGGTCACATGATCAACTTCTGATCCCGGGGTCGCGAAAGGGGCGTGTGGTCGAGGACCGCACGCCCCTTTCGCATATCGGGAAAGGTTGCGCGGGACCGCGCGAGTCGCCGTCGACGCGCGGGCACTGCTATACAGCGTGCATGTTTCGTAGAGCGCGGATCGGAAGTGTGCCGGTACTCGTCGTCGTGCTGCTGCTAGCGGCGGGCACTTACTACCTGATGAACGCCCGTACCTTCCAGCTGGCCGGTCACGTGGTGAACCGGGTGGACACCGACGAGAAAGTGGTCGCGCTGACGTTGGACGACGGACCGTCCGATCGGGCGCCCGAAGTGCTGAAGGTCCTGGCCGATGCCCAGGTTAAGGCTACTTTCTATCTGAACGGACGCGATCTCGCCGCTCACCCGGAGTACGGGAGAGCGATCGCCGCGGCGGGCCATGAGATCGGTAACCACACCTACTCGCATCGGCGGATGGTCTTCGTCTCTTCCGGCACCGTCGGCGATGAGATCGAACGTACCGACGCCGAGATCGGAAAAACCGGCTACACCGGCCCGGTCACCTTCCGTCCGCCCTACGGCAAGAAGCTGTGGACGCTGCCGCACTACCTCGCCCAGCATGACCGCGTCACCGTGATGTGGGACGTCGAGCCGGATTCGGGCGGGGTCGCCACCACGGACGACATCGTGGCCGAGACGCTCGACAAGGTTCGTCCCGGGTCCATCATTCTGCTGCACGCCATGTTCGGGCCTGCTACGGCGCTGGCCGCCATCCCGCGTATCGCCGCCGAATTGCGTTCCGCGGGTTATCGTTTCGTCTCCGTGTCAGACCTGAGGGCGCGCTGAGTCGATTGGTGCAGCACCGCGCGGATACGGTGATCCCCACCGGGATCCGCGCAGTGACGGCTCGATACATCCCCGGCCGAGTGCGGCCAGGTCTCAGAGCATGCCGTAAGCGCGGTTGGGAGTGAACAGGGCCAGGGCGCGGCGATCGGCCACCATCGCGTCGCGATACTCGGCCCAGTCCGGGTGTTCGCCGACGGCTTTGCGGTAGTAGTCGACGAGCGCCTCGACCGTGGGGTCGTCGGGAGCGGCGGCGATCGGGCTGAGTTCCACCGTGCCTTCGAGTACCGCGTAGGCGAAGAAGTCGTCGCGGGTGACGTGGATCGCCGCCCACGGATCGCGAGCCAGGTTGTGGTATTTGGCACGGTCGGCGGTGACGGAGATGCGGATCCGGTCGTCGTCACCGACGACATGCAGCACATTGGACAGTTGGGGGCGTCCGTTGCGGCGGATCGTGGTGAGCACGGACCTGCGGTGATCTCGTGCGAAATCGACTGCGGCGGCGAGTTCCATGTCCGTGTAACCGTTGGTGCCGCGGGTCTCTTCCCTGCTGCGCTGCGGAGCGGTCAGTCGCGGTGATAGGCCGCTTGGGCCGCGCGCACGCGCGTCATGTTGGTCTCGACCACCTGGATCAGCGCTTCCAGATGCGCGGCGACCTCGGCGCCCAGTTCGGTGAGGGTGTACTCGACCCGCGGCGGAATGGTCTCGTGTACCTCGCGGTGCACCATGCCGTCACGCTCGAGCGCCTGCAGGGTCTGCGACAGCATGCGCTCGCTGACACCATCGACTCGTCTGCGCAACGCACTGAAACGGTACGGCCCCTCGCGGAGCGCGACGAGCGCCAACGTGCCCCAGCGGCCCGCGACATTCTGTAGAACCGGCCGTGACGTGCAGTTTCTTGCGAAGACATCGGCTTCCAGCGTGGGATCGTCGGCGTCGGCCGAGGCGATGCGCTGGGTAGTCATGGTTTCGATGGTACCTGCCTTGACCTCAGTAGCGCATGAATGCATAGTACTTACAAATAGTAAGTACTTATGAAATGCTCAGGAGGTAGTGATGACCATCGCAGTGACCGGGGCCAGTGGACAGCTGGGCCGGCTCGTGGTCGAGGCGCTGATGCGTGCGGGATCGACACCGGTCGTCGCGATCGTGCGCGATCCGCGGAAGGTGGCCGACCTGGCCGAGCGCGGCGTCGACGTCCGGCGGGCCGACTACGGCGATGCGGCGGCGCTGGACATCGCCCTCGACGGCGTCGACCGGATGCTGCTGATTTCCGGCAATGAGTTCGGCGTGCGCGTAGCGCAGCACACCACTGTCATTCGCGCTGCCGAGCGCGCGGGCGTCGAGTTGCTCGCCTATACCAGCATTCCGAGCGCGACCGACAACCCGCTGATCCTCGCGCAGGAGCACCGGGCCACCGAGTCCGTGCTCGCCGAATCGACCGTCCCGCATGTCATTCTGCGCAATAGCTGGTACTGGGAGAACTACCTGGGTGGTCTCGCGCACACGGTGGAATCGGGTGTGCTGCACGGTGCGGCCGGTGAGGGGCGCGTGGCGGGCGCGGCACGCGCCGACTACGCCGACGCGGCCGCGAGGGTACTCATTACCGACGGGCACGCGGGTCGGGTGTATGAACTCGGTGGCGAGGAACGGCTCACCTACCCGGAACTGGCGCGACTGATGTCGGAGGCGGCGGGAAAGCCAGTGCGTTACGAGAATCTGTCGGAGGCGGACTACGTCGCCGGTCTGATCCAGGCGGGACTGTCCGCCGACTACGCCAGGGTGCTCGGCGATGCCGAGGCCGGCATCGCGCAGGGCATCCTCGAGGTGCGCTCCGGCGAGCTGGAGAAGCTGCTCGGCCGCCCCGCCACCCCGGCGGTCGAGGTCTTCCGTGCGGCGCTCGGCTGAGACTGCCGCCGAACCCTGCCGGGACGGCGCGGCTCCCTACCGGGAAGCGCGCCGTCCGCTCGGGCTCACACCCACTGGACCAATTGGATGATGATCCCGTTCGGATCGCTCATCTGGAAGTACCGTTCGCCCCATTCTTCGGTCTCGATAGGTGTCACGATCGGCACGCCCGCGTCGCGCAGCCGGGTGTATTCGGCATCGATGTCGTCCACGACGAACACGACGAGTATCCCGTCGCCGGCGCTGCCTGCCGCGCTCTTCGGCTTGAAGGTCGTCAGTCCGGTGCGCAGGTAGATCACAGTGAGGCCGGCGTCGGCTCGGTCCAGTGAGACGAACCCGTCCGCCGACATCGTCTCCTCGAATCCGAGGTGGTCGATCAGGAACTTCGCCGATGCCTGCGGGTCGGGGACGTTGAGTGAGATGGCGGAAGCGGTGATATTCATCTGTCCTCCTCGATGGTCTGCCGCAAATTACTGTACTAAGTACGCTGTACTTCGTAGAGAAATTCCCTTCCCGCGCGCTCTGGGCTGCCGCACGTCGATACGATCGGTGGTTCGACCGGTGAGGAGGCAGCGTGGGGCAGTCGAAAGAGCGCAGCAGCGCGGGCGACCCGGTGCGCACCCTGGAGCTGCTGTGGCGGGTTCCGCCGCGCCACGGCGCTGGTCGTGGTCCGAAACAGCGCAGCAGTGTCGAGGCGGTGGTCGCGGCGGCCATCGCGCTCGCCGACGCCGAGGGCATCGGCGCACTCACCATGCGCGCGGTCGCTACCGAACTCGGTCTGACCCCGATGGCCACCTACACCTACGTGCCGGGCAAAGCGGAGTTGGTCGACCTCATGCTCGATACGGTGTACGCGGAGATGGCGCGCGCCGACCTGGCCGGCTTGGCTTGGCGTGAACGGGTCACCGTGGTCGCCGCCGAAAATCGCGCCATGCTCGCGCGTCATCCGTGGGTGGCCTACCTGCCGACCACTCGTCCGCCGCTCGGCCCCGGCCTCGCCGCGAAATACGACCACGAGTTACGCGCATTCGACGGTCTCGGCCTCGACGACGTCACGATGGACGCCGCGCTGACGCTCGTGCTCGGCTTCGTCACGTCCGTCGCCCGCATCGCCAGCGATACCGAGCGTGCCGCTATCGACAGCGCGATGTCCGACCAGCAGTGGTGGGAACGCGCCGCCCCACTGCTGGAACAGGTCTTCGACGCACGGCGCTATCCGCTCGCCGCACGAGTAGGCGCGGCCGCCGGCCGAGCCCATGACGCCGCCTACAGCGCCGAGCACGCCTATCGGTTCGGTCTGGCTCGGTTGCTGGACGGGCTCGCCCAGCACATCGAGGGACACGGAGGTTCCAGCGTGGACCGCTAGATGCTGTCGCGCTGGATGCTGTCGCGCTGGATGCGTAGGGTGGCGATAGTGGCTGCGAGCCCGTCGTATTGGTTGACCAACAGGACGATTTCGATCAGGCTGCGCTCGTCGTAGTGCTGCGCCAAGGCGGTCCAGGTGTCGTCGTCGAGGTCGCGTGTCCGCACCAGCCGGTCCACCGCGGTCAGCAGCGCGCGGTGCTTGTCCGACCAACCCTCCGCGCCGGGGCCGGCACGCAGCCGGTCCAGGATCTCGACGGTCACCCCTGCCCGCCTGCCCAGCGCGATGTGATGGTCCATCTCGTAGTCGCATCCGCGCAGGTGTGCGACGCGGATGATCACCAGCTCGGACTCGTGACGTGGCAGCCGCCCGCCCGGCATGAGCTTGCCCGAATAGTGCAGCCAGCCGCGGAACAGGCCCCGAGTGCGGCCGAGGGTACTGAACAGATGCGCGTCGTCGGTGCCCGCGGCGCGGGAAAGCACCTGCCAGACAATCCAGTTGATCGGGCCGAGTTCCCGGAGCCGTCCGGGCGAGATGCGGGGTCGCAGCGCTGAAACCATGCTCGATCGTCACCTCCGCGTGGTCTGCGGCCGGCGCTGGTGCCGAGCCGATGTGTCTGAGCCTAACCGGCGGTAGTCGGGGATCGGCGGACCATTCTTTGCTTTCCAGTGGTTTTCGCCGGGGTACCCCGTCATCATCAGTACCGATACGGGGCGGTGCGGCCGCAGCGGGATGCCCGCGCCCCCGGAATACGTCACAGGTCGGCAGGGGAACAGATGTTGGTGAGGATCAGGCCCGGAGCGCAACTTTCCGGCGCCGAGCGGGAATTCGTCGCGTGCCTACAGTCGTATCCGACGACCGGCCTCGCCATGATCCACGTCGAGGCGGACAACCGGCGGATCGACGCAGCGGTCTGGACGCCTCGCGGACTCACCGTGCTCGAGGTGCACGGGTTCCTGCGTAGGCAGAGCGGCGTCCTGAGCACGCCGATCGAGGGGCCGTGGAAGATCAGCGACGCCGTGGTGGCACTGGATGCCGAAGGTTCCGGAAGTCCGTCCGATCGCGTGGAACACGGCATCTACGCGGTGAAGCACACGCTCCAACGAGCGCTGCAGGATCCGGGACATATCTGCGGCGCGGTCGTGCTCGTTCCGTTCCGCGGCGCGGTGGTGCGCCCGGCGCGCACCAATCTGCGTCCCGGTCTGGACGTCGTCGTGGGCAACGTCGCGGACGCGACCGAGCTGCGCATCTACTTGGAAGGGTTCTCCGCGGGACCGCGTAGCTGGACCGCGGATCGGGTGATCGGCGCGTGCGATGCGCTCGGCCTCGCCGATCTGGCGCCGTCCCGCGCCGAGCTGCTCGACTCCGGCTTCGAGGAGAAGATGCCGGAGCCGACGAAAACTATTGACCGCCAAGCAAAACCGCGGATCGAACCGACACCGGGCGTCCCGACGAAGCAACAGACATACACGGGCTGGGCGGTGGTCGCCGTCGCCATCCTCGGCATGGTGATCGTGCTCGGCGTGATCGCGACCGCGCTGGCCCACGATACGGCGCAGCCGGCCCCGGCAGGCGACGTCGGCACGACGAGTCCGACGCCCTCGCCGACGCCCTACCGCCCTACCACCTGCTGGCCCTTCCAGCCCAACTGCTGACCTCAATCCCGCACGGCGCGTCCCAGTTCGGCCAGACGCAGCGCTGACTGCGCTCGCGCGAGCAGACGCGCCCGCGCTGCGTCGATATGAGCGATCAACCTGTCGAGCGCGGCGTCGACCGCGCCGGACAGCAGGTGTTCGGCGATCTCGATGTGGTCGGCGGTCATTGTGGCGATCCGGTCCGCAGTGGGCGGATCCAGGGTGCGCACCGGGCGCACCCGAAGGTGTACCGCGGTGAGCGCATCAGCCAGAACGGCGTTACCCGCCGCCGCGAGCAGCGCGGTATGGAAAACTTCGTCGGCGGCCACCAGCGCGGGCCCCGGTTCGGGCGGGTTGTCGCGCAGCGTGCGCCAGGTATCCAGTTCCGCGCGCACCAGCGCTAAGTTGTGTGTAGGCGAGGACTCGGGTGCGCGGGATCGCACCCGCTGAATCCCGCGCGCCTCCAACACAATCCGTAACTCATAGAGGTGATCTAGCTCGTCGAGTCGTGGGCGGTGCGGGAAGAGTCCGTCGGTGAGGCGTTCGACCAGTCCGTCGGCCTGCAAGCGGGCCAGTGCCTCGCGCACCGGGGTCCGTGATACCCCGTAGAGGTCGGCGAGGCGTTCTTCACTGAGCCGTTCGGTCGGCACGATCGCACCGGTTGCCAGATCCCGGCGCAGCGCGGCGTATATTCGCTCGCTCAATGGGATCCGACCCCGGTGGGTGGTCACGGCCGCGCTCAGATCGCCATCGCCACGCGCACCGCGGTCTCCGCATCCGCGCCGCCCGCACCGGCAGATGTCACCCGCCCGGAGCGCAGAATGTAATACCGCTGTGCCGCCTGCACCGCGAAGCCGATGTGCTGCTCGACCAATAGCACACTCAATCCGCCCCGCTGGGTGAGATCGATAATGGTGCGCTCGATCTCGGCGACCACCGAGGGCTGAATGCCCTCGGTCGGCTCATCGAGAATGAGCAACCTCGGGTTGGTGATCAACGCCCGCGCGATCGCGAGCTGTTGGCGCTGACCGCCGGAGAGCAGGCCCGCCTTGCGGGCGAGCAACCCACGCAGCGCGGGAAACAGGTCGAGCGACTCGTCGATCAGCGCCGTGCCTCGCCTGCGTCCGTCCGCGACGACCTGCAAGTTCTCCGCTGTGGTCAGCTGCGGAAAACTCTGCTGTCCCTGCGGCACATACGCGATGCCGCGGCGCACCCGCCGTGCGGGGGACAGCTTGGTGATGACCTCCCCGTCGAAAACTATCCGCCCCGATGCGGTGCCGAGCAGACCGACCGCGGTGCGCAACAAGGTAGTCTTTCCTGCGCCGTTGTGCCCCATGATGGCCACGACACTGTCATCCGGAATCGTCACCGAGACGCCATGGATCACCTCGGTGCGGCCGTACCCGGAGTGGATATCGATGAGTTCGAGCATCAGCGGACTCCTTGCCCTGCGTGGTCGTTATGTCGTCGCGCGGATGGCCCGGCGGAGGCCGCGGTGCCCAGGTAGACCTCCTGCACCTTCGGATCCGCCTGCACCTGCTCGACGGTGCCCTCGCTGAGCACCCTGCCGCCCGCGAGGACGGTCACCGAGGTGGCGAAGGCACGCATGAAATCCATGTCGTGTTCGACCACGACGACAACGCGCTCGGCGGCGATGCGGCGCAGCAGGGTTCCGGTCTGCGCGCGCTCCTCGGCGCTCATGCCGGCGACCGGCTCGTCGAGCAGCAGCACCGACGCGTTCTGCACCAGCAGCATGCCGATCTCGAGCCATTGCCGCTGCCCGTGCGCAAGGACGCCAGCGGGCCGATCGCGCAGGTCGGCGAGGCCGATCGTCTCGAGCGCCGTCTCGATGCTCGGCAGCACCGACTTGCGCCGGCGCAGCATGGTGAGCGCCGAGCGGCCCGCGTTCGCCGCGATGTCGAGATTCTGCAGCACGCTGAGCTGTTCGAACACGCTCGCGGTCTGGAACGTGCGCCCGACGCCGAGACGGGCGATCCGGTGCACCGGCTTGCCGAGCAGTTCGACACCGGTCTTCCGCGCCGAACCGGTCGCGGGAACCAGTCCGGTGATCGCGTCGATCAGTGTGGTCTTTCCCGCGCCATTGGGGCCGATGAGAAAGCGCAGGTCGCCTTGCAGCACAGTCAGATCGACGTCAGTGACGGCCTTGACGCCGTCGAAGCTCACCGAGAGGCCGCGAATTTCGAGATATTCACTGGACATTCCGGCATTGCCGCCGAGTTTCGGTTCCTGCACGATCTCGGTCATCGGAATTCCACCTTCCCCGTCACGGGCTCGGGCAGCGCTTCGGTCGTCACGGCCCGCGCCGCCGGATGCCACCGAAACCGGCTGCCCGGCATCCCCTTCACCATCGGCCACAGCCCGGCCAACCCGGCCGGGACGAAACCGACCACCACGATGAACAGCACGCCTTGCAGATAAGTCCAGCCGGAGGGGAACTCCTCGGAGAACGCGGTCTGCGCCCACGCCACGCCGATCGCGCCGAGCGCCGGCCCCAGCAGGGTGGTCCGGCCGCCGATCGCGACGCCGATCAGGAACGCGATGGACGGAACGACGCCGATATCGGCAGGGGAGATGATGCCGACGATCGGGGTGAACAACGCACCCGCGATGCCCGCGAAGAACGCGGCGATCACATACGCGACGATCTTCACGTTCGCCGGGTCGTAGCCCAGGAAGCGCACCCGCTCCTCCTGGTCGCGCACCGCAATGAGAAGTTCGCCGTACCGGCTGTGCATCAATTGCCGCACCAGCGCGACGACCGCGAGCATGGTGCCCGCCGCAAGGAAGAACAACATCTGCCGGTTCGTCGGATCCGACAGCTTGAACCCGAAGAAGGCGCGGAAATCGGACAGGCCCGTGAAGCCGCCGATGGTCTGCTGACCGGTGAGCAAGATGGCCAGCGCCGCCGCGAGCGCCTGGCTCAGGATGGCGAAATAGGCGCCCTTGACCCGGCGTTTGAACACACCGTAGCCGAGTATCGCGGCGGTCAGCGCGGGCAGCACCAGAATGCCGACCAGCGCCACCGGAGCAGAGGAAAACGGCCGCCAGAACGAAGGCAGTTCGCGGATACCGGCGATCTCCATGAACTCCGGTACCTCGTTGCCGAGCCGGGCGGCATCGGCCATCTGCAGATGCATCGCCATGATGTAGGCGCCGATGCCGAAGAACACACCCTGCCCGAGAGTGAGCATTCCGCCACGGCCCCACGCCAGTCCGATCCCGACCGCGACAATCGCGAAGCACAGGAACTTCGCGAGCAGGTTCAGCCGGAAGTCGTCGAGCACCACGGGAGCGACCCCGAACAGTAGAATCGCCGCGCCGGCGAATCCAGCCAGTGGGGTGAGCGAAGGGTGCGCGCGCAGAAGCGGTCCGAGCATGGTCACGCCAAACTTCTTGTGCGGACGGTGAACAGGCCCCGCGGACGTACCTGCAGGACGATGACGATGACGATGATGACGAAGACGATGACCTTCGCGATGGACGCGGTGGTCGAGTACTCGATGTAGGAATTCAGCAGGCCGAGCGCGAAAGCCGCGATCACCGTGCCCTTGATCTGGCCGAGCCCGCCGATCACCACCACGAGAAACGCATCGATCAGATAACTCTGGCCGATGGTCGGGCTCGTGGACCCGATCAACGTGAGCACGACACCGGCCACCCCGGCCAGCCCCGAGCCGATGAAGAAGGAACTGACATCAGTGAAACGACTGGAGATGCCCGAGGTTTCGGCCAGCCCGCGGTTCTGCACAACGGCACGAATGCGCCGCCCCAACGGTGTCGTCTTCAACACCACCGCCAGCATGGTCACCGCGACGACCGCCAGTACCAGAATGAAGATGCGGGTCTTCGGCACCACCGCGCCCATGATCGTGACGCCGCCGCCGAGCCATCCAGGTGCGATCACGTTCTTGGCGGGGGCGCCGAAGACGTCGCGGGCGAGCTGCTGCAGCACCAACCCGACACCGAACGTAACCAGCAGGGTGTCCAGCGGTCGGTCATACATCCAGCGGATCAGGCCCATCTCCAGCGCCGCGCCGAGCAGACCGCCGACGAGAAAGCCGACCAGCAGCGAAACAGCCAGCGAGACACCCGCCGACGAGATGACCTTCTGCACCACATAGGTCGTGTAGCAACCGGCCATGAGGAACTCGCCGTGCGCCATATTGATCACGCCCATCTGCCCGAAGGTCAGCGAAAGGCCCAACGCGGCAAGCAAGAGAATCGATCCCAGACTCAGCCCCGTGAAGAGCTGTCCGATCACGACATCCATAGGGACTCCTGTGTTGTTTGGCAGCGCCTTCGGCGCGAACGGGGAATGCTCGGTCTCGCTTCGCTCGGAAGTGGGGGTCGGGCCGATGTGGCCGCGGTGGGTGGTGAAGGTGGGTTCATGTGGTCGCTATTGGGGATGAATGTGGTTCTGGGGGGCGGGGATACGGTTTGGGCTCGCCGGTCGGGTTTGGGCTCGTATTCGGTTTGGGGAGTGCGGCTCGCCCCGAGCGATCGACGTTGGCGACTTTGTCGCTGGCGTGTCGGCCGCTCGGCGCGACCCTGGCCGTGTCCCGGCGCTCGTGAGCCCTCGTTCGACTGCTGAGCCGTTGAGCGGTGGGGAGCAGTCATCGTTGGCTTCTTGCGCGATTACCGGCCGTGAGATGGGTTAGTTACTTCAGGTTTTTGGCCCAGTCGTAGGACTTCAGGTATGGGTCCGGGGTGACCGCCTTGCCCGAATCCCACACGGTGTAGATGAGTCCGTCCGGCCGGATTTCGCCGATGCGGGCGGTTTTGGTGATGTGGTGGTTGGCGCCGTCGATGGTGACCGGGCCCTCCGGCGCGTCGAAGGTCACGCCGTCGGCGGCGGCTTGGATGTCGGCAACCGTGAACGACTTCGCCTTCTCGGCGGTGTTCTTCCACAGGTAGACCGAGGCGTAGGCGGCTTCCATCGGGTCCGAGGTCGGCTTGTCGGCGCCGAATGCGGCTTTGTAGTCCGCGACGAACTTCTTGTTCACCGGGGTGTCGACGGTCTGGTAGTAGTTCCAGGCGGTCAGCTGACCCGCGATGTTCTGCGCGCCGATGCCAGCGACCTCCTCCTCGGCGATGGACACCGAGACCACCGGCATGTCGGCGGCTTTCAGACCCGCGTTGGTGTACTCGCGGAAGAACGCGACGTTGGAGTCGCCGTTGAGGGTGTTGAACACCGCGCCCGCCTTGGCGGTGCGCACCTTGTTCACGATGGTGGAGAAGTCGGTCGAGCCGAGCGGCGTGTAATCCTCGCCTTTTATCTCGATGCCGTTGGCCGCGGCGTAGGCCTTGATCTCGCGGTTGGCGGTCTGCGGGAAGACGTAGTCGCTGCCGACCAGGTAGAGCGAGGTGATGCCCTTCTGTTTCAGATAGTCCAGCGCCGGGATGATCTGCTGGTTGGTGGTCGCGCCGGTGTAGAAGATGTTCTTGCTGTCCTCCAGGCCCTCGTACTGGACCGGGTAGTAGAGCAGCGAGTTCAGGCTTTCGAACTTCGGCTTCATGGCCTTGCGACTCGAAGAGGTCCAGCCGCCGAATACCGCGGCGACGCAGTCGGAACTGATCAGCTTCTCCGCTTTCTCCGCGAAGGTTTTGGGGTCCGAGGCGCCGTCCTCGAGCACCAGTTCCAGCTTCTTGCCGAGGACGCCGCCCGCGGCGTTGATCTGGTCCACGGCCAGCTTCGTCGAGTTGGCGACGGTGACCTCGGAGATGGCCATGGTGCCGGACAGCGAGTGCAGGGAACCGATCTTGATCGTGTTCTTCGACGTGTCGACACAGGAGGCGGTGGTCGAGCCGGCGGTCGAGGCGTCGTCCTTGGCGCCACAGGCGCTCAGCAACATACCGGCAAGTGCTGCCGCGGTCGGTATCGCCAACGCCTTCACCACGCGCGTGTAGCGATGTCGTTGAATGGCACGGGAATCTGGCATGGGGTGGGACCCTTCTCCTCATCAGGCGGCGCGGCGGCGCCCGGTGTGCGCCGCATCGAATATTTCGCTGTTCCAGGCGGTTACGGCGGAAGGCCCGCGCTGTATACATCGGCTGTATTCGTGCTCCGAAGGGTAGACAGAAGTTGTCGCGCCGGAATGTCTCCCGGTGACGAATCCATGTTGAGTGTTTCGTCGGTGTGAACCTTTTCCGTTACCGATTGGTTAATCGCGGTGAGGTCGGTGCGGACCCGTTGACCAGCGGCGACTTCCTTACGGTTGCGTAGCGTCGCCGCGGTACGGCACTCTTCGATTTGTACGACGTCAGAACCACCCGATCCCCCGGCGGCGGGCCAGGGGCTGTGAGTCGAGGAGGACGAGGTGGGGCACTACAAGGCGAACCTGCGCGATCTCGAGTTCAACCTGTTCGAGGTGCTGGAACTGGACAAACTGCTGGATACCGGCGCCTACGGCGACCTGGACTCCGACACCGTTCGCTCGATGCTGTCCGAGGTGAAGCGGCTGGCAGAGGGCCCGGTGGCGGCATCGTTCGCCGCCGCGGACCGCGACCCGGTGGTCTACGACGCGACCACCTTCACGATCTCGGTTCCGGAGCCGCTGCGTCAGACGATCGCCGCCGTGCGCGAGGCGGACTGGGGTCGTCTCGGCATGCCGGCGGGCATGGGCGGCACGCCCGCGCCCGCGGCCGTGGTGTGGGCGGTCGGCGAGATGATCACCTGCGCCAATCCCTCGGCGTCCTTCTTCGCCATGGGCAGCGTGATGTCCTCGGTGTTGTACAACGTCGGCACACCGCTGCAGCAGCACTGGGCCACCCTCGGTTACGAGAAGGGCTGGCAGGGCACCATGGTGCTGACCGAGCCGGACGCGGGCTCGGACGTCGGCGCGGGCCGCACCAAGGCCATCGAACAGGAGGACGGTTCCTGGCATCTCGAAGGCGTGAAGCGCTTCATCTCCGGCGCCGAGGTCGGCGATACCGCCGAGAACGTCTTCCATCTGGTGCTGGCCAGGCCCGAGGGGGCTGGTCCCGGGACCAAGGGTCTTTCGCTGTTCTACGTCCCGAAGTTCCTGTTCGACCACGAGACGTTGGAACTCGGCGACCGCAACGGTGTCTATGTCACCGGGGTCGAGCACAAGATGGGCCTGAAATCCTCGCCCACCTGTGAGCTGACTTTCGGCGGCACGGACCTGCCCGCCAAGGGCTGGTTGGTCGGGGACGTGCACAACGGCATCGCCCAGATGTTCCAAGTGATCGAGAACGCCCGGATGATGGTCGGGGTCAAATCGTCGGGCACCCTGTCGACCGGTTATCTGAACGCACTCGACTACGCGAAGAACCGGGTACAGGGCGCGGATCTCACCCAGATGACCGACAAAGCGGCGCCTCGGGTGACCATCGCCCAGCACCCCGATGTCCGGCGTTCACTCGCCCTGCAGAAGGCGTATGCCGAGGGGTTGCGTGCGGTATACCTGTACACCGCCGCCCATCAGAACGCCGATGTGGCGCAGCTGGTTTCGGGCGCCGACGCCGAGCTGGCCCACCGGGTGGGCGACCTGTTGCTACCGATCGTCAAGGGCGTGGGCTCGGAACGGTCCTACCAGTACCTGACCGAATCGCTACAGACCCTCGGCGGTTCGGGCTACCTCCAGGATTACCCGATCGAACAGTACATCCGGGACGCGAAGATCGACTCGCTGTACGAGGGCACCACCGCCATCCAGGCGCAGGATTTCTTTTTCCGCAAGATTATGCGTGACAACGGTGTGGCGCTCGGCCACCTCACCCGACAGATCACGGCGTTCCTGGACGCGAAGACAGGTCGGTTCGAGACCGAGCGTGCGCTGCTGCGCACGGCCGAGGCGGATGTCCAGGCGATGGCTGCCACGCTCACCGGCTTTCTGGTCGCCGCGCGGCAGACACCAACTGAGCTGTACAAGGTCGGCCTGGGCTCGGTGCGCTTCCTGCTCGCGGTCGGTGACCTGCTCATCGGCTGGCGGCTGCTGGTGCAGGCGGAGATCGCGGCCGCGGCGCTCGCGGCCGACATATCGGACCGGGACCGCGCTTTCTACGCTGGAAAGATCGCTGTCGCAAGCTTCTTCGCGAAGAACGTGCTGCCCCAACTGACCGCGGTGGCACGGATCATCGCCGCGCTCGACAACGACATCATGAACCTCGACCAGGCGTCGTTCTAGTGCCGCACCAGTCCGACGCGGCACCCGGCGCGACAGGTGCGAGATCGGCCGCCAGACCATTCGGGATGGTCGATCAGAAGACAAGACCGGGCGCCGCGTTGTCCACTGCACGAAATGAGTTCCGTCGGCAGTCTCGAGTAGGGTCGATGCACAGCGGCGCCGCGCAAGCTTCCCACGAGAGGTGAGTTCGGGCCGAATACCGGCCTTGTTCAGCCCCTAAACTTGGACGATGGTGCAGCCGACTCCCTGGCAAGCAGGCAAAAGCGACCGGCAGGCCGACCTACCCAGCCGGTCGAAAGGCCGTGCCACACGGCGCCAAATCGACGTGGCACAGGTTCTGGCCTCAGTTCCGCCGCTGCCGGCGTCGTTCCGAAAGGACTGGGCTTACCTGTGCGCCGCAGTGGGAAATGTCATCGTCTTCTATTTGCTGTTCAAGCCATGGGGCGTCGGTAACGGTCCCGACGGCAAGATCGCCACCAACGCCTTCGGCAGACTCCGAGTCAGCACAACCCTCACCTCCCTCTGGTCAGGGGCGCCGCCGACCCCCACGAAGGTCAATGGCACATGGGCCGTCCTTGCCAGCGTCGCCATCGCTGTCACCGTTTTCTCCGTGCTGATCAATCTTCAAGCACGCACCGAGCTGCTTTCCCGCGTGGCGACCGGCGCCACAGTGGCCGTGGCGTTTTTCGTCGTCATGGCGCTAGTCGACATCAACAGCAAATTGGAAGCACTCCGGGGGATGGTCTCGTCCGGCAGTCACCGGGATATGGGCACTCAGATCGGCCTGATCATTCGCTGGGCCTCCGGCAACGGCAGCTACCCGATGCCCGGAGCCCGGCAGTACGCATGGCCCACCGGCACTTTGACCACTGAGGCGTGGCTTGCCCTCGCGTTCGCGGCGGTGTCGGCTCTGGTTGCTCTCACACAGTGGGTTCGTGGGCGCCCGAACGGATCTCATCGCTGGCAGTGGCGTCTCCCCGTCGCTACCGGGTCGGAATCGTCGGAATCCGACCACGCCGACCAAGGCTCTACGGCGCGCACCGGCAAAGCCGAGCCGGAGCAAGCCGCCGCCGAGCAAACCAAACCTGAGCAAACCAAACCTGAGCAAACCAAACCTGAGCAGGCCACCGCTGAGCAAGCCAAACCCGGGCAAGCCAAACCTGGGCAAACGGGTCCTGATCCCAGCTAGAGCCCGGAAGCGTCTAGACATCAGGAGCCTGGACGAGGCAGCGTCCCGAGGAGGTAGGTAGGAGGTCTGCCTCATAGTTCGTCGGGGGTTATGCGGCGAATTGGCGGGAGGTGGGCTGTCCTGGCACGGTCTATTCCCCGTAGGAATGTCGAAGCCGTTCCGGCCGTGGGCGCAGCACGGCTTGTCCGACTGTGGCCAGGGATGTCGCGCGTTCGACGCGACACTGACGACGATGTCAATCCACCCGTCGAAGTGGGTTCGGTATGGTCGCCGACACGTCAGGCTTCGGGGGGCGAGAGAAGTCTGAGGACGACAGGCCGGGAGAGGATGCCCGAGACTTGTCGGGAGAGTTGGTTGGCGCTGGCGCCGGCCGCGTGTGCGGTGCGCAGGGCGTCGGCGAGTTCGGTGCGGGCCGATTCGGCGGCCGCTCTAGCATCCCGAAGACGGTGCGCCGCCCGGTCCACCACGGACATATCGTCGCTGGACAAGTCCTTGATCAGTTCGGGTTCCGGGAGCGGTGCTCGACCCTCGTTCTCTGGTGGGTCGCGCCGCAGCGCAGCCCGCGCGAAATCCATCATGAACTCGCGGGTGGCGTCCTTGTCCTGCGCGGCGGCCGCGCCGAGCAGGAGTTGGGTGGTCTGCGGCACCGCGTGCGCCCAGTTGGCCAGTCCGCACAGTGCGAGCAGTAGGCGACCCGCGCGACTGGAGTCGACATCGAATTGTGCTTGGGCAC
Source organism: Nocardia sp. NPDC049190 (assembly GCF_040648115.1). NCBI lineage: Bacteria > Bacillati > Actinomycetota > Actinomycetes > Mycobacteriales > Nocardiaceae > Nocardia > Nocardia sp. NPDC049190. The sequence continues at coordinate 73,469 of NZ_JBEZDE010000011.1, forward strand.
GGTCGAATTTGCGCGCATACTGCTCGGCGCGACACCCGTCGACAGCGTGCACGTCCGTACCGCGGTGCAACGCCTCCCAGAGCATCAGCCGTAACAGCTGCGGGTTGTGCCGGTGGTAGTCGAACAACTTGCCGACGTAGGCGCCGGGTTCGGTGTCGGCCAAGGGTTCGACCACCTCGAGGAACTCGCGCATGGCCTCGAGAAGGATGACGTCGAACAACTTGTCTTTGCTGCCGAACAAGCCGTAGATGCGCTCTTTGTTCACGCCCGCCGCTTCCGCGATGCGGTCTACCCGGGCGCCGGCCAGGCCATACTGCGCGAATTCGTCGCGCGCGGCACGCAGGAGGGCCTGCTTGGTCGCGTCGCTACGTCTCATGGTGGCCACCATGGCCTATACTCTATCATCTCACTAAACCGACTAGTTGGTTCTTGTGGTGTGATGACCTGGATCATCAGCGCGTTCACGTTCGGCTACGCGGCCGAGGTCGTCCTGTTCGGACCGCCGCCGGAGCGCTATGGCCGTTGGCGGGTGCTGGTTACCGGCATGCTCGTTCCCGCGGTGGTAATCCTGTTGACCGCATCGGCGTTCAGGAAGCCATAGCGGTGCTGGTCAGGGCGCACAGCGGGGTCGAATCGACCGGCGTGGTCGAGGGCTCCGGTGAACTGTTCGCGCTGCGCGGCGGGCGCGCGCGGTCATGGTTGCGCGGCCGCTACTTCAGCACGTACGGCGACACCGAACTCCGGTGCTCGCTGATGTCGAGAACCTTGCCCAGCGGCGGGAACGCACGTTGCGGACAGTTGGCGCGCTCGCAGACCCGGCATCCCGCGCCGATCGGCGTCGCCTGCACTTCGTCGAGATCGATGCCATCGGCGTAGATCACTCGGCCCGCGTGCCGCAATTCGCAGCCGAGGCCGATAGCGAACGTCTTACTCGGCTGGCCGAAGCGGGTGGCGCGGCGCTCTACCGTGCGGGCCACCCATAGGTACTTGCGGCCGTCGGGCATCTGGGCGATCTGCGTCATGATCTTGCCGGGATAGGCGAAGGTCTCGTAGACGTTCCACAGCGGGCATGTGCCGCCGCTGGAGGAGAAGTGGAAACCGGTGGCGGACTGGCGCTTCGACATATTGCCCGCGCGGTCGACCCGGACGAAGGAGAACGGTACGCCACGCAGTGTCGGCCGCTGCAGGGTGGACAGCCGGTGGCAGATGGTCTCATAGCTTTGGGTGAAGAACGCCGACAGCCGCTCGATGTCGTAGCGGAAATCCTCGGCGACCTCGTGGAAATGCGTATACGGCAGCACCGTCGCCGCGGCGAAGTAGTTCGCCAAGCCGAGCATGGCCAGTTTACGGGCGTCGTCGGAGGCGAGATTTCCCTCTTCGACCAGCTTCTCCAGCAGTTCGCCGCACTCGAAATAGGCCAGCTCGGCGGCCAGCTTGAAGGTGCGCTGCCCGCCGGAGAGGTGCGGTGCGATCTCCAGGTATTGGGTCTGCGGGTCGTAGCGGTGCAGCACGCCCTCGCCGAGGTCGATGCGCTCGACGATCCGCACGTCGTGCGCGCGCAGTACCCTGGCGATCTCGCTGTGCACATCGCCACCGTGGAACCGGATGCGTGCGGTGAGTTCCTCTGCGGCCGTGTCCAATTCGTGAATGTAATTTTGCCGCTGGTAGAAGTAGTCGCGCACTTCCTCGTGTGGCTTGCTGATCGCGGCGCTGCCCGAGCCGTCGGCGAACCGATCCTCGGTGGCGGCGGCCAGTTGTGCGGAGGTGTTGCGGTAGCGGTTGTGCATATTGACCAGCGCACGGGCCATGCTCGGGTGCGCGGAGACCATGTCCGCGATCTCCTGGGTGTCGGCCTCGATGCCCAACTCCTGGTCCATCACGACCTCCTGGAGTTCGGCGATGAGCCGGGTGTCGTCCTGGGTCGAGAAGAACGTCGCGTCGACGCCGAACACCTCGCTGATCTTCAGCAGCACCGGTACGGTGAGCGGGCGTACGTCGTGTTCTATCTGGTTGAGGTAGCTCGCCGAGATCTCCAGCTTCTGAGCGAGCGAGACCTGGCTCAGCCCTCGTTCGGTGCGCAGCTGGCGTAGCCGCGCACCGACGTAAGTCTTGGCCATACGCCCAGTTTATGGCGGCTTTCGCAGACTCGCCAACGGGGAATTAGCAGCCGACTGAGCGATGTGTCACACCCTGGGGTTACCGTCGAGGGGTGTTGTTCTCGGATGTGGTCGGGGTCTCGGCGACCGTTCGCGCGACGAGGTCACGCAAGACGAAGATCGCCACGTTGGCCCGGTTACTGACGTCGGCCGCACCAAGGGAACTGGTGCCGGTGGTCGCCTGGGTATCCGGCGAACTGCCGCAGGGGCGGATCGGGGCGGGCTGGCGCACGCTTACGGCGATGGACGGTGTACCGGCAGTCGCTGCGACGCTGACGGTTTCGGCGGTTGATTCCGCGCTGGGCGATCTCGCTGAAACCTCCGGTCCCGGCTCGACGGCTCGTCGCAAAGAACTGCTCGCGGCACTCTGGTCTGCCGCGACCCGCGATGAACAGGGCTTCCTGCTGCGCTTACTCACCGGGGAGCTACGTCAGGGCGCGCTGGTCGCGATCGTCAGCGAAGCCGTGGCCGCTGCCGCCGCTGTGCCGCCGGATCTGGTGCGCAGGGCCTATATGCTCTCCGGTCAGCTGCCGGTCACCGCCGAAGCCGCACTCACCGGTGGAGCCGAGGCGTTGGCCGGGTTCCGGCTGGAAGTCGGTCGTCCGATTCAGCCCATGCTCGCCTCGCCCGGCGCGTCGCTCGATGAGGCGCTGGCCGAATTCGACGGGGTGGTGAGCGTCGAGCACAAAATGGACGGCGCCCGTATCCAAGTGCATCGGGATGGTGACCAGGTGCGGGTGTTCACCAGGACGCTGCGCGAGATCACCGCAGGAGTGCCGGAACTGGTGGAGTTGGTCGCGGGCCTGGACTGTACGAGCGTGGTGCTGGACGGAGAAACACTCGCGCTCACCGACTCCGGGCGGCCGCGCCCGTTCCAAGAGACCATGAGTCGGTTCGCCGAGGTGAGCTCTACCCGGGAGCTGTTGCTGCACCCGTACTTCTTCGACTGTCTGTACCTGGACGGCCGGGACCTGCTCGACGCCCCACTGTCCGAGCGCCGCGCCGCGCTCACGAAGGTGGCCGGTGCGCACAGCATTCCCGCGCTGATCGGGCCGGTTGCCGAAGCTGCCGCAGAATACTTCGACGGTGCGCTCGCGGCCGGGCACGAGGGCATCATGATCAAGTCGCTGACCGCGCCGTACGCGGCGGGCAGGCGTGGACGAGCCTGGCAGAAGATCAAGCCGACCCATACCCTCGATCTGATCGTGCTCGGCGCGGAGTGGGGTTATGGTCGCCGCGCCGGATATTTGTCGAATCTGCATCTGGGCGCCCGGGATCCGGAAACCGGCGATCCGGTGATGGTCGGCAAGACTTTCAAAGGCCTCACTGACGCGCTGCTGCAGTGGCAGACCGCCGAATTCCCGCGCCACGAGCGAACTCGCGACCAATCCACCGTGTATCTGCGGCCGGAGCTCGTAGTCGAGATCGCTCTGGACGGGGTCCAGGTCAGCCCACGCTATCCCGGTGGTGTGGCGCTGCGTTTCGCCCGAGTGGTGCGCTATCGGCCGGACAAGGGTCCCGTCGAGGCGGACACCATCGATGCGGTGCGTTCGCTACTGCCGTGATCATACGGAATGATTCATCGGCCCGACGTCGGCGTGTGTGGCGTGCGAAATCGCTGCACGCTGGAAGTATGGGCCTGTCGGATACTCCACACCTGTGGTGGATCGGCGATGTTCTCGCTTCCGGACAGGGATCAGCAAGGGGGTGCGATGGTGCGGTGGCTGCTTCGCGTGCGTTACCTCGGGATATCGGCGCTCGTCGGTGCCCTTGCGGTGAGTGCTGTGTCCGGGACATCGGCTCAGGCGAATCCGCTCGAGCAATTTCTTGCGCCGTCACGCGAGTACGCCGGAATTCTACCGACCCCGTTGGGTGATTCGTTCTACACGCCGCCGCCGGACTTCGAAAGCAGGCCGACAGGAACTGTTCTTGCCAACCGCCCGAGCGGCGCCGGTCTGACCCTCTTTCCGCTGCTCTCGACCGAACTGCTGATCCGGTCCACCGATGCCAAGGGCCGCCCGGTCCCGGTGGTCGCGACGCTGCTCATGCCGACCGCGCCGTGGCCCGGACCCGGTCCGCGCCCGCTGCTGTCGTTCGACGCCGCGATCGACTCGCTCGGGCACAGATGCGCGCCGTCCTACGAACTGAAATCGGGACTATCCACCATGCTGTGGGCCGCGCAGATTCCCCTCTCCAAGGGTTACGCCGTGGTTGTTCCGGACCACCAAGGCCCACGACAGGCTTACGGTGCGGGCCGGATGGCCGGTCACGCGGTGCTCGACGCGATCAAGGCCGTGATCCGTGCGCCAGAACTCGGATTGCGTCCGGACGCGCCGACGGTGGTGACGGGCTACTCCGGTGGAGCCATCGCCACCGGCTGGGCTGCTGAGCTGGCGCCGGAGTACGCGCCCGAGGTGAATCTCGTCGGCGCGGCGTTCGGCGGTGTCCCCGCCGACTTCGGCATGCTGCTGGACACCATGAACGGCCGCAACGCCGCTGGCGGGGTCTTTCTGGCCGCGACGCTCGGGTTGGCGCGGGAGTATCCGGAAATGCTCGGTCTGATGAACGACAATGGCTGGCGCTTGGCTCAGATCGGTAAAGACATGTGTATTCCGGCGGAGGAGTTCGTCGGTCTCGTCGCGCCGATCCCGGTGCAGGCGCTCACCGATGTCGCCGCGCCCACCGAGTTGCCCATGGTCAAGGAGATCCTGGCCGCCAACCGCCTCGGTGCGACCGCGCCGAAGGTGCCGGTGTTCCTCTACCACGCGACGCATGATCAGTGGGTGCCGATAGCGGGGGCCGAGAGCCTGTACGCGCAGTGGTGTGGCGGCGGGACGCCGGTCGAATTCCAGGTGTATCCCGGTGAACACTTCATCGTCAGTTCCAGTGGCATTCCCGATGCGAATGCCTGGATCGACGATCGCTTCGCGGGTAGGCCGGTCACACCGGAATGCGCGCGATTCGGCTGAGATAGGACAACATCCACGCTATCGCATCTCGGACGCGCAACTGACAGCAACCGCATGCCCACGATGTCGGCCGGTACCGCACACTAGAGGCGTGACCGCCGAACTACTGGTTCTCCTGATCGTGATCGTCACGGCACTCGCATTCGATTTCACCAATGGCTTCCATGACACGGCCAATGCCATGGCGACGTCGATCGCCACCGGCGCGCTCAAGCCGCGTGCCGCGGTCGCGCTGTCGGCGGTGCTGAACCTGGTCGGCGCCTTTCTGTCGGTGGCTGTCGCCGCCACCGTGGCGAAGGGCATCGTCCGGCTCGATGCCGTGTCGGGCCACGAGTTGTTGATCATCGTGTTCGCCGGTCTGGTCGGCGGCATTTTGTGGAATCTGCTGACCTGGCTGTTCGGCCTGCCGTCGAGTTCCTCACACGCGCTGTTCGGCGGTCTGATCGGCGCGACGCTCGCCGCGCTCGGCTGGAGCGGTGTGATCTGGGCGTCCGGTGCGGACGGTGTGATCATCAAGATCATTCTTCCGGCCGTGTTGTCTCCGGTCGTCGCCGCGCTCGTCTCGGCGACCGGGACCTGGTTGGTCTACCGGATCGTCCGTAACTGCGACCAGGGCAAGGTCACCGAAGGCTTCCGCTGGGGCCAGATCGGCTCCGCCTCGCTGGTCTCCCTGGCGCACGGCACCAACGACGCGCAGAAGACGATGGGCGTGATCTTCCTCGCTCTCGTCGCGCACGGGACCCTCACCAAGAACGACGAGATGCCGCTGTGGGTGATGGCCGCGTGTGCCGTCGCCATCGCGGCGGGAACATACCTCGGCGGATGGCGGATCATTCGGACCTTGGGTAAGGGGCTGGTCGAGATCGATTCGCCACAGGGACTCGCCGCAGAATCCGCGTCAGCGGCGATTATTCTCACCTCCTCTGCTCTCGGCCTGCCGCTGTCGACCACCCAGACCGCCACCGGCGCGGTCCTCGGTACCGGGCTCGGCAAGGGCGCCGAGGTGCGGTGGAGCGTGATGGGGCGGATGGTGGTCGCATGGCTGCTCACCCTGCCGCTGGCCGGCGTCGCGGGAGCGATCTGCTGGGCCATCGCGTATTTCATCGGTGGGCTGGCCGGCGTGCTCGTGGTGTTCGGCATCCTGATCACACTGTCGGCTCTGATGTATCTACGGTCACGGCGCAATCCGGTGCACACCGGAAACGTCAACGAGTGGCCGGCCGATACGCCGAGTGCCGCACCCGATACTCCGGGCCGTGCGAAAGAACCGGTCGAGAGTGGGCAGGCGAAGAAACCAGCCGAGGACGGGCAGTCGAAGGAATCCGGCTCGACATCTCGTTCGGCACAGGTCTAGGAGGTCGACGGCGTGCACATACTCGTCACGAATCTGAATTCGCTGTGGAAGGTGACGGCGGTTGGGCTGCTGCTCGGGGCAGGGCTGCCGACGATTTTCGCGATCGGGGTGCGGGCCTGGTCGGCATCGGAAGCGGTCCCTGCGGACGGTGGTGGGGGGCGGCGCAACTTCCCGGCGCTGGCGGTCGCGCTGATGTGCCTCGTGCTGGTGGTGGGTGTGATTATCGCCGGCATTCTCTACACCGCACGGGCATTTATCGCGGCCAGGTTCGGCATACATCTGTTCGGATATGTATGAGAGGCGAAGAGTGACCGACCAAGTGAAACCCGCGCAGTTACGGTCGACCCTGCTCGGCAAGATCGTCGGCTGGCTGCGCGCCGGCTACCCGCAGGGGATTCCGCACGCGGACTATGTCGCCGTGTTCGCGGTGCTGCACCGCCACCTCACCGACTACGAGGTGGTGGCGATCGCCGAAAAAATGGCGGTGTCGAACCCCGACGGCATGATCACCCACGCCGACATCGAGGCGGCGATCGGCCGGTTTGTGAAGGAACAACCCAACGACCGCGACATCGCTCGCGTCGCTTCCCGTCTGGCGGCGGGCGGCTGGCCACTGGCCGCGCTTTCCGCCGACTCCGACTGAACGAAAAGCGTTGGCCGATGCCACCTTTCCTGAATGCCATCATCGAATGGCTACGGGCCGGATATCCGGATGGTGTCCCGGAATCCGACTACATCCCGCTGCTGGCCCTGCTACGCCGCCGTCTCTCCGATCAGGAGGTGGCTCGGATTGCCACCGAGTTGGCCGGGTCCGGCGACCTGCACACCGACAAGATCGACATCCAGGTGATGATCACCAGGATCACCAACAGCCTGCCGTCCGAAGCGGATGTGACTCGCGTGCGCACTCGTCTGGAGACCCACGCCTGGCCGGACCCAGGCGAGGACTAGCTCGGTCGGAGTCACGGAGTGACGATATTCTGACCGTGTCGCACCGAGTAAAGGTGTGTGAGTGCCTTCCTGGCGCCCCGTCGATATGCGACCAACTCGTCTACGGCTCGTCATGCCCTACGGTTCATCGGTGATTTCGGGGTCCGCTCAGATACGGGAGCCGGCGCAGGCCCGCCGAGACTTCGTAGGCGAGGTCTTCGTAGCCGAGTGCGAGTTCGGCGAGACGTTCCCATGCGTCGTGGACGGCCCATTCGGGTGCGACGGTGAGGATTTCGTGCGCGCACCGCGAGAATTGGGCGAGGCGGTCGATCACCGTGCCGACGGTTTCGGTGTGCATATGAGCGCCGCCATGCGGGAGTGGCACCTCGGTCGCGATCCAACGGTCGATGCTCAGCACGATTCGGGCTCGATGCTGGTCGATATCGGTGCGCTCGCCCGGCTCGGTGTGCAGCCGCCGAGCGTGCAGCACGGCGAGTAGGTGTGTGGACTCCAGGAGCGGATGATCGCCGTGCGGCGCGACGCGACAGGCCTGCAGGACACGTTCTTTGGACGGCAGCGGTTCCACTGCGGTGACCCCCTGGATCGTTTGGTTTTTCGGGACGGCGAACTAGGGCCGAGGTCATCGACGATGCCGCCCACCTGGTCGCGGCAATCGGCGCCGACGTGGGGACGGCCCGGTATTCCACGGTGTTTCGATCACGGCCAGGCCGAAGGCCTCCAGCGCGGTGAGCCCTATGCGGCTGGCGAGCTCGTGCATCAGCGAAACCGCCTCGGCCGCTTGGATCGCGGCCGTCGCTTGCTCGGTGGTCAACATCCGACCGCGCAGATACGACACCACCCATGCGTCTTCACTGACTCGCCGGGCCTGATGCGGCGTCCGATCACTCACCATCCAAGCCCGGTCGATGACGTGCACCGACACCAGAACCCCCCGATCCGCCGTGCGGGCAGCAGAGCCCCCGCCTGTGATGTGCGACAGTGGAACTCGGCTATTGTAAAGTATACAAGTCAAGATACGGAAGTGGTGTCGCGTCATTCTCAGGTGTCGTCACGGTCCGCTGTCGTCACAGGCTGTCGGCTGTCGGCTGTTATCACTATCAGCGGTATTGTGCGAGGCATGGCCCCATCACCTGCGGTTGCGCGCTGGGAGCTGGCACTGCGGCTTCGGCAGCGACGACTGGAGTTGGGGATCGGCGCCGCTTCGCTCACCAGGGCGCTCGATGTATCGGCTGCGTACTGGTCGCACATCGAGAACGAGCGCAACTTGCTTCCGAAGGCCAAGCTCGAACAGTTGCTGGACATTCTCGAGATCGATCCCAGCGAACAGCGCGAATTGCTGGCACTACGGGAGACCGCCAAGGGGCGCGGCTGGTGGAGCCGATATTCGGCGTTGTTCGGTGATGAGATCCTGCGCTACTACGGCATGGAGTGGGGAGCGGAATCGATCCGGACATACGAAAGCGTCATGATGCCGGGGCTTCTGCAGGGCGAGGAGTTCATTCGGGCACTGATGCTTTCGTCGGGAGCGACAGTGCCGGCGATCGAAGTCGATCAGCGTGTCGACGCGAGACTTCTCCGGCAGCAACGGTTGTCGGGCGACAGTCCGGTCGCACTGCGGGCGGTGATCGGTGAGGCCGCGCTCCGTCAGCAGATCGGCGGTCCCGGCGTGCTGCGGCGACAACTCCTCCACCTGGCCGACCTCTCGGAGTCGCATCCGGCGAATCTCGACGTGCGGGTCATCCCGTTTACGGTCGCGGACAGTGTTCCGGCGAGTTCCACTTACCATTTGCTGGATTTCGCCAGCCCGCGGTTGCCGACGCTGGGCTGGTACGAATCGGCGGTATTCGGCCAGATCGTGGTTGACGGCGAGAGCCGAAAGGACACCACAGTGCGTGACTTGGGTTTCGTCTTCGAGCGAGCGTGGTCGGTGGCGCTGTCTCCGGCCGAGTCCTCGGCGTTGATCCGGGAGGCCGCGGCTGGATTATAGTCGGCCGGGTGAGCAGCGCCGGTTGGTTCAAATCCTCGTACTCCAATGACAGCCAGACCTGCGTCGAGGTGTGCTTCGACGGTGAGCGGGTCCTCGTCCGCGACAGCAAGTTTGCTGGCCTTCCCGCTATCCGGCCGGTTCTGGTCGTCACGCCGACCCAATGGTCCGCATTCACGACAGCCATTCGGGCGGCTGAGTTTTCGTAGCCGGACCCCCGCGTCGCCCACGGCCATCGTCGCATCCGTCAATCGCACTCCTGGCGGTTCCCAGCTGACTCTCAGCGTGGTTGAAACGCTTACTCAGGTGAGCAAGCGAGGCTTGCCCCGTCGGTGCGAAGCGATCGGCTCCGACAGCTCTACCGGTGGACAACTGCCCTGATCCACCTCCCGCCGGCCGGCGGCGCTGACTCCCTCGCTCGCGCCGCCGGCCGCAACCGGCCCACCGAATGACATGGCTGTGGCGAGACGCGAGAAAGCCCGACGCTGGGTGCGCTTCGTGGCGAATGCCACCGTGAATCGAAGAAGGCCGCTCGTCACGACGGACGGTTCGGTCAGGCGAGCAGGCGCAGGAAACGCTCGACTTCCGACTGGATGGCAGAACGGGCGGGGCCGAGGTATTTGCGGGGGTCGGACAGGGTGGGGTTGTCGGCGAGGGTGGCGCCGATGGCGGCGGTCATCAGCACGTTGAGGCGGGTGGCGATGTTGATTTTGCGTATACCGTGGTCGACGGCCGCGCGTAGGCCATTGTCGGGGACGCCGGAAGACCCGTGCAGGACCAGCGGGACCGGAACGCTCGCCGCCAGGCGGGATATCAGGTTGTTGTCGAGTTCCGCGGTGCGGGTGTGCATGGCATGCGAGGAGCCGACGGCGACCGCCAGCGCGTCGATGCCGGTGGCGGTGACGAATCCGGCGGCCTCGTCGGGATCGGTGCGAACGCCGAGGGCGTGTGCGCCGTCTTTGCCACCGACCTCGCCGAGTTCGGCCTCGATATGGACGCCGCGATCATGGCACCAGCGGGTGATGGCGGCGGTGGCCGCGACGTTGTCTGGGTAGTCGAGGGCCGAACCGTCGTACATCACCGATCGGATGCCGAGATCGACTGCAGCGGTGATCAATTCGAATGTGGTGGCATGGTCGAGGTGGACGGCGACGGTGGCGCGGCTCTCGGCGGCGATGTGCAGGCAGGCCAGCGCGAGCGGGGCGATGCCACCGTGATAGCTCACCGTGTTCTCCGAGAGCTGCAATACCACGGGCTTTTCCGTCGACTCCGCAGCGGCCGCAATAGCCTCGGCATGTTCCAAGGTGATCACATTGAACGCGCCGAGCCCACCCGGGCGCGCTGCTTCGATCAGATCGGGAACCGCGGTCAATGGCATAGCGCGCGGCTCCTCGACCGTTCGGCTTCGGCGGGTTCGCCATGCTTGCCGGGGTTGCCCTGGAAGGAAGCGATTCGAGCGCGGTCATCGGGTGCGGTGTAAACGGATTCGAATGCGCCGGTGCGCGCGCCATCGGACCGGCCGCCGGGACGATGGCGGTCACTGATCGGCTCGGCGCTGTCGGTGATCATGGCGCGGTGCCCTGCGAAGTCGGGAGGTCCAATTGCTCGACTCGGATCGTGGGAGCGACGTTGGCGCGCAGGCAGCGGTCGAACTCACCGGCCACCGGGATGACGACGGAGGCCGCGGAGGTGGCGACCGCGTCGGTGAGGATGGCAGTCCAGTCGGGGTCGGGTTCGTCGGAGAGTGCGGCGATTACCGCGGCGGTGGCGGAATCACCCGCACCGGTGGGATTTCCGGCGAGCGGTTCAGGCAAGACGGCCGACCAGGCGCCATCGGCGGTGACCAAAACCATGCCTTCCGCGCCGCGCGTGGCGATGACCGCGCGCACACCGCGGTCGATGAGCGGGTAGGCGGCGGCCACGACCTCATCCTCGGTCTTCGGCGTCATGCCGGTGAGACGCTGCAGTTCCGTCTCGTTCGGCATGAGCACGATCCCCGGCACCTCGGTGGCCAAGCGCAGTGCCTCGCCGTCGACATCGCAGATGGTGGGCACATCGGCCGCGATCGCCGTCCGCGCGATCTCGGCGGGAAGCGAGGGTTCGATGCCGCCGGGTAATGATCCGGAGATGACCAGGCCATCGATATCGGGCAGCAAACCTGCGACGCGCACCGCCAACTGTTCTGCGGCATGCGGATTGGACACCCGGGCGCCCGGTTCCCACAGTGCGGTGGCGGTGCCGTCCTCGGACTCGCTGATCACCACCGTGCGGCGCACCCAGGGTAGCGCGTGCACGAAGTCGACCGGCATTTCCAGCTCGGCGGCGGCCGCGAAGGCGTAGTCGGAGAACCCGGTCGCCCTGGCGTATTTGCCGAGCTGATTCAGCACTCGGGTCACGTTGATGCCCTTGCCGCCGATGCGCTGCTCCACCGAACGGACCCGGTGGGCCTGCCCGCGTTCGAAGCGTTCGACCCGGTAGGTCATGTCGTACGCGGGATTCATTGTCACGGTAAGGATCACGACACCCACTGTCCACGTCTGAGCACCCGGCGCAACTGGAGACGGTCATCGACGATCACTACGTCGGCGAAATACTCGGCCCGCAGGTCACCGACATCGGCGAGTCCGAGCGCCGCGGCCGGGGTCGAGGTGGCCGCCGCGACCGCCGCCGACAGCGGAACACCGGAATCGTGTACTGCTCGCGCCACACACCGCAGTAGCGTGCTGACGCCGCCGGCGATCGAACCGTTGGCGATTCGCGCCACCCCGTCGCGCACCGTCACCGACCGTGGACCGAGCTGGTACTCGCCGTCCGCGAGCCCCGCCGCCTGCATGGCGTCGGTGACCAACGCGACCCGCCCCGGCGCGGTCGCGAACACCAGCGCGGCGAATCCGGGATCGACGTGCACGCCGTCGCTGATCAACTCCACGATCGCGTGCCCGGCCGCCGCCGCGACCAGGCTCGCGCCGACCGGACCGGGACCGCGGTGGTGCAGGGGCGGCATCCCATTCGCCAAGTGCGTGACCAGACCACCGAAGCCATCGGGACGCAATGCCTTCCGGAACGACGCGTAATCGGTGTCGCTGTGGCCCAGCGCGACCACCACTCCGTGGTCGGCCAGTCGGCGTGCGACAGCGGCGTAGCCGGGCCGTTCCGGCGCCATTGTCATCACGCGCAGTTGGCCGCCCGCGGCGGACAGGAGTCGGTTCGTCAGCTCGAGATCGGGGTCGCGCAGAAATTGCGGATCTTGCGCCCCGCACCGGGCCGCCGACAAGAAGGGACCCTCGAGGTGAATGCCGCCGAGCACCCCTTCCTCGGCCAATTCCCGCAGTACGGCGGTCTGCGCCACCATGTCCACCGCGGCCGCGGTGACCACGCCCGCCACCACGGTGGTCGACCCATGGGCGTGGTGGGCCTGTGCCGCCGCCCGTGCGTGGGCGCTGTCCACGGTGTCGAACCGATACCCGAATCCGCCGTGGTTGTGAATGTCCACCAGGCCGGGCAGCACGATCCCGGCGAACGTCGGCTCGGGTGCGTCCGGATGCGCGGTTCGCCATTGCGCGAACGATTGCACGGCAGCGATGCGCTCACCGGTAATCGACACCACGCCGTCGTCCAGCATCGAACTCGTCGACACGATGCGCCCGCGAATGGTCGGCGTCACTCGAGCGTCCCCTGTCGTGCGAACAGTGCGGCGCCCGCCAGACCCGCGCGGACACCGAACTCGCCGAGCACGACCCGTGGCGCGGGAACCAGGCGCAGCCGATCAGCCAATGCTCGGTGTAGCGGCTCGGTGAGGGCGGCGCCTGCTCCAGCGAGCCCGCCGCCGAGGACGATCAGTTCGGGACAGGTGGCGTGCACCATGCCGACCAGACCGTCGGCCAAGGCGTCCACGGCGTCCTCGACCACGGCCGCCGCGTCCGGATCAGTGGCGATCAGAGCGAAAATCTCCGCGGCGCCGGATATTTCGCGTCCGGTGTGACGAGTGTAGGCGCGCGACATCGCCGCACCGGACGCCACGGTCTCCACGCAGCCGATATTGCCGCAGGGGCAGGGCACTCCGTCCGCCCGCCGGACCGGCACGTGACCGTACTCGCCTACTTGCCCGTAATGGCTGCGCACGAGTCGTCCGCCCACGGTGAGTGTGCCGGAGATTCCGGTGCCGAGAATGAGTACGCACACGTTGTCGTGTCCGCTGCCGGCCCCGAATCGCGATTCGGCCCAGCCCGCCACGGTGACATCGTGTTCGAGCAGGACCGGGAGGTCCCAGCGTCGGGTGAACCGATCGCCGAGGTACACATCGCGCCACCCGACGTTGCTGCTGAACACCGCGATCGAGTTCGCGGTATCGACAAGGCCGGGCAACACCACTGCCGCGCGGCCGACCCTTCGGCGCTGTGCTCCGGACAGTTCGGCGAGCAATCGGTCGCCGAGTTCGGCCATCGCGTCGAAGGCGGCCTCGCCCCACGGGGTGGCGACGGTTCCCGTCGCGAGCACTGTGCCCGAGGTATCCGAGACCTCGCCTTTGATGGTGGTCCCACCCACATCCAGGCCGAGGACGAGCGCGTCGTCGGGTAGTGGCACGACCGGTCGCGATGCGGTCGCGGCCGCACCCGGTGTCGGCGAGGGCTTCGCGCGCGTTTGGTCGGTGCCGCGCACGAGATCGGCCGGGCTGGTCGAATCGGATCTGATCGTGCCGGAGGGGGTCGGCGGCTCCGGCGGTGGGGTTCCCATGCTCGGCACAGTAGCTTCCGTCATGGACCGCACGGCAGCTCGCGGCGCGGACTGCGCGGCCCGGGCTCGGGAGCCACTGCCCGGCGCCGCGCGCACCGTGCCGCGACCATCACGGCTCGAGGAGCACGGAGCGGTTCAGTCCGCGCGGATGGTCGGGGTCGAGACCGAGATCGGCCGAACGCAGGATGCAGAGTTGGTGCACGCGCACCAGGTCGGCCATCGGGTCGATGGCACGATGTTCCAGATGCGCGCCGGTGGCGGCGACATCGTCGGCGAAATTCGGCGGCAGTGGCCCGAAGGCCCAGACGGCGCGGCCCGGGGCGGAGATGCTGATCGGGCCGTGCCGGTACTCGGTCGCCAGGTACGCCTCGGTCCAGGACTGGCAGGATTCGCGCAGTTTGAGCGCCGCCTCGTCGGCGATGGCGGCCGCGAACCCCATGCCGACGAAGCTGATCTGCTCGGCCCCGCGTACCTCGGCGAGTGATGTCGCGGGGTCTTGCGCGAGCACCGCGCGCGCCTGCGTGATCACCGGTTCGAGGTCGTGTCCCAGGTGCCGGCGCAGGATCGCCAAGGCGGTGGTGGCGAAGCGGGTCTGCACTACCGACTCCTCGTCGACCTGATCGATGAGGATCGGGTCGCCCAGCTCGAGGACGGGGGTGCCGGGGCTGGAGCAGATAACGGCCCGTGGGATGTGCGCGGGGATGTCCCGCATCGCCCGCACCACTTCGGTGGTGGTGCCGGAGCGACAGATCACCAGGTAGCGGTCGTAGTCGCGACCGCCGCGCACCTCGCTCGCGGGCCAGGCGTCGGTGATCCCGTGTCCGCCGCCTTCGCGCAGCGCGGCGATTGTGCGAGACATGAAAAGTGAAGTGCCACAACCGATTACCGCCACGCGCTCACCCGGTTGGGGAAGTGCGGCATGGTGGTCGGCGGCGATGGTCGCGGCGCGCTCCCAGTCGTCGGGCTGGGTGGCGACCTCGGTGGCCAGATGTGTCACTGGGGTGGGCTCGGCGGGGATCGGCACAGGGACAGGATCACCCTATGTGATCGTTCATGTCAAATTTACAAGTAAATCGGTCACATGTGATCACCGTTCGGGCTAGATTGGCAGCACGGACGGTACGTCCTCTCATCATCGGCGGTTCGCTGGCGCCGGGTGTGAAAATCTGAAAGGTTCTGCTCGTGAAAAGACCACTCCACCGCGTTCTTGCCGGAGTCGCGATGGTCACCGGCCTAGCGCTGGCGCTCTCATCCTGCGGTTTCGGTTCGAAAGAGGCCGCGGACTCCGACACCACGATCAACTTCCTCGCCCCCGCCTACAGCGACGGCGCCACGGGCACCAAGGCCCTCTGGGACGGCATCATCGCCGAGTTCCAGAAGCAGAACCCGGGCGTCACCGTCGATCTGCAGATGGAATCGTGGAACTCGATCAACGACGTCGTGCGCACCAAACTGCAGTCGACGTCGACCACCCCGGACATCCTCAACATCGACGCCTACGCCAGCTTCGCGGGCGACGGCATGCTGTATCCGGCCGCCGACATCGTCTCCGCGTCGGTGCTGACCGACATCCAGCCCGGCTTCGCGAAGAACGCCTCGCTGAACGGAACGCAATACGCGCTCCCGCTGTTCGCCTCGACCCGCACGCTGTTCTACAACACCGACTTGTTCGCCAGGGCCGGCGTCGCCGCACCGCCGAAGACCTGGGCCGAACTGACCGAAGCGGCCGGCAAGATCCAGGCGCTCGGTGGCGGTGTGTCCGGTTATGGACTGCCCCTCGGCAGCGAGGAGGCCCAGGGTGAGACGTCCATCTGGACCTTCGGTGCGGGTGGCTCCTGGGCCGACGGCGACCGGCTGACCGTGGACACGCCGCAGAATCTGGAGGGTGTGCAGGCTATGCGTGCGCTGATCGACGCCGGTGTGACCCAGCCGAATCCGGGCGCCACCGATCGAAAAGACGTGATCAACGCCTTCATCCAGGGCAAGATCGGCATGATCGAGGGTCTGCCGCCCACCATCGGCCAGATCGCGGCGAAGAACCCGGGTCTGCAGTACGCGACCGCTCCCTCGCCGACGAAGACCGGTGCACCGGTCACGCTCGGCGTGGCCGACCATCTGATGGCCTTCAAGAAGGACGGCAAGAAGACCGAGTCGATCAAGAAATTCCTCGACTACTTCTACTCCGCCCAGGTGTACGCGAACTTCGTGCGCCACGAGGGCTTCATCCCGATCACCGACAGCGCGACCGCCCTGCTCGCGGACGACCCGGTGACCAAGGCATTCGCCGCGACGCTCCCGGTAGCCAAGTTCTACCCCAGCAACAACGCGGCGTGGGCCGCGGCACAGGGCGCTATCCGTCAGCAGATGGGCACCATCGCTCAAGGCGCGGATCCCGCCCAGGTGTTGCAGCGAATCCAGGAAGCCGCGAAATAGCGTGCGGCGCAGAGGAATACTGGCGGCGATGCCGTGGATCGGGCCATCGCTGGTCCTGATCGCGGCCATCGTCGCCTTCCCCGCCTGCTACATGGTGTGGACCAGCACCAGGAACCTCAGTGCCTACGGCCAGGACCGCGGTAGCGCCGGGCTGGGCAACTACCGGACGCTGTTCGGGATCTCCGAGCTGGGCTCGGTCCTGGTGCACACCGTGATCTGGGTGGTCGGCGTCGTGCTGATCACGCTGCTGCTCTCCGCGGCGCTGGCTCAGTTCCTGAACAAGGATTTCCCCGGCCGCACCGCGGTGCGGATGGCGATCCTGATCCCGTGGGCGGCGTCGGTCGTGATGACCACGACGATCTTCTACTACATGCTCGACCCGGACGTCGGCATCGCCAACCGGTTCCTGGTCGACATCGGCGTGCTGGACCGGGGGTACGGCTTCACCAAACAGCCGACGCCGGCATTCCTCGTGGCGATCTGCGTCGCGGTGTTCGTGTCCATACCGTTCACGACGTACACGATTCTGGCCGGGTTGCAGGCGATTCCGGCCGAAGTCGATGAGGCCGGCCGGGTCGACGGTGCGAGCGCGTGGCAACGCTACCGCCATCTGACCCTGCCGCAGCTGCGGCCGGCGATCGCGGTGGCGACCATCATCAACATCATCAACGCGTTCAACTCGCTGCCGATCCTGCAGGTCATCACCGGAAGTATCGCGGGGTTCTCCGCGGACACCACGACGACGCTGACTTTCAAGCTGATTCGGCAGAATCAGCAGATCGACACGGCCGCCGCGATGAGTGTGCTGAACTTCGCGCTGATCGTGGTCATCATCGCGATCTACGTGAAGGTGGTTCGGCCGACCAAGGAGGTGGACTGATGACCACGCCGGCCGATGTGGCGCGGATCGAGCAGGACATCGGGGCGGCGGAGCCGGTGGTCACCCCCGCGCGGACCAGGCGGCGTCGCTGGGAACTGACCGCGGTCGGCATCGTGATCGCCGCGATGTTCTTGCTGCCGTTCGTGGTGATGGTGCTCGGCTCGCTGAAGAGCAGAGCCGAGATTCTGCGTATCCCGCCGACCTACCTGCCCCGGGAGTGGCATCTCGACAACTACGCCACGATGTGGGGCACCCCGGAGACGCCACTGCCGTTCAATTTGGTCAGTACGGTCGTCATCTCGGCCTGCGCCACCGCGCTCGTGTTGATCGTCGCGATTCCGGCCGGGTATTACACCGCACGCCATCGCTTTCCGGGGCGTGCGGTCTTTCTCGGTCTGGTGCTGGTGACCCAGATGCTGCAGCCGACCGTTTTGGTCACCGGGCTGATCCGGCAGTTCTTCACGCTGGGCATCAACGACACCTGGCTGGCGATGATCCTGGTGAACGCGGCATTCAACCTGTCGTTCGCGGTGTGGATCCTGCACAGCTTCTTCGCCGCCGTCCCGGTGGAGATCGAGGAGGCCGCGTTGCTCGATGGGTTGAACCGGTGGCAAACGCTGGTCCGGGTGAGTCTGCCGCTGGTCTGGCCCGGCATCGTCACCGCGACCATCTTCGTGGTGGTCGCGTGCTGGAACGAGTTCGCCGCCAGCCTGGTCGTGTTGACGACGCCGGCGAACCAGCCGCTGTCGGTGGCGCTGACCAAGTTCGTCGGTCAGTACGACACGGCGTGGCAGTACGTGTTCGCTATTTCCACCGTCGGCATTATTCCGGTGGTGGTGTTGTTCGCGCTCATCGAGAAACGGTTGGTAGCGGGACTGACCGCCGGAAGCGTCAAGTAACACGAACGCGGCGCGGCAAACGGCCCGCACTGCGGAGTATTCCGCGTTTCCCCGACGCGCTCGCAAGCCCGGCTCGGTATCGCCGTAGGCGAATCTCTACGGTCGGTACCGTGGCTGTGGTCATATTGTTCGCGTGCTTGGAGAAACATCAGGTCGTCCGCACGGACCGGAGGGTGTGAGATGACCGGGTCGACGGATCGACCGCAACGATGGAACCGGCTGCTGGAATTGCTCGCCGAATCCGGGCGGCTCTCGGTAGAGGACGCCGCCGAGCGGCTCGGTGTGTCCGCCGCGACGGTGCGCCGCGATTTCACCGCCCTGGCCGAACAGCAGCTGGCGACCAGGACGCACGGTGGCGTCGTGGCGACCACGGTCGCCTACGACCTGCCCGCTCGCTACCGTCAGACCAGCGGTGAGGCCAAACATCGGATCGCGGAACACGCTGCGTCCCTTGTCGATCCGCGGGCGGTGGTGGCGATGAACGGCGGAACCACCACCACGGCGGTGGCCAGGGCGCTGGCCGGTCGCACCGATCTCGGGATGTCCGGCGACGACCAGTTGACCATCGTCACCAACGCGCTCAATATCGCCGGTGAGATGGTGCTGCGACCGCACATGCGCACGATCGTCCTCGGCGGTGTCGCGCGGCGGGAGTCCTACGAACTGCACGGGCCACTGGCTGAGCGCGCGCTGGCCCAACTGCGGCTCGACGAACTCATCCTCGGCGTGAACGCGATCTCCGCCGAGGGCGGTGCGCAGTGCAGGCACATCGATGAGGCCGGGGTGACCACCGAAATGGTGCGGCGTTCGCGGCACGTGATGGTGGTAGCCACCGCCGACAAGTTGGAGCGCACGGCGTTGGCTCGGATCTGCGGCATCGAACAGGTGCAGATCCTGGTCACCGACACCGACGCCGATCCAGCGGCGGTGGCCGCGATCCGTGCGGCCGGGGTGCGCGTCGACGTGGTGTAGCAGCTCGAGCCCGCAACGCCACGGCGACTATTCCGCAACCGTCGCCAGCGGCCGCTGCGGCGCGGGGCTCGGCCGTATAGAGCGCGCCCAGACCAGGAACCCCCAGGCGACGAAGCCGGCGTAGACCAGATAGAGGATGGCCGACGGGTAGTACCCGGCGCGCACAAGCAGCGGAATACCGACGATGTCGACCGCGATCCAGAGCAACCAGAACTCCGCGAGCCCGCGCGCCATGCCATAGGTGGCCAGGACCGACCCGGTGAAGATCCAGGCTTCGGCCCACGGGCCATAGGAGTCGAGTCGCTCGAAGAGGAGGGCGAAGACCGCGGTGCCGGCGAGCATAGCGGCAACGAGGGCGAGACGTTCGCCGGCGCCGGCCCACCGCGGATCGACGCCGCGATGCTCGAGCCCGCTCGCCGTGGTCGCGTGCCGGTACCAGCTCCACCAGCCGTAGACGCTGACCGCGATGAACATCAACTGGCGCCCGGCCTGGCCCGCCATGTTCAGCTGCTGCGGCGTGTGGAATATCCCGCTGACGAACACCGTGAACAGCAAGGCGTTCCCCGCGATGCCGATCGGCCATGCCCACACCTTTCTGCGCATGCCGCCGATCGCGGAGGCCAGGCCGAATCCGTTGCCGATCACTTCGCGCCACAGTATCTGCGAGCCCGCGACGTGCAGTTCGGCGTCGAGCAGCGTACGGATCGGGTTCATCTGCTGTGCAACCAGCGGCGGGGCGGATCTCATCCGAATCGGCTCGCCCGGATTCGACATGCGGCCACGCCGCCGGGCGCGAAGCGTGACGATTGCGCAATCTGGCGCCGCGATTGGCAATATCGGCGCAACCGGGTTCTCGTAGGGTGACCGTCATGAGCACGGAAATCGGCACCACCGGGGGACCGGAATCCAGGTCAGCGGTTTGACCAAGTCCTTCCGGGTCGGGCGGAAAACGGTGCGGGCGCTGGACTCCGTGGATCTGCATACGTGGTGAACTCGGCACCTCCACCGCTGTCGCGACCGATCCACCCAGTCTGTTCGCAGCGTTCGATTGGTCCGCAGCGCTGGCGACGGACCTGGTTCCGCTGATCTCCGGACATTACAACTCGGCCTCGGGCAGCCTGGCCACCCTGACCGATCCCGACTCTGCCGCGCCTGCAGGACCTGGACGACGGTTCCGGCATCGAGAACATGCTGCTGACCGAGTACGGCTGCGGTTCCACTATCGGGTTCATGCAGACCACCGCGACCTGGGACGGGTTCTTGCTCGACACCCCGGATCCGCGAGCGCGGAAGTTCCTGCCCAGCGTCGGCATTCCGGTGGCACGAGTCTGCGTCATCGCCGCGCGGCTCATCGATGGGGCGGGCACCGATCATGGCGTGCAACTGTTCAGGGCGCGGCTGCGCGATGCCAACGGCGATCCATGTCCCGGCGTGACGATCACCCGGCTCGGCCGCCAGTCGCTGGTCATCATGGACAACGCGATCATCAGCTTCGACAACCTTCGAATGGAGCGCGGCGCCTGGCTGAGCGCCGGCCTGGCCACCATCGATGCCAACGGTGTGCTGAACTGGCGCGACGAGGACAGTCGACGGCGGGCATTCCCCTCGGTCACCAGCCAGCTGACCGTCGGCCGAATGGCGCTGTCGTCCTGCCTGAATGCCTCGGCCCGCGCCGCGCTCTGTATCTCCTTGCGCTACGCCGCCGGCAGGGTAGTACCGATGACAGCGGTAGACCGACCGCGAATGCTCGACATTCCGCACGTGCGAGACACCCTGCTCACCGATCTGGCAGACACTGTGGCCCGCACCGTCTACGGCAACGCGATCAAGACATTCCTTGCCGGCGCGGATCTCACCGACCCCGACACCGTCGTCACGGTGATGTTGGCCAAGTACTTCATTCAGTTGCATGCGTTGGACACGATCACTCACTGTCGAATAAAGATGGGTGCACAAGGCATGTTCAGCGCCAACCGGGTCGCCGACTACCTCGGCGTCTGTCATGCCGCCATCACCGGCGAGGGCGACTGCGATGTCCTCGTTCCGTCGCCGGCCGCATACTGGCCAAACAACTCCCGTCACCCGCCCCCAGAGCCCGTCCTGCACGACCCCGCCGACCCGCACGACCGCGTGTTCACCGCCCGTGTTCTGACGATCGCGCAAGAGGCACAACCGCACCTGTCCACTCCCGCGCTCGCGGAGAGGTTGGCAGTCATTCCGGACGTGCTCGACGTCGCCGAGGCCCATTGCGCCGAGTACGCCTTGGACTTGCTCGAAAGCAATCCGAACACGTCGAGATCGCCGCCGTGCGTGACGTTTTCGCCCTGCGCTATCTCGATCGGCATGCCGCGTGGTGCCTCGCCCACGGTCTACTCGACGCCTCCGCTGTCACCGCTACGAAGCAGCAGCTCCACCACGCAATCAACAACCTCGCCGACAACCTCCCCGCACGGATGGCGGCTTTCGACCTCGACGACGCGGTCCTGGGCGCACCAGTGTTGTCTGACGGTCTACCGCCGCGTGGGACTCCCACTACCGCGAGGCACGCTGGTAAACCACCGGATAACCGTACCCGGATCGGCCGACAGGTCTCGGCCGATCCGGGCAGGCGATAGCGTCGGAATCAGATCCCAAGCCCTACGGCGGCTTTCGACGTCACCGGAATTTCCCCGCTGTACGGGTCCTGGGGTCGTGGGGGTTGTGCGGCGCGCGCGGCGAGCAGCTCGGCCGCGATCGCGACCGCGAACTCGGGCGCGGTCCGCGCGCCGAGGTCGACACCCACCGGTGCATGCAGGCGGGCGAGTGTCTCGTCGCTGAACCCGCCCGCCCGCAGGTCTTCTACTCGCCGGGCGTGCGCTTGGCGGGATCCCATCGCGCCGAGATAACCGAGTTCGGGTAGCCGCAGCGCGACGGTGAGCAGTGGAATCTCGAACATGGGGTCGTGTGCGAGCAGCACGATGCTCGTGCTGCGGTCGATTTCCCCGGCAGCGGACAGCGTGTTGAGGTACCGGTGCGGCCAGTCGACGACGACCTCAGCGCCCGGAAAAGATTCCGGCGTAGCGAAATTGGGGCGCGAGTCACAGATCGTGACGCGGTAGCCGAGTAGGTTGGCCTGCACGGTGAGCGCGGCGGCGAACGAATTGGCGCCGAAGATGATCAGCCGAGGTGGCGGAGCGTAGGAGGCGACGAACATATCCGCATCCGGAAGTGCGATCAGCTCGGTGGCGTGCTTCTTGTCGGTGATCAGATGCTGTCCGATCAGATCGGGATCGGAATTCCACACCACCGTGAAGACGGTGACCCTGCGGTGGGCGGCGATCTCGGCTGCGACATCAGGAAATTCGGGGAAGTGCACCCGGGAGAACGGCTCGGTGAAGACGTCCATCATGCCCTCGCCGTTCGGGCCCGTCTCCATGCCGGTCGCCGCACCGTAGCGGTGCAGCGCGCGCCGGCCGGTGCGTGCGGCTTGCAGCGCGGCTTCGTAGGCGATCTCCTCCAGCCCGCCCGCCGTGACCGCACCGTACACGCCGCCCATCGGATCTACCAGCATGGCCGAACCTACCGGCAGCGGCGCGGAGCCCACCGTGCGCACCACGGTGGCCAGCCCGCCGGTCCGGCCCGAATGCCACACCCGCAGCAGGTCGTCGATGATGTCCCGCATCAGCCAGCTCCGATCACCGTGCGGTCCTGGCCGGGAAATCACGATCGACGCCCGTCGCCAAATCGTCGCACGTGACGCACACCATATCGCCCTTACCGGTCAAATAGGTGCGCGCTCCGAAATCTTCTACGGCGGCGGCGTATACCGCCTTCCAATGCTGGTGCGCGAGCACAACGGGGTGGCCCGGCCGGTCGTGAAACACAGCTCGTGCGAGACCGCTCGGCGCCGCGAACGCGGCGGTGGTCACCCGGGTGACCACGTCGGCGCCGACATCGGGTGTGTCCACCGGCATGATCGCGACATAGCGCGCCGGAGTGCGCGCCGCGGCGATGAGACCGGCCCGCAGCGAGGCGCCGAGTCCGGTGGCCCAGTCCGCCGCCCACACGTGCTCGGCATCAGGCGGGAGATCGACGATCTCGGGCGTCGGGCCGGTCGCGCCGAGCACCACGATCACCGGATCGCAGCCTCCGCCCCGCAATGCCCGCACGGCGGCCCGCAGCCAGGCGCCGCCTTCGGCGAGGACCTTGGGTCGCCCGTAGCGTGTGCCGGCGCCCGCGGCGAGCACGATTCCCGCGCACGCTGGGGAGATGTCCGGGCGATCAGGGGGCGACATGGGTATGAAGGTAGTACCGCGCGGTCTGCTCCGCACGGGGTAAAACCGTAAATCTGGTGCTCAGCGGGCTGCGCGGCTGCCCGCCCACAGGCGACACGCCGAAGGCGATCTCATGCGTTCGGGCAGCGGTAGGGCAGGTCGTGTTCGATGCTGGTCCGATGGCAGACCAGGAACCGGGCCTCGCGGCGTTCGACGCGATGCCCGAGGACGTGGCGTATAAGGTGCTGCTCGCCTGTTGCTCCTCGCCGGGTGTGGCGCGTTCGCTGGTCGCGGGCCGCCCGTACCCGAGCATCCGGGTGTTCTTCGATGCCGCGGACGCCGCGGTGGCACGGCTGCCCGAGTCCGAGATAGATCTGGCCCTGGCCGGACACCCCCGGATCGGGGAGCGGGCGGATTCGCTGGATTCGGCGCGTGAGCAGGCCGAGGTGACGACTGCCACGGACGACGTGCGGACGGCGCTGGCCAAGGGCAACCACGCCTACGAGGAACGGTTCGGGCATATCTACCTTGTGTGTGCGACCGGCAAGTCGGCCGAGGAGCTGCTCGCACTGCTCACAGACCGGCTGCGCAACACCCCGGAGGTCGAAAGACGCGTCGTTCGTGCCGAACTGGCGAAGATCAACCGGATCAGGCTGGGTGGTCTGCTGGCGGGCCAGCCATGAGCACGCTGAGCACCCATGTGCTGGACGCGGTGTCCGGTGTGCCCGCTGTCGGCGTCACGGTGACGTTGTATCGGCCAGCGCAGCAGCTCGATTCGGGCGTGACCGACGCGGATGGCAGGATCGGTCAGTTCGGTGCGGCGCTTGCGCCGGGGACCTATCGCCTGGTGTTCGATACCGGCGCGTATTTCGCGCGGCGCGACATCGAAACCTTCTACCCCGAGGTCGCCATCGCGTTCGTCGTTACCGGCGAGCGGCATTACCACGTCCCTTTGTTGCTGTCGCCTTTCGCTTTTTCCACTTACCGAGGAAGCTGAGCCGAGCATGGAACTGACCGGACCGATCGTGCTGTCGGAATACCGATACGGCAAGTCCGAGAACCGGATTGTCCGGATCTATCGGGAGACCGCACGGCATGAGATTCGCGACGTGAATGTCTCCACCATGCTGCGCGGTGATTTCGCCGACGCCTATGTCTTGGGCGATCAGGCGAAGGTACTGCCCACCGATACGCAGAAGCAGACCGCGTACGCCTACGCGAAGCGACCGGGACTGCGAACGATCGAGGACTACGCGCTCGCGCTGGCCGATCATTTCGTCACCGATATCGAGCCGGTGACCAGTGCGCGCGTCGAGGTCGACGAATACGTCTGGCAGCGGGTGTCGGTGGGGGGCGCCGAGCACGACCACACCTGGGTACGGCAGGGTCCTGAGGTGCGCACGGCGGCGGTCACCGTGGCAGGCAAGGGCGCCGACCGCGCGGCGTGGGTCGTCGGCGGGGTGAAGCTGCTGACCATCCTGAAGTCGACCGATTCGGAGTTCGCCGACTTCCTGACCGACGAATTCACCGTGCTCACCCCGACGCATGATCGGGTGCTGGCCGCCTCGCTGGTCGCGCAGTGGCGTTTCGCCGCCGCCGACCGCGTCGCCTGGGACGAGGTCTACGCCGGGGTGCGGGCGCAGTTGGTGCGGACGTTCGCGACGCACCACTCGAAGGCGCTGCAGCAGACATTGTTCGAGATGGGCAAGGCCGCGCTGACGGCGTATCCGGTACTGGCCGAGATCCGCCTGGCGGCGTCGAACAACCACCACTTCGATTACGACCTGGCCCGATTCGGCATCGAGAACCGCGGTGAGGTCTACCACGCGGACGACCGTCCCTACGGCTTGATCCATGCCACCGTCGCGCGAGCCGACGCACCGGAAGCGGGTCTCGCATGGACCCGGTGACCGTGATCGAGGGGTGTGCGATCGCGACGGTCGACGCGCAGCGCACTGAATACCGGCACGGTCATGTCGTTGTGCGCGGCAACCGGATCGAGGAGGTCGGTGCGGGAGACGCGCCGGCGCCCGACCCGAGCGCGCGCCGCATCGACGGCCGCGGCTGCCTGCTGACCCCCGGTCTGGTCAACACCCACCACCACCTCTACCAGTGGATCACCCGTGGCCTCGCGGTGGACAGCACGCTGTTCGAGTGGCTGCGCACGCTCTACCCGATCTGGGCCGGCATCGACGAGGACGCGGTTCGGATCGCGGCGACCGGCGCACTCGCTGTGCTCGCGCGCACCGGATGTACCACCACGACCGACCATCACTATGTTTTCCCCCGCGCGGGTGGTGACATGCTCGGCGCCGAGATCGCGGCCGCGCGAGAGGTGGGTCTGCGCTTCGATCCGTGCCGCGGCTCGATGGATCTCGGTGTGAGCACGGGCGGGCTGCCGCCCGATCGCGTGGTGGAGAATCTGGACGACATTCTCGCGTCGAGCGCGGAAGCCATAGCCCGCTGGCATGATCCGTCGTTCGGCTCGATGCTGCGGATCGCCCTTGCCCCGTGCTCGCCGTTCTCGGTCACGCCGGAGTTGCTCCGCGAGTCGGCGGCGCTGGCGCGCGAGTCAGGTGTGCGTTTGCACACCCACCTGGCCGAGGCCATCGACGAACAGAACTACTGCGAGCAGGTTTACGGCTGCACGCCCGCGCAATATATGGAGCGACTCGGCTGGCTCGGCTCCGATGTCTGGTTCGCGCACGCAGTCCATCTCGACGACGCGGCCATCGCCGCCCTGGCGAGAACCGGTACCGGCGTGGCGCATTGCCCGACCTCGAACGCGCGCCTCGGTGCCGGTGTCGCCCGCACCGCCGATCTGGTGCGGGCCGGCGTGTCGGTGGGCCTCGGCGTGGACGGCGCGGCGAGCAACGAATCCGGCTCCATGATCGAGGAGCCGCGCAACGCCCTGCTGTACGCCCGGGCCACGGGCGGTCCCCATGCGATGACCGCGCGCACCGCGCTGGAACTGGCGACCATCGGTGGCGCGCGCGTCCTCGGGCGCGACCGCGAGATCGGCTCCATCGAGGTAGGCAAACTGGCGGATCTCGCCTTATGGCGCCTGGATACGGACGCGCACGCCGGGATCGAGGACCCGGTGACCGCGCTCGTCCTCGGCTCCGCCCCGCCGCTGGCCGAGCTGATCGTGGACGGGCGTGCGGTAGTGCGCGATGGTGTGGTGTGCACGGTCGCGATGGATGCGGTCGCCGTGCAGGTGGCGCGGGCGCAGGCCCTCTTGATCGCGAAAGCCGGATGATCTGTCCGGTGAACTGGAACCCGCAGGCCATCTGTACGAATTCTGTCGTGTGAGCTGCGGTGATCGGGAAGGACCAGCCCTACCGGATGGCCGGCCACTCACCCCGAACGCCAGTCGTCCACACGGCGCCGGATGCTCGCGACCATTGGCAACCCGTCGAACTTGTCCGGAGGGACCACGCCACCTCACGCGACTCGTCGGACACCGAACAGATTGCTCGTGCTCGGGAGGCTTGTCGGACGGCGTCCGGTGCGTCGGTGGCGTCGATCGGTCCGGCTGCGGCAGTGAGTGCTTTCCTCAACGGATGTCAACTTTCGACGCAGTGACAGGCGACTTCGCCTCCGGCTGTGACATAGGCGGGTGGCCAGCCGGCAGCGGGGCATCCTCGGATTGCGCGGATGTAGTCGCCCAGAGGTGGGCGTTCGCCCATCGCGCGGAGGTAGGTCGGACTCGCATGATCAGCAGCGTCCACCAATCGCTGACGTGCTCGAGGGCTCCTGCGGCCGAGTAGCCCATTCCCTGAAAGCTCCCGGCTGATCGCCGACCGGGCAAACCCCAGATGCTGCCGACAACCGTCGAGAGTCGTCGCCGGTAGTCATATGGTGGCTGACCGGTGCCACATCGCCCGCCACATGAATACGTTGACAAAGGCGGTGATTGTCAGTTCGTTCAGTCGTCGAAACGTCGTGATGCGGGTCGACCGGATACGGTTGGCTACTGAGCTATGGTCGAGTCGCCCCCAGGATGGCGCGTCTCGCGGCCTGCCGTATAGAAATCTGGTACATGGCCGGATGGAAGACGGCATGACCATTTCCCGCACCGCGAAAACCTCGTCCCCATGTGTCGGGGATCGCGGGTGCTGCCGGGCTTTCATGCCAGGTCAGGATATGCGCGGGATACTGGGACGGGGATCGGCTCGGTTTCTCGGGGTATTCGGGTCGGTGCGGGTGTGTGTGGCGCGTCGGAGGAGATGCCGACTGGCGCGACCGGTTCGAATGGGCGCGGTCGCGGTGTTCGCAGTGTGACGAGGTAACGGCCGCGACATCTGCGGCCGGTGTCGCGCAACATTGCGGCAATCGACTGGCTCTACCGTGGCGGGAGTGGCGGGAAGAGGGTGAGACGTGGATCTGGACACGATCCGGGAGGTGGTGGTGGCGCGCGAACGAGCGGATCTGCGCATGCTCGGCGCGTCGACGGCGGTTCTGGCCGGTGGGACCTTTCTGTTTTCCGAGCCGCAGGATCAGCTCGAACGGCTGGTGGACATTACGACCATGGGGTGGCCGCCGTTCGAAGTCGTCGCGGACGGCCTGGAGATCGCCGCGACCTGCACCTTGGCCGAGTTCGCCGGGGCGGCACCCGGACGTGAGCTGGGGATGCCCGTACTACGCGAGGGCTGGCCGGGGACCGCGCTGTTCGCGCCGTCCTGCCGGGCACTGCTCGCCTCACACAAGATCTGGCGCAGCGCCACGGTGGGCGGGAACGTGTGTCTCGCACTGCCCGCTGGCGCGGTCCTCGGCGCACTGACCGCGCTGGACGGTGTCGCGCTCATCTGGGCGGCTGATGGTTCCGATCGACGTATTCCGCTGCGGGACCTCGTCCTCGGACCGGGACACACTGTACTGCGGCCTGGCGAGGTACTGCGTTCGATACGGGTGCCGCGGTCGAGTCTGCTGGCGCGAACCAGCTTTCGGAAGATCGCGCTCGCTCCGCTCGGACGGTCCGGCGCCGTCGTGCTGGGTCGGCGCGATCCGGATGGTCGATGTGCGGTCACCCTCACCGCCGCCACGGTCCGACCCATCGTCCTGGATTTCGCTGCTGCGCCGGATGACACCGAGATCGCCGGGGCGGTCGGCGCGCTCGACCCGACGCTGTGGTTCGACGACCCGCACGGATCGCCGGAGTGGCGGCGGCACGTCGCCGGGCTGCTCGCCCGCGCGGTCGCCGCGGAACTGCGGGTGCGGGAATCATGATGCGGGTCGAGGTGGACGGCAGATCGGTCGCGATCGACGCGCGGCCGGGGCAATGCCTGCGGTCGGCGTTACGCGACAGCGGCCATCCGGCCGTGAAAAAGGGATGCGATGCGGGCGATTGCGGCGCGTGCTCGGTCCTGATCGATGGCGTGCCGGCGCACTCCTGTGTGGTTCCCGCCTATCGCGCCGCGGACCGTGTGGTCACCACCGCGTCCGGGCTCGGGACGACCGAGAACCC
Organism: Nocardia sp. NPDC049190; assembly: GCF_040648115.1. NCBI lineage: Bacteria > Bacillati > Actinomycetota > Actinomycetes > Mycobacteriales > Nocardiaceae > Nocardia > Nocardia sp. NPDC049190. The sequence goes on from NZ_JBEZDE010000011.1 coordinate 102,521, forward strand.
ACACCCGGTGCAGCAACGGTTTCTGGACAACGCCGGATTCCAATGCGGTTTCTGCACCGCGGGCATGGTCGTGACGGCCGCGGGCCTCGGCGCCGGGGCCGAAGGGCAGGTCGGGGCGTCCGAGGCGGAACGTGCCGAGTTGATGAAGGGAAACCTCTGCCGCTGCACGGGCTATCGCGCGATCGCGGCGGCACTGGGAGCGCCGCCCGACGACGCCCGCGCCGCCGATGCTTCTCCGCGCCCGCCCGGGGTGGCGGGGCGGATCGGAAGCGGAGTGAGCGCTCCGGCAGGGCCGCGGATCGTCACCGGAACCGAACCGTTCACCTTCGACATACCGTCCCCCGCAGCGAACGACTATCCGCAGCCGGGCGCCTCGGCCGTCGCGCCCCCAACCGTCCCGCTGCACCTCGCGGTATTGCCGAGTCCGCACCCGCACGCGTACATCCGGTCGATCGATACCACGGCCGCCGAGGCGCTTCCCGGAGTGCGCGTCGTGCTCACCTACGCCGACGCGCCGCCGGTCGCGTTCTCGACCGCGCGGCACGAGCAGCGGACCGACGACCCCGACGACACCTTTGTGCTCGATCGCACGATGCGATTCGTCGGGCAGCGGGTGGCGGCGGTGGTGGCCGAGAGCGTGGGGGTCGCCCGGGCCGCGTGCGCATTGCTGCGAGTCGACTACGAGATCTTGCCCGCCGTCTTCGATCCGGAGCAGGCGCTGCGCACGGGAGCGCCGAAACTGCATGGGGACAAACCCGATTCGTCCAGGATCGCGGACGCCGACCGGAATCTGGTCGCCGAGCTGCACGGTGAGGTCGGCGACTTGGCAGCGGGTCTGGCCGCCGCGGCGCAGGTGGTGCGTGGTGTCTGGCACTCGCCGCGCGCGCAGCACGTGCACCTGGAGGCACACGGCGGGATCGGCTGGCTGGACTCGGATGGTCGGCTCGTCATCCGGTGCAGCACGCAGGTTCCCTTCCTGGTGCGCGACGAGCTGTGCCATGTGTTCGGGCTGCCCCAGGCCCGAGTGCGGGTATTCGCCGCGCGGGTGGGCGGCGGGTTCGGTGCCAAACAGGAGATGTTGGCCGAGGATCTGATCGCGTTGGCCGTCCTGCGTACCGGCGAGCCGGTGCGCTACGAGTTCACCCGCTCCGAGGAGTTCACCACCGCCACCTGCCGTCATCCGATGCGGGTTGCGGTGACGGCGGGCGCTGACCGCACCGGCGTGCTCACCGCGCTCGCTGTCGATGTGCTCGCCGATACCGGGGCATACGGCAACCACGGCGCGGGGGTGATGTTTCACAGTGTCGGCGAGTCGGTGCAGATCTACCGCTGCGCCAACAAGCGGGTGGACGCACAGTCGGTGTACACCAACAATGTTCCCTCCGGCGCGTTCCGCGGTTACGGCCTCGGCCAGGTGATCTTCGGGGTGGAGTCGGCGCTGGACGAACTGGCCCATGCGCTCGGCATCGACCCGTTCGAGTTCCGGCGTCGCAACGTGGTGGTGCCAGGAGACCCGTTCGTCGGCGCCGAGGTGGACAAGGACGATCTGGTGTTCGGCAGCTACGGTCTGGGCCAGTGCATCGACCTCGCCGAGCGAGCGCTGCTGCGAGGCAACGGCCTTCAATCTCCTGGCCGGCAATGGCGGGTCGGCACGGGCATGGCCGTGGCGATGATCGCCACTATTCCGCCACGCGGACACCGATCGCAGGCGATCGCGCGGCTGCTGCCGGACGGGCGCTGCGAGGTCCGGGTCGGCACCGCGGAATTCGGCAACGGCACCACGACAGTGCACGCCCAGCTCGCCGCCGCCGCGCTGAACACCGATGTGTCCCGCATCGTGATCCGGCAGTCCGACACCGACCTGGTCGGCCATGACACCGGTGCGTTCGGCTCCACCGGCATCGTGGTCGCGGGCAAAGCCACCTACGCGGCGGCGCGCGAGCTACACGGGCTGATGCTGGCCAGGGCGGCGAAGCTGGCGGGGGTTCCCGAGCAGGACTGCGTGGTCGAGTCCGGCGGCGTTCGCTGCGGTGACCGGATGCTCGGAGCGGACGACCTGCTGGCCGACGGCGAACTGACCGCACACTGTGAGCATGCGGGCAGCCCCAGGTCGGTGAGCTTCAACGTGCACGCCGCCCGAGTGGCTGTGCACCCCGACACCGGTTCGATCCGCATTCTCCAGTCGATCCAGGCCGCGGACGCGGGCACGGTGCTGAACGCGGTGCAGTGCCGAGGGCAGGTGGAGGGCGGTGTCGCGCAAGCCGTCGGCACGGCGTTGTACGAGGACATGCGCAGCGATGCGGGGGTGGTGACCACGCGCACCCTGCGGCACTATCACGTCCCGCAGTTCGCCGATGTACCGCGCACCGAGGTGTACTTCGCCGACACAACTGACGAACTCGGGCCGCTCGGCGCCAAGTCGATGAGCGAATCACCGTACAACCCGGTCGCGCCCGCACTGGCCAACGCGATCCGGGACGCGGTGGGGGTGCGCCTCACTCGAGTGCCGATGACGGCGGATCGGGTCTGGCGTGCGATACAGGAGGAGGGCCGGCGATGACCAAGGTGGCTGCGGAGGTTCGCATCGGGATAGACGCGATACTCGACGCGGTCGATGCGCAACTGCGGCATAGCTATCCGGGATCGACCGGCACGAAGCAGCCGATCCATACCGTCTATGTCCCCGCTGATCGCGTGACCGAGGCGACGCCGCGGGAATGGGGCGCGGCTGCGGTGGAACTGCTCGACCGCCACCGTGACCTGCTGGCAACCCTCGATGGCACCGGGTCGCTGCCCGACGTTCGCGAACGGCTGGCACAGAATCCGGTCCAGGACCTGCGCATCGACTTCGAGGACGGCTATGGCTTCCGTGCCGACGCCGAGGAGGACCGGGCGGCCGTGGCGGCGGGCGGCGTGCTCGCGGCGTGGGCGCGGCAGCCCGGCGGCCCGGCCGGTGGTATTCGGATGAAGGGCCTGACGGGCGGCGAGCGAAACCGTGCCCTGCGTACGTTGGAACTGGTGCTCGACAGCGCGGGCGGAGTTCCGGACGGCTTCCGCTTCACGGTGCCGAAAATTCGTGCCGCGCGGCAGGTTACGGCGTTGACACAACTCTGCGCGGGACTGGAGCGCGGCTACGGCATCGCGGAGGGCGCCCTGCGGTTCGAACTACAGATCGAGAGCCCGCAGGCGATTATCGCGGCGGACGGCCGGGCACCGGTGGCCGAGATGATCGCAATGACCGACGGCCGATGCAGCGCACTGCATTTCGGCACCTACGACTACACCGCCGCCTGTGGTGTCGCCGCACCGCACCAGGCACTCGACCACCCGGCCGCCGACTACGCCAAGGCGGTCATGCAGGTAGCGGCCGCGCAGACGGGGGTGTGGGTGTGCGACGGATCCACCCAGATCGTGCCGGACGCCGAACCGGAAGCCGCGCTGCGCAACCATCACCGTCTGGTCGTACGCTCGTTGCGGCACGGTTACTACCAAGGTTGGGATATGCATCCCGGCCATCTGGTCACCCGATGGCTGGCCACCTACGACTTCTTCCGCGCGGCGATCGACGTGGCAGTGCCGCGCCTGCTGGCCTACCTGAACCGGCGCGGCGGCAGCGTCCTGGATGAGCCTGCCACCGCGGAGGCGCTGGCCGCCACGGTATTGCGTGGAATCGACTGCGGCGCACGGATCGACGCGGGCGCACCAGAGCTGACCGAGGCCGTCCTGCGCGCTTTGGCCGCCCGCGCGGCGATTCCGCCGCAGAGACGATGAACGGCCACCTGGACGAATGGGTTGCCGCATGAATACTGAGGAGTGGTCGGGCACCATTGCGCAGCGCGTGATCGGTCCGACCGGGTGCGGGTGTCCCGCATGAGTACAGGAGGTGCGATGCGCGGTCCCATCGAGGACGAGAAGTTCACGTTGCTGCCCGATCTGGCGGTTCGTCCGCTCGGCGGCGCGGTGATCTGGGCCGATGACGAATTCTTCGCGGAGAAGGAGAACTTGATCAACCCTGGCCCCGCCGACTACCGGCCGTCCACTTTCGGGCACAAGGGTCAGATCTACGACGGCTGGGAGACCCGCAGGCACCGCGGGCAGCCCGGCGACGACTCCGCCATCGTGCGGCTCGGCGTGCCCGGTGTGATCCGCGGGATCGTGGTCGATACCGCCTGGTTCACGGGCAACTACCCGCCCGCTGTCTCGGTCTCCGCCCTGGAAGTCGAGGGCTATCCGCCTGCGGAAACCCTTGCCGTGCGTGATGACTGGGTCACTCTCGTCGACCGTGCTCCGATCGCGGGCGACAGTCGTAACCTGTTCGCCGTCGAGAGCGAGAATCGCTGGACACACGTGAAACTCACCATGCATCCAGACGGGGGAGTGGCCAGACTGCGGGTGCACGGCGAGGGCCGGCCGGATCAGCGGCTGCTCGGCCTGGGCCCGTTGGACCTGGCCGCGGTGGAGAACGGAGCGCTGGTGCTGGACTGCTCCAATCGCTTCTACAGTTCCCCCAATCAGTTGCTCTACCCTGGGCTGGCCAGAAGCATGGGTGACGGTTGGGAGACCGCGCGCCGCAGGGACGACGGCAACGACTGGGTGCGCGTCCGGCTGGCCGGGCCCGGAGTGATCCGGCTCGCCGAGCTCGACACCTCCCACTTTCTCGGCAACAGCCCGGGCGCCGCCCGGCTCACCGGCCGTACCGAGGACGGCACCGAGTGGGAGTTGTTGCCGCGCACCGCGCTGCTGCCCGATACCAGGCACCGCTTTCCGGTCGTGCCGACGGCGGTGCCGGTGCGGGAGGTCCGCCTGGACATCTATCCCGACGGCGGGCTTGCTCGGCTGCGACTGTACGGGGAGTCGAGCGGATGAGCGATCGGGATTTCGTCGGATACGGCCCCACGCCACCCGATCCGGAATGGCCGGATGACGCGCGCATCGCGGTCCAGTTCGTGCTGAATTACGAAGAGGGCGGCGAGAACAACGTCCTCGACGGGGATGAACACTCCGAGACGTTCCTTTCGGAAATGACGCCGGCGGAGGCGTTTCCGAACCGCCACATGAGCATGGAGTCGCTCTACGAGTACGGCTCCCGTGCCGGACTGTGGCGGGTGTTGCGGGTCTTCGAGCGCCGCGGGTTGCCGCTGACCGTCTTCGCCGTCGCCACTGCGATGCAGCGCAACCCGGAAGCGGTGGCCGCGTTTCGTGAACTCGGCCATGAGATCGCCTGCCACGGCTTGCGCTGGAAGTCCTATCAGCTCGTCGACCGCGAGACCGAACGGGCGCATATGGCCGAGGCGGTGCGCATCCTGACCGAATTGACCGGTGCCGCGCCACGCGGCTGGTATACCGGCCGCGACTCGCCGCACACGCGTGAGCTGGTGGTGGAGCACGGCGGGTTCGTCTACGACTCCGATTCCTACGCCGACGACCTGCCGTACTGGACGCGAGTGCGCGACCTCGACCACCTGGTGGTGCCCTACACCCTGGACACCAACGACATGCGTTTCGCCTCGCCTGCCGGATTTCCCACTGGCGAGCAATTCTTCACGCACCTGCGTGACGCGTTCGACGTGCTGTATCGGGAAGGCGCGGAAGGCAATCCGAAGATGCTGTCGATCGGTCTGCATGGCAGGTTGGTGGGTCGTCCCGCCCGTACTGCCGCGCTGGAACGGTTGCTCGACCACGTGCAGTCGCACGACCAGGTCTGGGTAGCGCGGCGCATCGACATCGCCGAACACTGGCGCTCGGTACATCCGGCGGGCGTCTGATCCTGGACCGGCGCGCCGGGCCGATGCGTCCCTCAGTGCTCGCCGTGTGGAGTCGGATTGGCGCGATCGGCGACCCGCGGCGCACGTGGGCGCAGATGACGAGCCAGCGTGTCGAGCGCATCGAGCACCTCGCGTACGGCCGCCGGGTCGCTCGCCAGCGCAGCCGCCACCGCGGTATCGATCGGTGTCGCCCGCACCTCGGCCACCCGTGGCGACACGTGATCGGCCGGGTGAACCAGGGAACGCCGCCGGTCGCGGGGGTCGACGGCCGTGATGATCGAGCCCGCCGCTTTGAGTCGGGCCACCGCTGTGGACACCGCGCTCTGCGGGAGTCCGGTACGCGCGGCGATCTCACCCACCGTGCTGCCCGGGTGCTCGAGGATGTCGCTCGACACGACGAGCACCGGCCGATGCCCGCCGCCGATCCCCTCGGTCGGCAGCGCCTCCTCGCCGATTTTCATGAGTGTTCGGCCCAAGAGGAACAGTTCGACTCCGTCCATGTCGCTCAAGATACATCAGTTAAGATGTATCACTCTTGATATATTAATTTTGATGGATTAGCGTGGTCGACATGAACACGATGTACTCCGAGTACTCCGAGTACTCCGACACTCTCGAAGCCCCTGGCGCCGACCTGTACTACGAAGTCCACGGCAGCGGTCCGCTGCTGCTGATCGGGCAGAGCGGAGAGGGCGACGCGCGGCGCAGTGCGGGTCTGGTCGGGCAGCTGGCTCGGGACTTCACCGTCGTCACCTACGACCGGCGCGGCCTCTCCCGCAGCATCGTGCGCGAGACCGGGCGAACCGCGTCGCTCGCCAGGCACGCCGATGATGTGCGCCGCCTGCTCGCCACGCTGACCGACGAGCCGGTCCGGATGCTCGGGTGCAGCATGGGTGCGGCCATCGGCTTACACCTGGCCGTCCGGCATCCCGGGCTGCTGCACACCCTCATCGCGCACGAGCCCGCCGCGCCGTGGCTGCTCGCCGCCGCCGACCGCGCCCACCATCTCGGCGAACTCGAACACTGTCAGCAGGTGTTCGCCGAGCGCGGCTGGCGCGCTGCGCTCGCACCGATGGTGCGCACACTCGGCATTGATCCGGAGGCTCAGGAACGGGAGCCCGGCGTGACAGCGCCCGCGCTCGGCCCGGAGCGCGCGGCGAACTTCGAGTACTTCCTCGAGAATGACTTCACCGCGGTCCGGGACGATCACCTCGACGTCGCTCGCCTGCGGCGGTCCCCGGTGCGCATCGTCCCCGCCTGCGGGCGCACCACCGCCACGCATGTTTTCGACTACAAGTGCGCCCGGGAACTGGGGGCGCTGCGCGGTGTGCCGGTGGTGGAATTCCCCGGTGGGCACAACGGGAATCTGACCCACCCGGTCGGGTATGCCGCGAAGATGCGCGAGATCCTCGACGCCGATCCGGGGGACTCTGTGCGGTAGCGCGAAATGTCCGGTGTCATCCTCGGCGGCGGGTCGCGTGGCGCGGGACACGCGCAGCCCTTCTGGGCTTGTGAATGCGCTCACACAAGGCAATTGCCGGGTGCGTCGCAGGTGGGCCGCGCGTCGGCCGGAAACAGTACGAGCGTTACGCTAAAACCGCATGTCAGAGCTACTGGCCGGTAGCATTCGTACATGCAATTCAACAGCAAATTTCGCAGTGTTAGCAAACGGCTGTGTAAAGCTAGCTGAGATTCACATTAGCAACAGGTAGACGGCTATTTCTCGGTGTGCAATCGTGTGGAAGTACGCACGATGGGTCTAGCAAGCCTGCAAATTGCCGCTCCAGCAGTTCGAGTTGTTTCCTGCTCGACCGTGGGGCCATCGATCACACGAGGAAGTGGAGTCAGAGATGTCGACCACCGGCACCCCTAAGACCGCTGCGGAAATCCAGCAGGATTGGGACACCAACCCCCGCTGGAAGGGCGTCACGCGCAACTACACCGCGGAGCAGGTGTCGAAGCTCCAGGGCACCGTCGTAGAGGAGGCCACCCTTGCCCGCCGCGGCGCGGAGGTCCTGTGGGACCTCGTCAACAACGAGGACTACATCAACTCCCTCGGCGCACTCACCGGCAACATGGCCGTCCAGCAGGTCCGTGCTGGGCTGAAAGCCATCTACCTGTCGGGATGGCAGGTCGCCGGTGACGCGAACCTGTCCGGCCACACCTACCCGGACCAGAGCCTCTACCCGGCCAACTCGGTGCCCGCCGTAGTCCGTCGCATCAACAACGCGCTGCTGCGCGCCGACGAAATCGCCAAGGTCGAAGGCGACACCTCGGTGTCCAACTGGCTCGCCCCGATCGTCGCCGACGCCGAAGCAGGCTTCGGTGGCGCGCTGAACGCCTACGAACTACAGAAGGCCATGATCCAGGCCGGCGCCGCGGGCGTGCACTGGGAAGACCAGCTCGCGTCCGAGAAGAAATGCGGTCACCTGGGCGGCAAGGTGCTGATCCCGACCCAGCAGCACATCCGCACGCTGACCTCCGCGCGGCTGGCCGCCGACGTCGCCGACGTCCCCTCGGTGATCATCGCCCGCACCGACGCCGAGGCCGCCACCCTGATCACCTCCGACGTGGACGAGCGGGACAAGCCGTTCCTGGACGGCACCCGCACCTCCGAGGGCTTCTACGGCGTGCGAAACGGCATCGATCCGTGCATCGCTCGTGCCAAGGCCTACGCTCCGTTCGCCGACCTGATCTGGATGGAGACCGGCACCCCGGACCTCGAGCTGGCCAAGAAGTTCTCCGAGTCGGTGCGCAACGAGTTCCCCGACCAACTGCTGGCCTACAACTGCTCGCCGTCCTTCAACTGGAAGGCACACTTGGACGACGCCACCATCGCGAAGTTCCAGAAGGAACTCGGCGCGATGGGCTTCAAGTTCCAGTTCATCACCCTGGCCGGATTCCACTCGCTCAACTACGGCATGTACGACCTGGCCTACGGCTACGCCCGCGAAGGCATGACCGCCTACGTCGACCTGCAAGAGCGCGAATTCGCCGCCGAAGCGCGTGGCTACACCGCCACCAAGCACCAGCGTGAAGTCGGCGCCGGCTACTTCGACCTGATCGCGACCACTGTCGACCCGAACACCTCGACGGCAGCGCTGAAGGGCTCCACCGAAGAGGGGCAGTTCCATTAGGCAGTGTCATCGGCAGCGCCCGCGGCGCTGCGTGTTCGCGGCCCCGGCCCGTCTCGCGGCCGAGCGTCCGCTGCTTGCGCCTGCGGCGCGTGCGCCACGGACACTCGGACGCGAGACGGGCCGCGAACGGCGCTCGAAAGCCTCGCGCGTTGTGGTTGGGTCAGCGTTCTCGGCTGGTGGTTTCGGTGCTTGTGTGGATGGGCGACTGGGACGTGCGGCGGGCCGTGAACGGCGCTCGGCGGGCTCGCGCGAGTTGGTGACAACGCACCGATAGTTCGACTAGTTCGACGCACCTGGAACTCGCTGAGGGAAAGAGGTTCCCGACGTGAATACCGACAATCCTCTACTTCGGTAGGGGTGAACCGCCCTCCCCGCTGAACAGTCACGGCGGGGAGGGCATCCCTATACCTTGGACCATCGAAGGCTTTGCTCGGACCCGAGCGACACCTTCGCCACAAGCCACCCGACAGCCAGACAAAACCAGCAGGAGCGGGACGTGAGCAGCGAAAAGATCCAACGCGTCGGTGTTATCGGCGCCGGCCAAATGGGCGCCGGAATCGCGGAGGTATGTGCCAGGGCGCACGTCGACGTGCTGGTATACGAGCAGACCAGAGAGCTGGCTGCCGCGGGGCGCGCCCGCATCCTCCGGTCACTGGACCGCGGCGTGAGCAGCGGCAAGATCACCGAGCGCGAGCGTGAACAGGCGGCCTGGCGCCTGCGTTTCACCTCCGAGATGGGAGACTTCGCCGATCGCCAATTGGTGGTTGAAGCGGTACTCGAAGACGAGAAGGTGAAGACCAGCATCTTCGCCGAACTGGACAAGGTCGTCACCGATCCGACGGCGGTGCTGGCTTCCAACACCTCGTCCATCCCGATCATGAAGATCGCGGTCGCCACGGCGAACCCCGAGCGCGTGGTCGGCATGCACTTCTTCAACCCCGTCCCGGTGCTGCCCCTGGTCGAGTTGGTGACCACGCTCAAGACCAGCGAGTCGGTCTCCGCGCGAGCCGAGGCATTCGCGAGCGAGGTACTCGGTAAACAGGTCGTGCGCTCGGCCGACCGCTCCGGTTTCGTGGTCAACGCATTGCTGGTGCCGTACCTGCTGTCGGCCATCCGTATGGTCGAGTCCGGCTTCGCCACCAAAGACGATGTCGACAAGGCAATGGTGCTCGGCTGTGCCCACCCGATGGGCCCGCTCGCGCTCACCGACCTGGTCGGGCTCGACACCGTGAAGTCGATCGCCGACTCGATGTACTCGGAGTTCAAAGAGCCCCTCTACTCGGCGCCCCCGCTACTCATGCGCATGGTCGAAGCAGGACTTCTCGGCAAGAAAACAGGCGCCGGTTTCTACCAATACAACCGATAGACGTTCGTCGACCGCGAGGTGGTCGGTGAAACCCTGGAGTGACCGTCCGACTCGCACCCTCTTGCAGTGCGAGGTGCGAGTCCTACGAGCGCCGTTCGCGGCCCGTCTCGCGTCCGAGTTCCGTTGCGCAAGCGCCGAAGGCGCGAGCAGCGGACACTCGGACGCGAGATTCCCCAGGGCCGCGAACACGCAGCGCCGCAGGCGCTGCAATCAAATACAGGAAGGGAGTGTTCCCGCACATGGTCGATGTCACTGACGGTTTCGGGTCGAGCGTGCTCGGCTATCCGAGGATTGGGCCGCATCGGGAGCTCAAGCGGGCGTTGGAAGCCTATTGGCATGGGGGGATCGGACGCGACGAGTTGTTGTCGGTCGGTCGCGAGATCCAGGAGCAGCAGTTCAGCGAGCTGGCTGCCACCGGTCTGACCCAGGTTCCCGGCAACACCTTCTCGTTCTACGACCACGTGCTGGACAACGCGTTGCTGTTCGGCGCCGTCCCCAAGAGGTTCGAGCCCTATCGGGACGGGCTGGATCCGTTGGACTTCTACTTCCTGATGGCGCGCGGCCGACCCGATCTGCCACCGCTGGAGCTGGTCCGGTTCTTCGGCACCAACTACCACTATCGCCAACCGGAACTGGCTGCCGATACCGAGTTCTCGCTGCACCCCGAGGCTCTGCTCGATGAATTCGACCGTGCGAAGGCGCGCGATATCGAGCTGCGGCCGGTGGTCATCGGCCCGTTGTCGCTGCTGCTGCTGTCGAAGGCCGGGCACCTTCCTGGTGAGCCGGCCGATTTCGAGACGCTGAGTCTGCTCGACCGGCTGCTCCCGGTCTACGAGGAGCTGTTCGAGATTCTCGCCAAGCGTGGCGCCACCTGTGTGCAGTTGGACGAGCCCGCGTTCACCAGCGAGCGCACGCCCGCCGAATTGGCCGCCTTTGATGTGGCCTATCACCGGCTTTCGAAGGCGCCGCTGCGTCCACGCATGCTGGTCACCGGCCAGTACGGCGATTTCGGCGAGGCGTTGACCATCCTCGCGGGCACCGGCGTCGAGGCGATCGGTCTCGACCTGGCCAGCCACCGGATCCGGCCGGAAGATTTGGCCGAGGTGCCTGGCATCCGTCGCAAACGTCTGTACGCGGGCGTGATCAGCGGCCGCAACGTATGGCGCGCCGACCGCTACGTGACGCTGGAATACCTCACCGACCTCGCTCGAGTGTGCCCCGATCTGGTCGTCTCAACCGGTACGACACTGCTGCACGTGCCCTATGACCTGTTGGTCGAATACGATATCGACGGCCATGTCGCCGATCGGCTCGCCTTCGCGAAACAAAAAGTCGGCGAGGTGGTTTCGCTCGCGAAGGCGCTTACCGAGGGCGCTTCGGACAAGTGGCGTAAGCGTCCGACCGAGGTGCACTTCAAGCAGAAGCACGCGGTGCGGCAACGGGTCTACGCGATCACGCCGGACATGCGATCGCGCGAGCCGTACGAGGTGCGCAGGTTGGCGCAGCAACGCACGCTGAATCTGCCGCCGGTGCCGGCGACCACGCTCGGGTCCTTCCCGCAGACCACTCGAATTCGCCAGGCGCGCCACGATCTCGGTGAGGGCCGGTTGTCCTATCAGGATTACCGCAAGCGGATCGAGGCGGAGATCGAGGCGACCATCCGGCTGCAGGAGGACATCGGCCTCGACGTACTCGTGCACGGCGAGCATGAGCGCAACGACATGATCCAGTACTTCGCCGAGCTGCTCGACGGCTTCGCGACCACTCACTTCGGCTGGGTGCAGGTGTACGGATCCCGTTGCGTGCGACCGCCGATCCTCTACGGTGACGTGTCGCGGCCCGCGCCGATGTCGGTGGAGTGGATCAGCTATGCGCAGTCGTTGACCAGTAAGCCGGTCAAAGGCATGGTGACCGGGCCGGTCACGATGATCGCGCGGTCCTTCGTCCGCCAGGACCAGCCGTTGCACGAGACCGCCGACCAGGTGGCGCTGGCGATCCGTGACGAGGTGGTGGACCTGGAGAAGGCGGGCATCGCGATCATCCAGGTCGATGAGCCGGCGATCCGTGAGATGCTGCCGCTGCGACCGGAGGGCCGAGCGGAATACCTGCGCTGGGCGGTCGCCGCGTTCCGCCTCGCCACCTCCGGTGTGCAGGCGGGGACTCAGATCCATACGCACATCGGCTACTCCGGCCGCGCCGAGGTGGTCGAGGCGATCGAGGAGCTCGATGCCGACGTCACGGCGATCGTGGCGACCCGCTCTATCGACTGGGTGCTGCGGGCGCTGCGGGATGACTGCCACTCGGGACACGGACTCAGCCACGGCGTCGGCCCCGGTGTGTACGAGAGCCGTTCCGCGCGCATCCCGGACATCGATGAAATCGACGCATCGCTCACCGCCGCGGCGGAAGCGGTGACGCCGGAGCGGTTGTGGGCCAATCCGGACGGTGGTCTGAAGACGCGTCACTACTGGCAGTTGGAGCCCTCACTGCGGAATCTGGTCGCCGCGGCGCGGCGGATCCGCAGGCGGTTCGAGGCGACCGCTGAGGTGGTGCAGTGATCACTCGCTGACCGGCAGGGAAGCGAGCATGGCGAGCACCTCGGTCGCGGCGTTGGCGACAGCGGCGAGTTCGGCCGAGGCCAGTGCGGCCGCGGTGGCGGTTCGGAAGTCCGCGAACAGTGCGACGCAGGCCGCGGCCGCCGCCTGGTCGGCGGGCGTGAGACCGGCGGAGGATTGCCATACGGCGGTGGCGATCAACTCGTGTAGCCAGTTCAACAACTCGAGTCGCAACGGCTGTGGTTCGGGCGTCCAGCGGACGGCGCTGGTGTACGTCACATCGGTGCGCTCGTGCAAGAGGGCGCCGAGCACGATTACGGCGGCGGGGGCGGTGCAGGAGTAGATCGAATCCTGATGCAGGACAGCGGAATACAGAAATTTCATGCTGCGCGACTGATCTTCGGTCGCGGTGCTGATCAGGTCGGCGAGCAACTCCGGAGCGTCGGTCGCACGACCGTGGGCATGGTCGAGTCGGGCCCAGTCGGTCTCGCGCAGCACGGTCGCGGCGCGTTCATGGAAGATCGGCGCGATCGCGGCCGCCGCCCGTGCTCGGACTTCGGCATCGGTCGAATCCAGTGCCCGCCGGAAGGCGACCAGCGCCGCCGCGGTGTCGCCCAGGGTGCCGCTGAGCACGCCGACGTCGAAACTGGCCCGCGCGGCGACCGAGTCGTCGCCCGAATCGACCAGGTAGCGACTGATGTCCCTGGCTCCGGCCAGATCCCCGGCCTCGCTCAGATGCTGGACGAGGTCGCCCGCAAGGACGATCGCCTGATCGTGCGGCCAGCTATCGATGGCGGCGCGGTAGGCGCGGTGTACGCCGGCCAGATCGTCGCCCGCGCGCAGCAGATAGGCCAGATTGGACAGGGCCAGGCGGGCGATCTCGCCGGGGCCGAAGGCGATCGCATGTTCGTAGGCTGCCAGCGCGGCGTCGGAACTCGCGTGCTCGGCCAGCGAATAGCCCAGATTGATCCAGGCACGTGGCGCCGCGTCGGGATGCCCGGAATCGGCGGCGAGCTGGTACATCGCCTCGGCTCCCGCGGTATCGCCGCGTTCGGCGAGCAGCACGCCGAGGTTGTAGGCGGCGCGCGGCGCCGCGTCGGTGTGGCCGGACGCGACAGCCGAGCGGTAGGCCGCCTCGGCCCCCGATACGTCCTCGGTCGCGCTCAGCAGACTACCCAACTCCGCGGCGGCCAGCGGCGCCCACTCCGGATGCCCGGACGCGACAGCGGCCTGGAATGCCTCGCGCGCGGCCGCCACATCGTTGCGTCTGCGGTGCATCTGGCCGAGGTCGAAGGCGAGGTCCGGCGGCCGCTCCAGCATTGTCCCCATCCCCAGCCTCGGCACCGATCGGTGCGAATCGTCTTCGAAGAATTTCTACTCGGATGGCGAGCCTGTGGCCACCCGTGGTGACATGCCGGTCGAATGCGGTGGCCCCGGTGGCGATATGGCACATGCTGGAGCAATGGCGATCCTGCTCGCGCTGGTATCGATGTGCTCGACGCTGCTCGGCGGGTTCGTCGCGCTGCGGATCGGGGAGCGCAGGCGGTTGGTACTCGGGTTGGCGGCGGGCGTGATGCTCGGGGTGGTCTTCTTCGATCTGCTGCCCGAGGCGCTGGCCGAGTCGGTGCAGCCGGTGCACGGGGTGCCGGTCGCGCTGGTCGCGACCGTGGCCGGTTTCTTCACCGTCCACCTGATCGAGCGGTCGATGGCGGTCCATCGCGGGCACGAAGGGGAGTACGGGGTGCATGCGCACCGCTTGCAGTCGATGGGGCTGCTCGCAGCGTCCGGGCTGGTGTTCCACAGCCTGCTCGACGGCATCGGGATCGGGGTCGGATTCCAGGCGGGGGCGTCGGTCGGTGTCGCGGTGGCCGTCGCCGTGATCTGCCATGACTTCGCCGACGGCTTCAACGCGTTCACTATTCCGACGCTGTACGGCAACGCCCATACCCGGGCGCTGGTGGTGCTCGGGCTCGATGCGCTGGCGCCGGTGGCGGGCGCGGTGCTGGGCACTGTCATCCACGTGCCGGCCGATCTGGCCGCGCTGTATCTGGGGTACTTCGCGGGAGTCCTGCTCTACCTCGCCACCGCCGATATTCTCCCCGAGGCGCACGCCGGTCGGCCGTCGCGCTGGGTGTTGCTGTACACGGTCGTCGGCGCCGCACTCATGTTCGTCGTCGCGGCGCTGAACGATTGATCTCAGGTCCAGCGGATACGTGCGAGCCGTGACGGGGCGTGCGGTCGTCGGCCGACCGAGCGTTGTCGACCGGCCGTTGGATAAGAGTTCGCCGATCGCGGTCTGCCGGACGGCGCCGAGGTAGCCGTGATCGCGGTACCGGATTCCGTGGGCCGACAGAGCTCTCACGGTGTGGGCGGTGTGTGAGTGCTGGAGAGACGGTTGCCTAATCGGCTGAGCCACTTCCGGTGCGGCCGCCTGGGCTGCGGCCGGTCGACATGGATATCTTGCTGGACGTCGTAACGGCGGATATACGCGCTGGAGAACGCCTGGACCGTCGCCGTCACCGGAATGGCGAGCAGCGCACCGGTCGGGCCGAGTAGCGCCGCGCCGGCCAGCACCGCGCCGAAGGCGACGGCCGGGTGCATGTTCAGTGTGGTCGCGGTGATGCGCGGTTGCAGTACATAGTTTTCGAACTGCTGGTAGAGCAGGATGAAGCCGAGAATCCACAGGGCCGTCGTCGGGCTGTGCACCAGTGCGACGATCACCGGAAGCGCACCCGCGAGATACGTGCCGACGGTGGGGATGAACTGCGAGACCACGCCGACCCAGAGCGCGAGCGCGAACGCGGAGGGAACGTCCAACACCCGCAGTGCGATGTAGTGCGCGAGTGTCGCGATGAGCGCGAGCAGACCGCGCGAGAAGATGTAGCCGCCGGTCTTCGCCACCGCGATGTCCCAGGCGCGCAACACATGTCGTTGTCGACGCGGCGGTAGGAGCGAGCACACGGCGTGGCGGAAGTGCGGGCCGTCGGCAGCGAAATAGTAGGTGAACAGCAGGATGCCGAGGCCTTGGAAGATCGCGCCGAGCGCGGCGGTGCCGATGCCCCACACATTGCCCGCCAACCCGGTCAGGTAGCCCTCCAAGCTGGAGCTCCAGTCGGTGGCGTACTTCTCGATGTCGGTGCCCGACAGTTCGGAATTGAACGTGTGGTTGATCCAGTCGACGACCTGATCGACGTACTCGGGCGCGTTCTGCACCAGTGTAGTGACCTGGTCGACCAGTAGCTTGCCGAGCGTCCACCCGAATGCGATGACCAGGGCGATCAGGGCCAGGAACACCAATCCGGTCGCGGGGCCGCGGCGCATCCCACGTCGGGCCAGCCAGTTGACCGCGGGCTCGATGGCGAAGGCGAGGAACAGCGAGACGAGCAGGACGGTCAGCAGGCCCTGCAATTTCTGCAACACCCAGAAGCCCGCGACCAACCCGGCGACCGTCGCCGCGGCGAGTAGGAACGCACGCAGCAACCACGGCGGTGGGCCGTTGGGCTCATCGGCGGTGACCGCCGCCGGGTCTGCGGGCGAGCCGCCGCGTTGTGTCGTTTCGTCCTTTTTCTCCGCAGACACACGGTCAACGTACCCATGCCCCGACCGGTTCGCGGACCGACATGCGCGAGCGCGCCGATCGGGCGACGTGTGTCACATGGTCGCGACGTCGATGACGAACCGGTAGCGCACGTCGCTGGCCACCACGCGGTCGTAGGCGCCGTCGATCTCATCGGCGGAGATCAATTCGATCTCGGCGCCGATGCCGTGCTCGGCGCAGAAGTTCAGCATCTCCTGCGTCTGCGCGATACTGCCGATCGTCGAGCCGGCCAGTGAGCGCCGATAACCGACCAGGGTGAAGGGCCGGACGCTGAACGGGTTCTCGGGGAGGCCGAGGATCACCAGGGTGCCGTCCAGGTTCAGCAGGCGCAGGTAGTCGTCCAGCGGCAGATTCGCCGAGACGGTATTGAGAATCAGATCGAACCGACTGCGCAGTTCCCGGAAGGTCTGCTTGTCACTGGTTGCGTAGTAGCTGCTCGCGCCGAAGAGCTTGCCGTCGTCCTGCTTGCTCAGCGAGTGACTGAGCACGGTGACCTCGGCGCCCATGGCCGCCGCGATTTTCACGCCGACGTGCCCGAGCCCGCCCATGCCGATGATCGCGACCTTCTTGCCCGGCCCGGCGCCCCAGTGCCGCAGCGGTGAGTACAGCGTGACGCCCGCGCACAGCAGTGGGGCCGCGATGTCGAGCCCGATGCCATCGGGGATCCGGACGACGAAATCCTCGGTCACCACGACCTGCGTGGAGTAGCCGCCGAGCGTGTGCCCGCCGGGCTGCACCGCGCTATCGACCGCGCTGTTGTAGGTCATCGTC
Source organism: Nocardia sp. NPDC049190 (assembly GCF_040648115.1). NCBI lineage: Bacteria > Bacillati > Actinomycetota > Actinomycetes > Mycobacteriales > Nocardiaceae > Nocardia > Nocardia sp. NPDC049190. Next base: position 119,713 of record NZ_JBEZDE010000011.1, read on the forward strand.
GCGCCCGCGGTGCAGTACTGCTCTTCGTCGGCGAGGCACGCCACGCAGACTCCGCAGGAGTTCACCATGCACCCGACGCCGACACGGTCGCCGACCTGATGTCTGCTCACCGCGGACCCCACCGCGGCGACCACGCCCGCGATCTCGTGTCCCGGCACGCAGGGGTAGGTGGTCGCGCCCCATTCGTTGCGCGCGGTGTGGATGTCGGAGTGGCAGATGCCCGCGTACTTGATGTCGATCAGCACATCGCGCGGACCCAGGTCCCTGCGCTCGATCGTGACCTTCTCGAATGAGCCGTCAGGCGCGGATACGGCATAAGCGGCAGCTGTCCTCATGGATATATGCATACCGTCGCATAGGTGCGGGTGCCAAAACCAACGCGGAACCGGCGCGCCGGATCCGGTGTCGGCCACCGCCGCGGGCGATGCGGATCCGACAAACGCCGTGCTTCGCGATCCGCGGCGAAGATCTCCGGACCACAATGGAATTGGTCAGCGGTTCAGCCGAAACGGGAGAACCATGGGCAAGCAGGTGATCAGGGGACGGTCGGGTGGCGGACGCATCCTCGTGATGATTGTCACCATCCTGCTGGTCGCGGCCGCTTTCCTCGACTATCGCGGCGAACCGTCGAGCCGGACCGGGTCCGAGGCCGCGGCCGCAATCGCGCCGGTCCCGTCCGACCCGCTCGATCCGGCGTCCGTCACGGCGGCCATGCGACCGGCGCTGGTCAACATCAGCGCGTCCACCAAGCCGTTCGGACTCGGTGCGGCCGGCTCCGGCATCGTGCTCAGCGCGGACGGCGAAGTGCTCACCAGCCATCATGTGATCAAAGGCGCGGACACCGTGACGGTCACCGATGTGGGCAACGGCAAGGTCTACGACGCCGTGGTGCTCGGCTACGATTCCGGCGCCGACATCGCGGTGCTCGATCTTTCCGCCGCGTCGGAGCTGGCCACCGCCACCCTCGGCAACTCGGCTGACCTGCGGGTCCACGACGAGGTGATGGCGATCGGCAACGCGGGCGGGACCGGCGGCGCCCCGACCGGCGTCCAGGGTCGTATCACCAACCTCGACAGCGCCATCGTGGCGCTCAACGTCGGCGATCTGTCCCGGAAGACGCTCAGCGGCATGGTGGAGGTAGCGGCCGGGGTTACCTCGGGCCAGTCCGGCGGGGCGCTGGTCGATCGGAAGGGAGCCGTGATCGGCGTCATCGCGGCGGCATCGGGCGAGTCGACCGGCGCGGACGGTCACCCGGCGAACGGCTATGCGGTGCCGATCGACACGGCTATGCGGGTGGTCCGCCAGATCAGATCCGGGACCTCGACCGACACCGTGCACGTCGGCCCGACCGCCACCCTCGGCGTGATCACCTCGAACGCGTTGCCTACCGGTACCGGCGCCCGCGTGGACGCCGCGGTCCACGGGATGCCCGCCCATACTGCCGGACTCGGTACCGGCGACGTGATCACCTCGGTCGACGGTCGGGTTATCGACACCGCCCATGCCCTTCGGGTCGCCCTGAACGGGCATCGACCGCACGACACCGTCCGCCTGACCGTCACCGGCGCGGGCGGACCGCGCACGCTGGCGGTGGTGCTGGCCGTAGGCCCGCCGAACTGATCCGTCGGATCAGGCCAGCGACAGCCAGTAGTCCTGGAAGCGCAGGAACACCAGCAGCAGGACGACTGCGTAGAACAGCGCGACGATGGTCCACCGCCACTGGGCGATCACGCCGAGCGGGCCGCGTGCTCGCCCCCAGAGTTGGTCGGTGATCACCGCGAGCACCGGCGTGATGATCGCCCAGACGACCATGCAGTACGGGCACAGCGCATTGATCCGATAGAAGCTCTGGAAGATCAACCAGCAGATGAAGCCGACGCCGACCGCGGTGCCCAGCCACAGGCCGCCCCAGATCCAGCGCGGGAAGCCCACCCCGGCCACCGACAGCACACCGAGCGTGACCACGACGGAGAACCCGACGACGCCGATCAGCGGGTTGGGGAATCCGAATGCCGCGGCCTGGTCGGTCACCATCACCGATCCGCAGGACAGAATCGGATTGATACTGCACGACGGTGTGTAGCCGGGATCGGTGAACAGCTTGAACCGTTCGACGGTCAGCGCCACCGAAGCCAGCCAGCCGGCGAGCCCGCCGATCAACAGAACCCACGCCGCCCGTGGCGCTGCGGTGATCACTTGGCCGCGGCGGCTATCGCGGGCGCGAGACCGCCGGGGGTGAAGATCTCCTGGTTCGTTTCGATCTTCCTGCCGTTGACGAAGACCGACGGGGTCGACTGGATGCCGCTTTCCATCACGTCCCTGGTACGAGCCTGCACGTACTTGTTGTACTTGCGGTCGGAGACGCACTGGGCGAGCGCGGCGTCGGTGTAACCGGTGTCCTTGGCGGTCTGGATCATCTTGTCGTCGGGCAGGCCGGTGCCGCCCTCGGGGGGCTGCTGGGCGAACATCGTGGAAAGCCAGGCCAGGTATTTCGTCGGGTCGGACTCGGCGACGCAGTAGGAGGCGTTCGCCGCGCGTGAGGAGTACTGCGTGGTGGAGGCTTTGTCCAGGAAGGCGATGATGTTGTATTCGACGGCGGCGGTGCCGTTGTTCACCGCGTCGGCGAGCACCTGTGCGTTGGCCGCCTCGAAGGCTTTGCACGCGGGGCACTGCAAGTCGGCGACGACGCGGACGGTGACCTTCGCGTCCGGCTTGCCGATCCGGATGGCGCCGTTGTCGGTGATCGACCCGACAACGCCCGACGGGTTCGGGGTGGCAGTCGCGGCGATCGACGGGGTGGGCCCGGGATCGTCCTTTCGTGCCTTTTTCACGGCGATACCGATGCCGATCGCCGCGACCAGCGCTATGAGGACGGCGGCGACGGCCACCTGGATGAAGATATTGCGGTTGCGGTCGGCGCGTTCCGCCGCCAGCAGCGGATTCTTCTTCCCACCCGGTTTCCTGCTCACCGTGAGTTCACCACGCCTTTCGCTTGCCTGCCGGTTCCTGCCGCCACGATGGTAGATCCGGAAATACATCCCCGGTTGATCGGGCCACGGCCCACATCATCGTGGGTGAACCTGAGAGGCAGCGAAATATTGGGTGTGCAGCCGCGTGGTGTCATCGACCCGGTCGGGTCGGCGAACGCGCCCTAGAGCCGCGTGAGCCGCCGCTGCTGCTCTTCGACGTCGAATTTCGGCGGAGGCCAGTCGAGGTCCAACCGCCCCAGCGCGTCGATGAGCAGTTCGGTGACCGCGAGTCGCGCGAACCACTTGCGGTCGGCGGGCACGACGTACCAGGGCGCGTGCTCGGTGCAGGTGCGATCCAGCATCGCCTGGTACGCCTCGTGATAGTCGGGCCAGAACGCGCGCTCGTCGATGTCGGACGGGTTGAACTTCCAATACTTGTCCGGGCGCTCCAGCCGTGCGGCCAGCCGCCTCTTCTGTTCGTCGAGCGAAACGAACAGGGCGACCTTCACCAGCGTGATGCCTTCGCCTGCCAGTTCGCGCTCGAAGGCGTTGATCTCGTCGTAACGCGACTCCCACACCGTGCGCGGCACCAGGTTGTGCACCCGCACAACCAGGACATCCTCGTAGTGCGACCGGTCGAACACCCCGAGCTGACCAGCGCGCGGCAGCGCCTCCCGGATGCGCCACAGATAGTGGTGGCGCTTCTCCTCCGCGGTCGGCACGCCGAATGCGGCATGGTCGACGCCCTGGGGGTCCACCGAGCCGATGACGTGCCGGACGATGCCGCCTTTGCCCGCGGTGTCCATGCCCTGCAACACCAGCAGCACGCTGCGGCGGTCGCCGGAGCGCCCGTTGGCGTACAGCTTCTCCTGTAGATCCGACAGCACCAGGACGCGCTGCGCGAGCAGCGCGGTGCCCGACAGCTTGTCGCCGGTAAACCCCGGCAGCCCGGAGGTGTCCAGCTCGGCGATCCGCAACCCATCCGCCTTCAGGGCTTCGGTAGCCGCAACAGCCCATAGCTTCGCCATGCCCTACACCTAATCACTGATCGCGAGCACGACATCGAGAACCGGCGGTGACAAGCCGGCACCCATCCACCCACGGTGCGCCCGTCCCGTCACACCCCGGCGAGGCGCAGGAGTTGTGCGGCGAATTCCTCGTCGGAGATCGGAGTGAGGACGAGGTCGTGTGCGGTGGCCAGCAGATACCGGCCGTCACCGGTGAAGTCGAGCCAGGTGCGGTGGCGAGTGGGCGGCGACATCGGGTTGTCCGGTTCCACGGTGACGGTGATGAAGCCGCGTGCGTCGACCGGTTTGCGCAGGGTCTGGCGGAATCGCGCCGCGCCGCGCTCGCTGTTGGTGGTGACGGCTTCGGTATGGTCAGCGCTCAGTACCGCTTCTTGCGGCTCGCGCATCGGGCCGAGCCGCCCCGGTTGCGCCGAGCCGATGATCTGTACCAGGCGTTCCCCGAGTGCGCGTGTGTGGCACATCAGGACGGACACGTTGTCGGGGGTGGCGACCAGAATGCCCGCGTGGTTGTGCACCACTGCCGCGAAAGCCAGAATCCGTTCGGGGTCGCCCACGGCGTCTTCGTTGTGCGAGGCTGTCGAGCGCTCGCCGGAGATAGTGATCGTGGTGGCGTCGCCGCGGGCGCAGAGCATCAGCGCGGCAGCCAGGTCCGGGTCCGTCTGGCGGGCGAATCGCTGTGGCAAACGCAGCGCGCGGTAATCCGATTCGGTGCGCACGGCGGCCGACGGGACCATGTTGATCGGATACGGTCTCCGGTCCAGGCCTGTCTCGTTCGCCCAGACGTGCGTGAATTCGTCCGGGGTGAGCACCCATTTCACCGTGTGCCGCCTCCGCGGACGGGGCCGGGATCAGGCGACACGTCATTGTCTGCCGCCGGACCTTCCTGCGGCCGAGGAAACTGGGGAACATGGTCGCCGGAGGCAGGCATGGTCGGGGTGTAAACGTAGGTCATCGTGTCCCGGACATCCGCCTCGATGTCGGCCGCCGCACTGTCGTGATCCATCCTACGTTTTCCGCCGAACACTGCCTCGGCAGCCGGGTCGTCCAGCGGCCGATACCGCTGCGGCGCCGGGATCGCGCTCCGGACCGTTTGCGCGGCATCGCCATTCAACTCCATCAGGCGCGCCACCGCGCGACACACATCGTGCGCCTCGGTGCTCGCACGGACGAAGTCCCTTGTCGCACGCGCCGCGGCGTCCGCGGCGCGGCCGGACCAGCGTGCGAATTCGCGGTTCGTGGCGTCGGAAAAGGCGTGGAACGCTTCGGCGACCGCGTAGGCATTCGCCTGCCACGCCTCCGCGGTCCTGCCGAGTGCGGCCGGATCGAGCTCTTCGTGCACCAGTTCCCAGATCTGCTGATGGGTATAGGCGCCGAACAATTCCCGATCCGGCGCGAAGGCGGGGTCGATTGCCCCGCCGGTGAATCCGGCCAGTTCTCGCCGGATACCGTCGGCGGCGGCGCGGGCCGCGGAGTCTGCCATGTCTTCCCCCTCAGTCGATCTCGGCGCGGACGGGCGTGCTCATTACGGCGCCAGGTACTCGGTGACCAGTCGCAGCGCCGCCTGATTCGCGGCCTCGGCATCGGCGAACCGGTTGGCCGCCGCCAGGTACGCGGCCTTGAACAGCAGCGCCGTCTCCTGGAACGCGGCGAGGGTGTCCAAGTACTGCTTCCCCTTGTCCGCGAATCCGCGGGTGAGGCCGTGTCCGGTCGGTAGATCGGGGAAGCCGGTCACGGTGGTGACGAGATGTCCGTCGGCCATGGCCCGCTGCAGGTCGTCGACCAGTTTGTCGCATGCCGCGGCGAGGTTTTCGGCGACCGCGGTGTCCAGTTCGAAGGGGGCGCCGCCGCCTTCGCCGATGGCCGCCGCGTACAGCTTTCGTGCCGTCTCCTGCCCGGTTTCGGGTACAGCCATCGGGAAGCCCCTTCCGCTCGGTCCTGCCTGTACCGCGCTGTACTGGTTCGGCAACTCTAGCCCTCGGTAATGCCGTGTGGGACAGGGTCGGTACGGGCCTTCGGTGCACGGCCACGGCGTTGTTAGACTGGTCGGTGGTCGGAGGGCAGTGTTCGCGGCGGAAGGCGACCGGTGGCCGAAATCGACGATGTACTCCCGAAATATCTTCGAATCTCGCGGTATCTCCGCGACCGGATCGAGTGCGGTGAGCTTGCTCCCGGCGCCGAAGTACCCTCCGAGCGGGAACTCGCCGCACGCTGGAAGGTTGCCCGTCCCACCGCGGCCAAGGCACTGAACGTGCTACGGCGGCAAGGCGTCGTGGAATCACGCCGCGGGTCGGGAACCTACGTGGCCGATCGCGCTGCCCTGATGCGGGAGCACGAACCGAGGTATCGGACGTCTTTCGCGGCGAATGAGTCGGTGTCGGCGCTGGAAACGGCGGTTGTCGCGGGCCCGCGCGTGGTCACCGATGCGCTCGGCCTGTCCCGGGACAGTGCGGTGATCATGCGAAAGCGGTTGGTCGCCAACGACTCCGGTCCAGAATTGGTGACCTCCTGGTTCCCTGGTCGGTTCGCCGAGTCCGCCGTTCGGCTGCTGGACACCGAGCGATTGCCCGGCGGAACGCTGGGCTATCTGGAGTCCACCCTCGGGCGTGGCGCCGTGATGGTTCGAGAGCGGGTCTCCGCGCGCTTGCCGACGGCCGCCGAGCGCCGACATCTCACGCTGCCGCGCCCTGCCGCGGTATTGGTCCGGCACCGCAGTATCCATGACGCCGACGGGGTGGCAATCGAGTTCGACGAGGTGATCCACCCACCCGGCCACTGGGTACTCCAGCATGAGTATCCCACCAGCTCAACGGTCATTTTCCGCCGTTGACACCCGCGGATCGCCAGTGGCATAGTCCACTTGTCGGAAGTGTCGAAGGGTGGGGAGTGCGCGATGTCCGATCAATTGACTATCGGTAGTTGGGTCATGGTGGGGCAGCAGTGCTCTGTCCGATTGGCGCCGCAGACCCGAGACAATTGCCTTTCCTTCCTCTTCGAAAGCAGCGGAACAGAATTCGAACTCGCCCTGTCCCCGGATATCCTCCGCCGTATGGCCGCCCTCGGCGGGGTGTCTCCAGCTCCCTGACCGTCCGTCCCCGTGACGCCGTCGCATACCGCGGGTGTGGTGGCCGGGCTGGAGCGAAGTGCGACGGCCCAGGGTTCGACACTGTTCGTTCGCTCGTCAGCAAGACGACAGCATCGGCCGCAGGGGCTGTTCCTGTCCGTGTTCACCACATGTCCTGCCGCTCAGGCGCGTTCGACGGTGATGGTCATGCCGGCCGCACGCAGTCGATCGGTAAGGGCGTCGCCCATGGCCGCGGCGGGCGTGAGGATCCCCGCCTGAGCGGGCTGCCGGTCGGAGTCGAACGCAAGGCACAGCCCGCTCTCGCCGAGCAATACTCTGGTGGCTTGGTAGCCGGGGTCACCGGCGCCGGAGAAGGTCGACACATACTTCGCGCCCGAACTGGTATGCGCGAACGTCTTCATGGTGAACCAGCCGCTTTCGCGGACCTGCGCGCTCGGTCCGGTGCCCGGCTCGGGCAGCACACGGTCCAGCAGTTTGCGGCCGGCGGACGTCCTCGACAGCAGTGCCCCTACGGTCATGCCCGCGACGATTCCGCCCGCCATGCCTGCCGCGACCAGCGGCGCGACCCGCGACTTCCCCGCGCTCATCACCTCGCGGTAGCGGAAATTCTTGCCGTACACCCAGCCGAGTAGCCCGTTGGTCCGGCGCACGATCTTGGTGTTGTGCGAGGCCATCACGAAAGTGCTCACCCAACCATCCAGACTCGGGTCGATCGCGCTCGCCCGCGACAGTGCCTGATCGGACTGACGGCCCACATCCGGATCCATCGACTTGTCCGGGCTGAGCGAATACGGGTGTGACAGCACCGATCCCTTGGCCGGGTCGGCAGCGATCGCCTCCATCATGGCTCGCCCGGAATCGATGGTGCCACCGCTGACCCCACCCTTGAGCGCGGCCACCAGAGTGGTGTCGGTGAGTTCGCCGGTGTTGTCCTCGAGCGTGCGGCGGTAGAGCTGGTACACGCTCAGGTCAGACGGAATCGAGTCGTAACCACAGGAATTCACGATCTTCGCGCCGGTCTGGACGGCCTGCTCATGGTAGGCGTCGATGGCGTCGCGGATGAACAGGGGCTCACCGGTGAGGTCGGCGTAGTGAGTTCCGCTCTTGGCGCATGCCGCGACCAGGGGCAGCCCGTAGCGCAGATACGGGCCGACGGTCGTGACGACTACCTTGGTCCGCGCGGCCAACTCGTCGAGCCCGGCCTGATCGGTCGAGTCGGCCACCACCAGGCCCCAGCCGGCGGCTTTCGGCCCGAGTTCGTCGCGCGCGGCGGTGAGCTTGTCCAGCGATCGCCCCGCCAGCGCGATGCGGGCCGATTCCGGTGCGGCGCCGACGAGATACTGCGCGGTCAGTGTGCCGACGAAACCGGTCGCGCCGAACAGGGTGAGGTCGAATTCGCGAGTGTCTGCCATGGTTTCCGTTCTGGGGTCGAGCCGCCTGTTCCGGCGGCTACTTCGTGGAGTGCCCTCGCACCCGCACCCGCGCCCGCTTCGGCGCGAAGGCCGGATGGTTGACGAGCCAGGCCCGATGCGCAATACCCAACTCGGTGACCGGTGGTTCGTCGTAGAGCCATTCCCTGGCGATGCGATGCCAATTCGCGGTGGATCCGAGCTGGCCGAGCATGCCGAAGGTCAGAAAGTCCGCGCGGCGGGAGAACAGGTGCTCCGGCGGTAGATTCTGCTGTTTCATGCCGGTGAACTCGCCGGCTCTCGAGTCGACCGCGAGGAGGAACGCGCCGCTGGCCAGCTCCGGGGTGATCGTCAGTTCCTCGTCGATCAGACACCATTCCGATGCGGCCAGCACGTAGTCCAAGCACTCCTCGGCGCCGATCTCCTGCGGCGAATCGATCACGCCGCGCTGGATCATCAACTCCCGCAGATCCTCCGCGCGATCCTCGGCGGCAGCGCGCAAGCAGATCAGCTCGAACCGCACGTGTTCGGGATCCATTCGATTGAACAACCCGAAATCCAGAAAGCCGATCCGGCCATCGGCGGCGAGCAGCACATTGCCCGGATGCGGGTCGCCGCAGAACTCGTTGAACGTGAACAGTGAACCGACGTAGAACCGATAGAGGATCTCGCCGATCCGATCGCGCTCCGCGGCCGGCAGTTGCCGGATCTCCTCGAACCCCTTGCCCGCCAGATATTCGGTGACCAGCACCCTGGGGGTGCTGAGTTCCGGCAGTGCGCGCGGCACGACGATGAACGGATGCCCGGCGTAGAGCTCGGAGATCTGCCGCTGGGTGGCGGCCTCGGCCTGATAGTCGAGTTCGCTCTCCATGTTCAGCCGTAGTTCGTCCAGCACGGCGGGCGTCACCCACGGCAGCGCGGACTGCAACACGCGCCGGAACATGGTCAGGTTCTTCAGATCCGCGCGCACCGCGGCGTCGATGCCGGGGTACTGCACTTTCACCGCGACCTGCCTGCCGTCGTGTAGCCGCGCCCGGTAGACCTGGCCGATCGAGGCGGCGGCGATCGGCTCGGACTCGAACTCGCGGAACACCGTGTCCAGCGGCCCGCCGAAATCGTCCTCGATCACCTGGCGCATCGCGGTGAAGGAAACCGTCGGCGCCGCGTTCCGCAGCACGGCAAGGCGCCTCTGGAACCGCTCCCGGTGGTCTTCGGGCACCAGATCCAGGTCGAGCACCGACATCATCTGCCCGAGCTTCATCGCCACGCCTTTCATGGTGCCCAGCACCATGACCACCTGTTCGGTGGTGCGCAGCATGGACTCCTCGGCCATTTTCGCTCGGACGGCGTCGGACCTGCCCCGCATGGTCAGTCGCGCGCGTTGGGTGCGAAGCACCGATCCGGCCGCGACCGCACCCAGCTTGGTGCCACGAGCAAGCCGTGAGGTCGGTACTTGCTTCGCCATCGAGGTACCTCCATTGGTGCCGCGGTCGGAGCGATGGGCGCGCTGGTGGTAGCTCCCGTGCGCGCACAGCGTCCCGCACGACCCACCACCGAGGGCGGTGCGGGTGGTGCGGCAGCGCGCTCGGCCCATCGCTCGGGATTCAGACTAGCCAACGCTTCGGAAATGTCGAGCCGGATGATGAACTTTTGCAAGCAGTCCAGCTAGCACCTGGACGAACCGCCGTCGAGGCGAACGATCAGTTCTCCGCGGCCGATTCCGAGGCAGGCAACTGGTGCGGTTGCGCGTTGAACGTCGCGGGCGAGCCGCCCGCGCGTGCCATGCCCTCGATAGCGCTCCACGCCAGCATGGTCAGGTAGTCGATCACGTCCTCGCGGGCGAGTGACTTGTTGGTCGTCCACCAGTGTGTCGCCAGCTGAATACCGCCGACCAGTACATACGACGCCAGTGCGGCGCCCTCGGTCTGGATGCCGCGTTCCCGAGCGCGATCGGTGATGACTGTGCACACCACCTCGGCGAAGAGCTTCTCGAACTCCGCGAGTGAGGACTGGTCGGCCGAACCGTTGCCCATGATGAAGCGATAGACCTCGGGGTCCTCGTCGACGGTGCCGACGTACTCGGCCAAGGCCGAGCGGACCAGTTGGTACTCGTCGGCTTCCAGGCTGATCGCGCCGTACACCTTCGGCATCAGCGTGGTTTCGATGAACCGCTGCATGGTCGCGTGGACCAGGTCGTTCTTGTCGGAGAAATACCGGTACAGGACGGTTTTGGAGACGCCGATCTCGGCGGCGATCTCGTCCATCCCCGCGGTGCTTCCGCGGGCCCGCACGGCGGCCAGGGTGCCGTCGACGAGCTCCTCACGGCGATCGATCTTGTGCTGCCGCCACCGGCGCTTGCGGCCGTCCATCCGGCCGCCGCGCACCGCCGACGGTCGCTCGGCGAACTCGCCGATGTCGACAAGGTCTTCGGTGGACAGCGTGAGCTCCCTCGTTCGTCACTGGTTCGGCCGCTACCAGCTTATGTCCCGGCAACCGGTGATAGGGGTGATTGGGGTCCGGATGCGGTAGGAACCACACCGTCGGCGCGTGCTGCGCACTCGGCGGGTCGAGATTCCGGCGTGAACCCGCCGCAGTCTGTGGGGACAGCAGAATGGGTGCATGCAGAAAGTTCCCGGCAACACCGCGGTTCTGGACAGCTCCGCCGCGCCCCTCGGCCTCGCCGCGGTGCTCGACGAGGCGGCCAAGCGGCGCGACCTGTGGCGGATGAAGGCGTTCGCCACCGGCCTGCTCGCGCTGGCCACGGCGATCTATCTGTTCTGCCGGTGGATGGAGTCGCGCGGAGCGGGCGGGGACTGGGTCGGGTACCTGCGGGCTGCCTCGGAGGCGGGCATGGTGGGCGCGCTGGCGGACTGGTTTGCGGTGACCGCGCTGTTCCGGCATCCGCTCGGCCTGCCCATTCCGCACACCGCGATCATTCGGAAGAAGAAAGACCAGCTCGGCGCTAGTCTCGGTGCTTTCGTCGGTACGAATTTCCTCGCGCCGGAGGTGGTTTCGGCCAAGCTGCGCTCCGCGCAGGTTTCCTGGCGAGTCGGGCGCTGGATGGCCGATCCACGGCACGCCGCCAGGGTCGCGCAGGAGAGCTCGACGATCCTGCGCGCGGTGGTCGGCGTGCTGCGTGACGAGGACGTGGAGCAGGTCATCGACAACACCATCGTCAAGCGGATCGCCGAGCCGCTGTGGGGCCCGCCGATCGGGCGGGTGCTCGCCGAGTTGCTCGCCGACAACCGGCAGCTTCCGCTGCTGGACATGCTTGCCGAACGCGCGCACCAGTGGGCGCTCGGTTCGCAGGAGACGATCGACCGGATCGTTTTGCGGGACGCGCCGCCGTGGGCCCCGAAATTCGTCAACATCCTGCTTTCCGAACGGATCTACCGTGAGTTGGTCGAGTTCACCTGGAAGATCCGCTCCAACCCGGAGCATGAAGTGCGCCACGCAGCGAATCGGTTTCTCGAGGATTTCGCCGACGACCTGCAACACGACGAGGCCATGATCAAGAAGGCAGAGCGGATCAAGTCGCAGATCATGGGTCGCGAGGAAATCACCGGAATGGCCGAGGCCACCTGGCGTGCGGCCAAACGGCTCATCCTGGAATCGGCCGATGATCCCAACAGCACGCTGCGGCGCAAGGTCGCCGAGAACGTTCACCAGCTCGGTGAGCGGCTGCGCGACGACGCCGAGATGCGCGCGAGCGTGGACGGCTGGATCGACCGCGGCGCTCGCTATCTGGTGGAAAACTATGCGGGTGAGATCAGCACTCTGGTTACCGACACGGTGGCCAGGTGGGATGCCGAGGAAGCGAGCAGGAAGATCGAATTGCAGGTCGGTCGGGATCTCCAATTCATCCGCATCAACGGAACGGTCGTCGGTTCGCTTGCCGGACTGGCGATCTACACGATTTCTCATCTGATGTTCGGCGGCTGACCCGCGGCCGTCCGGTACTTGCGCGACTAGCGCTAGCAGAGTGCTTGCAATAGTTAGCACGCTGATTTAGAATCAACCCGTACAACCGCCAGAAGGTGAGTGATGGCAGACCAGCCCGAGGTTTCCACCGAGTACACCGGCAGCCCGGACGGGCGATCGTCCGGCGTCGGAGAACGAGGGGGTCGCGTCGTCAGTGCGGCGCATGACATCGGTGGCTTCATCAGGGCGCAGCGTGAAGCTGCGCAAGTCTCGCTGCGTCAACTCGCTCAGCTGGCGGGGGTGAGTAATCCGTACCTCAGTCAGATCGAGCGCGGATTGCGCAATCCGTCCGCCGAAGTACTCACGCAGATCGCGAAGGCGCTACGGGTCTCCTCGGAGGTTTTGTACATACGGGCTGGCTACCTCGAGCAGCGGCCGCACAGTCCGGTCCGGGATGCCCTACTTGCCGACGTCTCGATCAGCGAGCGACAGAAGCAGGTGCTGCTGGACATCTATGAATCGTTTCGCCGGGAAAACGGTGGGAACGAGGCATGGGGGGATGAATGGGACAGCGAAGTTCCGCGCACGACAACCGACACTCCGCCACGCCAGGAGAGCGAAACATCATGACCGAGAAGAACGCCATCGTGTCCAAGCCGCTGCTCGCCACCGTCGGGGCGGGCGATGCCCTCTACGCCGCAGTCAACGACGTGGTCGCGCAGGTGCGCGAGCGCGCGGGCTCTGCCGACGTGCAGACCCGCGTAGAAGAGGCGCGGGAGCGCTTCGCCACCGTGCCCGCCGATATGCAGGCCCGGGTGGGTGAGGCGCGTGAACGCTTCGCCACCGTGCCCGCCGATGTGCAAGCCCAGTTCGAGTCGCTGCGCGAGCGGCTCGCCGGCCTGCCCTCGGAACTGCCCGAGGACTTGGCCGAACTGCGCGAGAAGTTCACTCCCGAGGAACTGCGCGCGTTGGCGGAGAAGTACTACCGCCAGGTGCTCGACATCTACGCCGACCTCGCGGTCCGTGGCGAGGAGACCGTCGAGCGGCTGCGTGCCAACCACCTGGTCGAGGACCGGATCGGCCGGGTCGAGACGCTGTACGGCGACGCGGTGAGTCGCGCCGAGGAAGTGCTGGAACGGGTCAACGGCCTGCTCGGCCGGCCGGCCAAGGCCGAGGACGCGGCCGAGGGCGACGAAGCGCCGGTCGTCGACGCCGAGGTCGTCGCGGTCGCCACGGAGTCCACTCCGGCGCCCGCCACGAACGGTGCGGCGAAGAGGGCTCCGACCAAGAAGGCTGCTGCGGCCAAGAAGGCTCCGGCGAAGAAGGCCGCCCCGAAGAAGCCCTGAGCCCGCGGTGGTGACTCAGTTGCGCCGCCCCCGCACACCCTGGTAGGCGGGGGCGGTGCTTCTATGATGAGTGGGTGAATATGGTGCACGGACTGACCGGGATGATCCTGCTGGCGCTGTGGCTGGCGGCGCTCGGTGCGACGATTTTCGCGCTGATCCACGCCGTGCGTCAGCGTTCCGACGCGTTCACCGCCGTGGACAAACTGACCAAGCCGATCTGGCTGGCGATTCTAGGGGTGGCGGTATTCGTGCTCCTGCTCTCGCCCGCGGGTCTCGGCTTGCTTTCCTTTGCTGCGATCATCGCGACCGGTGTCTACCTCGCCGACGTGCGACCGAAGGTAGACGAAATTCAGCGGGGTCCGCGCTGGTGAGACGCTGATTTCGGAGTAATTCGCGCAGGCTTGCACTGGCCGGCGGCACAAATCGGGCTTACTGTATCTAGCAGTAACACAAAGGAGTGTCCGATGCGTGCCCTACTGCCGACCGCGTTGGCGAGTTTCCCGGGCCTGCTCCGGGATCTGCGCGACGCACACCGCGCGAATCTGCGTTCGCGCAGCTACGACACCGCGGTGCTGAACCTGCCGACGGTCGCGCACGAGGTCATCCCCGTCCGAACCCGAGACGGTGCCCGGCTCCGGGTGCACGCCTATGGCGCGGCTGATCGCCCCGCCATCGTGCTGGTCCACGGGTGGACCTGCTGCATCGAATATTGGAATCCCCAGATCAACGCCTTCGCCGGCGAGTACCGCGTGATCGCCTACGACCAACGCGGTCATGGCGAGAGCACATACGGCTCGAGCCGGCTGAGCATCGATCTGCTCGCCGACGACTTGGCCGCGGTATTGGATGCCGCGCTGGCGCCCGGTCGGCGTGCCGTACTGGTCGGACACAGCCTCGGCGGCATGACCTTGCAGGCGTGGGCGGGGCGCTACCCCGACCGAGTCGCGAAGCAGGCGCTCGCGGCGCTGCTGACCAACACCGCGTCGGACCGGCTGATTCTCGAGACCACCGTGGTACCGCTGCTGAACCGGCCCCAGCGGCTGCTGCAACTGAAGGTGCCGCTGCCGTTCCTGTTTGGCAGGCTCGGCCTCGGCGCCCCGCTCTTCTTCCCACCCGTCGTGCCGGTGCGCCGGCTGTTCGCCCGCCAGATCATGAGCACCGCCGCGCGGGGAGACATAGTGGATTTCAGCATGGCGATCGTGCGGTCGTGCCCGACCCGGGTCCGCTCGAAATTCGGACTCGTACTGGCCCGGATCGACGTCAGCGAGTCCGCACGCAGCCTGGTGGTGCCCACCACGGTGATCGCGGGCGAGTTCGACGACCTGACGCCGTCGGTGCATTCCCAGCGGATCGTCGAGACGCTGAGGCAGAACGGTAGTTTCGTGCGCTACGAGGTGCTCCCCACCGGGCACCTCGGCAACCTGGAAGCCTACGAGCGGTTCAACGAGGAACTCCGGCGTGTGGTCGTCGCGGTGGACAAACACGGCCGGTCCGACATCGCGGGCTGACGCCGCTGATGCCACGGTGCGGCGGGCGCCGATTGGCGGTCAGGAGAACACCACCGTCCGCCGACCGTGGACCAGCACCCGCCCCTCCAGATGCCAACGCAGCCCACGGGCCAGCACGACTCGCTCGATGTCGCGGCCCTGGCGGACCATATCGCGGACGTCGTCGGCGTGGTCGATGCGGATGACGTCCTGCTCGATGATCGGGCCCGCGTCCAGTTCCGGCGTCACGTAATGACAGGTCGCGCCGATCAGCTTCACGCCGCGAGCAAACGCCTGATGATAGGGACGCGCGCCGACGAACGACGGCAGGAAGCTGTGGTGGATGTTGATCGCCCTGCCCGCCCAGTGCTCGCACAGGTGGGCGGGCAGCACCTGCATGAAACGGGCCAGCACCACCGCGTGCGGGTCGTGCGCATCCACCAGCGCCCGCACCTCCTCGAAGGCAGGCCCGCGCTGGGCCGGATCCTTGGCGAACGGCACGTAGTGAAATTTCACGCCGTGTGCCTCGGTCATCGCCGCCAGATCCGGGTGGTTGCCGATCACTGCTTCGATGGTGGCGGGCAGCTCGCCGCTGATGGCGCGTCCGAGCAGATCGTGTAGGCAGTGGCCGTCCTTGCTGACCAGTAGAACGGCGCGGCGCCGCTGGCTCGAGTCGAGCAGTTGCCATTCGGTCGCGGTACCGAGACCGGCTGCCACACCCGCGAACCGGTCGCGCAGTTCCGCGAGACCGAACGGCACCGTAGCGGCTTTGATCGCCTGGCGGGTGAAGAACCAGCCGATATCCGGGTCGGAGTGGTAACCGGCCTCCACGATCGAGCCACCGAACTCGGCGATGAACGACGTGATCCCGGCGATGATGCCAGGACGGTCCGGGCAGCCCAGGGTCAGCACGTACCGGCGGTCGTCCTGGATGGGTGGAGCGGAACTCATGACTCCATTCTCCCAGGTGGGCTGTGTTGGATTTGCCGCGCCTTCGCGCGGCGGGTTCGCGGCCCCTTGATGTCTCGCGTCCGACCGTCCGCGACTCGCGACTTCGTCGCATGCGCTGCGGACGGTCGGACGCGAGACGGGCCGCGAACGGCGCTCGGAAGCATCTCGCGCCGTGGCTGGCTTGGATGTCAGGGAGTGCGCCGACGGGTGGTACTCGCTGGTTGTGCGGGGCGGATTCGGTGCTACGCACGAAGGACGCATTGCTGTCCAGGCTCGCGGCGGAGGCGGAGGCGGAGGCGGAGGCGGAGTTGGGTTGACTTGCCGAGCTGTTGTGCCGCGGCACCTGTTCCGATATTTACCCGGGCTGGCGAGTGGCTGCGCGATGGTGTCGTGCTGACCGAGCAGGTCGACGAGGGCTGCTCGGGACGAGTCAGAGGTCGTAAAACGGCTCCGCGTAGCGGAATTCGCCGGCGATCTGTACGTCGTAGGCCGATAGCGGCCGAACATGGAAGTGGATGGCCCAGTCCGGCTCGTCGGGGGTGATGCCGAGCCGGGCGGCGGGGACGAAGCCGAAGCGCAGATAGAACTCCAGGCTGCCGAGTACTCCGATCAGCGGTTCGTCGAGCGCGTCGGCGGCGCCCAGGGCCGCGTGCATGAGCGCTGAGCCGACCCCGGCGCCCTGATGGTCGGCGAGCACCCCGATCGGTCCGAGCGCCAGCACCGGGAAAGGGCCGACCACCGCTCTGGTCAGGCACAAGTGGCCGATCACGGTGTCGCGCTCGATCGCCACCATCGACAAGGTGGGCATCCAGCAATCGTCGCTGCGCAGCTGGGCGATCAGGTCCACCTCGGGTGGTTCCACGCTGCCATCGACCGCCGATGCGGCGGTATCGATGCGATCGGCGTATTGCGGTCCGAACGCGCTGCGATGCACCGCCGCGATCGCAGTGGCGTCGTCAGCATGTTCGCGACGGATCAGCACGGTCGTCTCCTCCCGAACGAAGTGGGGCCCTCATCCGCACACGTTAGTCACCTCGACCGGGTGTCACTCGTCTCGACTTGCCACCAGCTAAGAGTGTGCGGGATGCGCCGCCAGGCGCGCAATGGAATTCGTCCTCGGTGTGCCAAACTCTCACTCCATGGCAAGTTCCGCGTCGCTCACCAGAGCCGAAGTGGCCGACCTGATCGACCACACCCTACTGGCACCGGAGGCGACGATCGCCGATGTCACCGCGCTCGTCGAGGACGCACGTGCCCTCGGCGTCTTCGCGATCTGTGTGTCGCCGTCCATGCTGCCGGTGCGCGCGCCGGGGCTCGCGGTCGCGACGGTCGCCGGATTCCCCTCGGGCAAGCATCATTCCCTGGTGAAGGGCGCCGAGGCGCGACTCGCGGTCGATCAGGGCGCGGACGAGATCGACATGGTGATCGACATCGGCGCGGCGCTGGCCGGTGACTACACAGCCGTGCTCGCCGACATCGTCACCGTGCGCGAAGCGGTGGGCGATCGGGCATCGCTCAAGGTGATCATCGAATCCGCCGCGTTGCCGGACGCCGCGATCGTCGAGGTGTGCCGGGCCGCCGAGCGCGCCGGAGCCGATTTCGTGAAGACCTCCACGGGATTTCACCCCGCGGGCGGCGCGAGCACACACGCGGTGCGGTTGATGGCGGAAACGGTCGGCGGACGGCTCGGCGTGAAGGCCAGCGGCGGCATCCGCACCGCCGAGGCGGCAGCCGACCTGATCGCGGCCGGCGCAACCCGGTTGGGCCTGTCGAAATCACGCGACGTTCTCGATGGCTTCCCACCCTGACTCGGTCGTCGTCGAATCTCGAGGGGCATACCATCCAGGACGGATCTCGCGGTCGCCAGGCGCTACTCGTCAGGAGACCGGTGGGGTTCAGCAGCGCACGTTGGTGTTTTCGGTGCTGGCGACGGCGGGTAGCTCGGTACGGCCACCGGCAAGCTGGACGGCCAGGCCGGAGTCGGTGACTTCGATCTCGGTCGGCTGAAGGCCGAGGGGGTAGCTCTGCAGGCTTTGGGTGAACATGTCGACGATGCTTTGTGCCAGGTCGGCAGGAATGCCGATGCCGAGCAGTTCGGCCGACATCGTTTCCACCTGAACGACGCCATTCTGGATCTGCGGCTTCACCTGCAGTTCGGCGAGACCGCCGAGCACCTTCAGCGTGAGCATGCCCGAAGCCGGCGAGGAACTCACGCCGCTGACCAGGCCGCCGAGCGTCTCCCGGATGCCCTCGTTGCTCCAGGTGACATCGGCGGAGGAACTGCCGATCACGCCCCCGCCGCTGGTGTCGGCGACATCCACGTCGTGCAGAGTCGCATGGACGACCATCCCGATGGCAGGGCCGAACTTGGTGTCGGCGCTGTTCACCCGCACGGTAGGCACCTTGCCGTCGATCCAGGTGAGCAGCATCGGCTTGGGACCGAATCGCACGTCGATCTTCGACCCCAAATCCTTCTCGAATTGAGCGCTGATGCACCGTGACACCGTGTGTCTGGCGTAGGCCTCGCCGCCGATCAGGATGGTGGCGAGCAGAACAGCGACCACGGTCAGGGCAATCAGCAGCGCTCGCCGGTTGAACATCATGGTGGACCGAGTTTTCGTATCCATGGACCAGATTCTTCCCGAACTTTCTGTGTCGTCTCTGTGGGGCCATTGAGGGGTTCGAATGTGACATGTGACACAAATATCGAGCGTAGCCTGGTGCGCATGGCTGGCGATGCAGCGGCCCGCACGATCGAATCGGCGGAGCAGGGATGGCGTGTTCTGCGACGATGGGCAGGTCGGCACGCCGGTTTCTTCACCACCCGGCAGATGCTGCGCACCGGATGTGCGGCTCGGGTCGGGGCCGGGCTCGGCGACGGTTCGGTGATCAGGGCCGGGGCGGGCGTGCTGCGCCTGGCCGGGTGGCCGGAGGGTCCGCTCGACGAATACGCGATGTGGGCGGCGTGGTTCGACGGCGCCGCGGCCGTCTCGCATCAGAGCGCGGCGGAGTTGCACGGACTCGGCCGGCTGCGCCCCAGGTTTGCGCACCTGTCGGTCGGTGTCGCCCGTCCTCCGGCGCCGCCGCCACTGGTGGTCCTGCGGCGCTCGTTGGCCGCCGGCGATGTCGAGTCGGCCGGTCCATTCCTGGTGACGACGCCGGTCCGCACAGTGCTCGACCTCGCCGAAGCCGATATCGGCCAGGCCGCGCTGGACGAGGTGGTCGCCGACGCGGTCGCCATCCACCGCTGTGCAGGCGAGGAGATCCGCGATGCGGGAGCGCGATTGTCGCCGCGCGCGGCCACCAGGGTGTACCGCGCGCTCGCCGTGGCGTGAAGGCGCGCTGCGTCAACGTTTATGGCGCTGTCCGCCGAACTCCAGACCGGCGGCCGGCCCAAGGTCATCGACGATGACTCGCTCCGCCCTCGCCCTGAAAGACAATGGCATCCAGGTCCCGGACATCGCGAAAAACTCACCATCGAGACCGGGAAGAACGCAGGCGAATCCCCGTCCGTCGCCTCCCTTTACCGGACGTTCGCAGAAGCCGAACACACCGACGCGGACGACGGCCTGCCGATCCGGCCGAAATCCGGATCGATGACACCGATTCGTCGGGCCGGGTGAGCAGCGCGCGGGCCATGGACCTGTGCTCACGACGATGAGCTCCTGAGGGGACTGGGGTCGTCAGGTGGTGATGGGTAGGGGATCACCTGGTCGGTGTGGCACAGGCATATGCCGTGTTCTGCGGCATCGATGTGGGAAAAGGCGAACACCACGCCGTCGGTCCGGACGTGAGTGGCCGGCGGGTGTTCGACAATGCGCTGCCTAACGACGAATCCCGGCTACGAGCGGTGTTGGACCAGTTCGCCGCTCACGGACCTTTGTTGATCGTGGTCGACCAACCCAACACGATCGGTGCGGTACCGGTCACCGTCGCCCGCGCCTGCGGCCATGACGTGGCCTATCTGCCCGGATTGTCGATGCGCCGTATCGCCGACCTCTACCCGGGCCATACCAAGACCGACGCCCGCGACGCGCACATCATCGCCGACGCGGCCCGGACCATGCCCCACACCCTGCGGCGAGTCGACCTCGGTGATGAACCCTCACCGAACTCGGTGTTCTCGTTGGCTTCGACGACGACCTCACCGGTTCTGGAAACCAGAGACTGTCGGTGACGCTCTCTTCCGCTACTGGGACTAAATCGACCGCGCCGCCCGTCAAGACGCCCACTCGTGTCGAAATTCGCGACCAGACGCCGGCGCGGAGGCCCTGCGACTGACGTCCGAATCCGCGATCAACTGACTCCCGACTTCACGACCGAAGCCACTCGACCGCGCCGCCACAGTCGCCGACCAGTTCCCGACCTCCGGACAGCGCCTACATGACCTGACCGCACGCGGCACACCAGAGACCATCCTGCACACCGCCGGACTCCGGTAACCAGCCGCACAAACCAAAGGAGGGCCCCGCTACCGCGGGGCCCTTCTTGCTGTGTTCGGGATTCAAGCGGCTTGTCTGTTCTCGCTGATCCATCGCCGTCCGCAGAATGTGGAAGTTGCTCGTCACCAGGACCATTCGGGCGGTCGGGCCGCGCGCCGCACCGCGAATGCGGCTGAATAGGTGCAGGTCTCCGACGGGCACCCGCCGGTGAACTCGATCCACCCCGGAAACTTGGGGGTGAACCAGCCCAGCGCAGTCATGGCATCGAAGGTGGCCGCGTGACTGCGCTCTGCCGCGAACTACCCGGGGCGTTCGCGGACGAGTCGTGCCGGGTCAGCCGCCGATCGAGCGGATCCACAATTGCCAGCCGCTGCCTTGCTGGCCATAGACGCAATCGGGCCGGGTGTCGGAACTGCGGTACTTCTCCCCGGCTGCCACACACTGTGCATTGGTCTCGTACTCGCCGACAAACACGCCCTCGGCGGTCGCGTTGCCCGCCGCCGCACCGAGAACAACCATCACCGCAGCACCGGCTGCCAGTACTCCCCACACTGTTCGCATGCCCGACAGCATGCCATGCCAAGGGGACACGGCTTCGCTGTTTCCCGAACTGGGTAGCGTTGCTGTCGCGCCCGTGACCCGCAATCTCCAAACCGATTGCTGCTCAACAACTACGCTCTTCCTTCAGCTTTCACGGGAGCGGGGCTGGTCAGCAGCCAGTTCAGAACTTCCGAAGACTGTCGACAGCGTTGTACCGGTGTGGGGAAAGGTGTGTGGTGACCGTTGCCGAGAGGGGGCCTAAGCGCGGTCAGACGGCTCGCTTTCGAGCCTTTCGCGAGTACGAAGAGCGAAAAGCCGAGGCCAACAACGCGATGATGGCCCTGCTCGCCGGCGCTCAGTTGTCGGCACACCTGCTCAGGCTGACCGAGGGGTCGGATCGGTCGCTGCCAGAGGTGTTTCCCGCGGTCGATCACATCCACAGGTTCAACCTGAAGTCCCACGACGCGCGCCAGATTCTGCTCAGCGCCGATTCGCACCTCGGCAAGATGACTGTCCCCAACTTCGCGGTGCGGGCATGGAACATCCCTGTTGAGAAGCTCGTGCAGTGGGGGACGCAACACCTCTGAGCCGAGTCGGCATGCGTAGATCGCCGTATCAGGCAACATTTCAGTAGGTAACCGGATCGCCGAATATCGCCGCCGATCGCTGTGCCGCGCTCGGCGTAGCGTCGGTAACCCGAGCTTCCCTGCCGCACGGACGCCCGCAACGCGATGATGTTCACCGAACACCACGTCGGTGAAGTCATTGGGACGTTTGCGGATCCGGCTCAGGTCCGTGAGGACTCTCCATAATGCGCTCGTCTGCGCGACATTGCTCGGGTTAGGGTGTTGATCATGGCTTACATGTTCGTCCGTCTTCGGACCGCCTGAGACAGGTGCTCCGCCGGTCGTTGACGACCGGTGCGGCCCGTCTTATCCCACGGCCTCCGGCCGGTGTCGTCCATTGGCATCCGCCGTTGATAGGTCTCAGTTCTGGGCTCCCTTTCCGCGTCGGCGAACGTCTGGCGCACTCGATCCGATAGGACAACTTCTCATGCCTTCGAACATCTCGTCACGTCCGGGCTCGGCACCTACGTTTGTCTTGGTGCACGGCTCCGGTTCGAGTTCGTTCATGTGGACTCCGATTCAGCGTGAACTCGCGTTGCTCGGTTACCGCAGCTGTGCCGTCGACCTCCCCGGACACGGCTTGGACGCGCAGTACCCGATCGCCTACCAGGCGCCGCAGGATCTCGGCGCGTGGGCGGCGGAACCATCAACGCTGGCCGGCGTCACTTTGTCGGACAACGCCAACCGTGTCGTCGACGTCGTCCGCCGCGTCGCCGAGCACGGGCCCGTCGTGCTGGTAGGCGCGAGTCTCGGCGGAACGGCCATCAGCGTGGCGGGCAATCTGGTGCCGCACCTGGTGGATCGGCTCGTGTACATCTCCGCCTGGTCCTGTGTGGTGCATGCCAACCCCATCGAGTACATGGGGGAACCCGAGTTCGCCACCAGCATGCTGGGCCAGCTGGCCGCGTCCAACGTCGGCGACCCAGCCGTGCTCGGGGTCGGGCGGGCCAACTACCGCACGGCCGACCCCGCCCTGCTCACCGAGCTGAAGACGGCGCTCATGGCCGATTGCACCGATGAACAGTTCCGGGCCTTCCTCAACATCCTGCAGCC
Source organism: Nocardia sp. NPDC049190 (assembly GCF_040648115.1). Taxonomy (NCBI): domain Bacteria; kingdom Bacillati; phylum Actinomycetota; class Actinomycetes; order Mycobacteriales; family Nocardiaceae; genus Nocardia; species Nocardia sp. NPDC049190. The sequence goes on from NZ_JBEZDE010000011.1 coordinate 142,567, forward strand.
CGACGAATCGCTCTCGGTGATGATGGGCGACGCTCGGGTCCAAGGGGATACGTGGGGCACGATCGCCCGCAGCTACATTCGGCTCACCAACGACCGTTCGATCCCACTCGCAATGCAGGACAGACTCATCGCCGAGGCCGACGCGCTGACCCCGGGCAATCCATACGACGTTCACACCGTGGACTCCTCGCACGCCGGATTCGTGTTCCGGGCACCGGAGGTGGCCGCCATCCTCGGAAAACTATCCGCTTAGGGCAAATGCCTTCGAGAGGACTCGTATCCCAACGCTACGATGCCCCCGGCGCTCTCTCGCAGAGCAACCGGAGTACCAACCAGCCGGGGGCAGGGGCGCATCCGCCAGAAATCCGGTGGCAGCACGCTATCGCAGACACGGTGCGACAGCCGACCAGGGCACCGTGAGCACGTTGTCGCGCAGACGACGGTAGCGGCGGATCGGGACACCATCCTCGCGCAGTATCTCCGCTGCCGCGCGCCAGCGGACGCGGGGGCCGTAGGGCGCCAGCGGCGCGGCCCGGGCCCACGCGCGATCGGCGGCGCTGAGCAGGGCATGGATCGGCTCGCCGGGAATATTGCGGTGGATCAACACCTTCGGAAGACGCTCGGCGATCTCGGAAGGACGCTCGACGGTGAACGGGTCCCAGGCCAGCGTGAGCGAGCGCGGGCCGGTGCGGTCGAGCAGGACCCACGCGCAGCGCCGACCGAGCTCGTCACAGGTGCCGTCGACCAGCACCCCCTCCGGCGCCAGCGCCGATCGGATGGTCGACCATGCCTCCGGCACCGCCGACTCCGGATATTGCCGCAGCACGTTGAACGCGCGCACCACGACCGGTCGCAGCCCGGCCAATTCGAATCCGCCGCGGGCGAAGACGACGCCGTCGCGACCGGGGACAACTCGCTGCGGGTCGATCTCCAGCCCGACCACCCGCACGTCGGCGCGCACCCTCCGCAATCGCGCGGCCAGCTCGAACGTGGTCCATGGGCTCGCGCCGTACCCGAGATCGACCACCAGTGGATCGGTCGCGTCCTGCAGGCGGGTGGCGACCAGCTCGTCGTGGATCAGCCAGCGGTCACTGCGGCGCAGCCGGTTGACGCCGGTGGTGCCGCGGGTGATGGTGCCGACCGGTGTGGTCAGCGCGCGGGGTGGTGTTCTTCCAGCCACTGCACCGTGAACTCGGCCTCGCCGCGGAACAGGTCGACCAGGTTGACCAGCATCAGTTGCTCCAGGCGTGGGCCGACCATCGGAATGAACACCTTCGCTTCCGAGGAGAAACGCATGGTGCAGCCGGTCTCGGTCGGAAAAAGACGGATCGTGCCGCCGAGGGCGCCCGGCCCCGCCGGAATGGACGCCGAGTACTTGCCGGTGACCTCGTCCGATCCGAATGGTCCGTAACTCTCCTTGCGGGTGATGACCATGTCCTTGCGCATCACCGTCTGTGCGATCTCCGGCAGCATGTCACGCGGCAGGATGTGGTGCAGTTCGAGTTCGATGCCGCCGTCGCCGGCCTCCAGTCGCACCACCTCGTTGCCCGGCGAGTACTTCCGCATCTCCTGCATCCGTGCATCCCAGTAATCACGGTTCGACAGCGCCGCGTACAGCTCTTTTGTGGTGTGTAGCGGGTAGCGCGCGGAATAGTCCAATCGTCGTGCCATGGGCTCACACGTTACTGGGTCCGGTGGCGGATACCGCGACGGGCGGGTGCTCGCCGGAGGCGGCACAGAAGGGTAGTTCCGGTGTGACGTCAGCCAGCGGATTGATGGCCGAGCGTCGATATGGCGCACGGGCCGCCGCTGAGGTGGCCCGTGCGCCGACGACAGGGACGACAGGTCAGTGTGACGCGAGCCACTTGTTGGTGAACTCTTCCTCGTTCTTCAGCAGTTCGGTGAGGTGCTCGGCGATCGCGTTCTCGATCTTGCCGCCGAACAGCGGGATCTTCACCTCGATGGTGCCGCTGGTCGTGGCGGTGGCGCCGGATCCGTCGGCCGCCAGGGTGATGGTCCCGCGCACCTCGGCGGGCGCGCCGTGGACGCGCGCTTCGAAGGTGGCCGAGTCGCCGGTCCAGCGCTCTATGCGCGGAATGATCAGGTCGCCGGGACGCACCGCGGTGATCGCGGCGGGCAACAGTTCGGCGGCGATGGCCTGCACCATGTCGACGTGCACCTGATCACCAGTGACGGTGATCGACTCGAGCCGGGCATTGGGACCACCGACCTCCGCGATGCGGTCCTTCCAGAACTGGTCATTCGCGAGGGCCGCGCGTACGGCGGCGAGAGAATGCGTGTAGCGGGCCGTGTACGCCAGCGGTGTAGCCATGGTCGGACACGCTACCGTCTGGCTGTGCGAACTTCACGGGTGGTGCCGTCTGATCTCCTCGCCGATACCGGTGCGCGGCTGCGCTCCTCGGTACGGCTCGCGGAGCTGACCACGTTGCGAGTGGGCGGGCCCGCGACGGTCGCCGACTGCGCGACGACCGAAGCGCTGGTCGCGACAGTACGCGCACTGGACGCGGCGGGCGTCCCGGTGCTGTTGCTCGCGGGCGGTTCCAATCTGCTGATCGGCGACGACGGATTCGACGGCGTCGTGGTCCGGATCGCCACTACGGGAGTCGAGGTCGGCGCGGGCGGGGTGGTCGCCGAAGCCGGCGCGAACTGGGACGATGTCGTGCGTGCGACGGTCGCCGCCGGGCTCGGCGGACTGGAGTGTCTGTCCGGTATTCCCGGTTCGGCGGGTGCGACGCCGGTGCAGAACGTCGGAGCCTACGGAGCCGAGGTCGCGCAGCTGCTGCGGCGAGCGCGCCTGCTGGATCGGGCCAGCGGCGAGATCCGGTGGGTGGAGCCGGAGGAACTCGGTTTCGGCTATCGCACCAGCGTGCTGAAACACCGCGACGACGCCGTGCTGCTCGAGGTCGAATTCGCGCTGCGCACAGACGGATCGAGCGTGCCGCTGCGCTATGGCGAACTCGCGGGCGCGCTCGGCGTCGCCGAGGGGGAGTCCGTGCCCGCGGCGCGGGTGCGGGAGGCGGTACTGCGGCTGCGCGCGGGCAAGGGCATGGTGCTCGACCCCGCCGACCACGACACCTGGAGCGCGGGCTCGTTCTTCACCAACCCGGTGGTCGCCGCGGACCGGGTGGCACAGGTGCGGGCCGCGATCGTCGCGCATGTGGGTGATGTGCCGGTGCCGACCTACCCGGCTCCGGACGGGGTCAAGTTCTCGGCGGGTTGGCTGATCGAGCGAGCCGGTTTCGGCAAGGGCTATCCCGGCGCCGAGGCTGCCGCCAGGCTGTCGACGAAACACACCTTGGCGCTGACCAACCGCGGCGGCGCCAGCGCCGCGGACCTGGTGGCCCTGGCCAGGACGGTGCGCGACGGGGTCGCCGCGCGATTCGGGATCCGGCTGGAGCCGGAACCGGTCACCGTGGGCATCACGCTGTAGCCGGATGAAACCTACGCCACATGCGTCAGTAGCCGATCCGGCCCGACGCCACGCGTAGATTCGAATAAGTGAGCAACCGTCCACTGATTCGCAGACCGGTTGCCGCGGTGGCGACCGCGCTGCTCGCCGTCGCCGCGCTGGTAGCCGGATGCACGATCGACCGCGGCTCCGGTGCGTCGGCGCGCAGTGCGGGTCCGGTCGCCGAGGCGACGTTGGCGCCCGCCGACAACGCCGAGAACGTCAACCCGACCGCACCGGTCTCGGTGACGATCAGTGCCGGCACGATCGACCAGATCGCGCTGACCAATGCCGCGGGCAAACAGGTCAGCGGCGCGCTCGCGCCGGACAAGCGCAGTTACACGATCACCGAGCCGCTCGGCTACGACGCCACCTACACCTGGTCGGGCACCGCCGTCGGCACCGACGGCAAGCCCATCCCGATCGACGGGTCGTTCCACACGCTCGCGCCGAAGAACACGGTTCCCGCGACCCTCAACATCGCCGACAACCAGGAGGTCGGCATCGCGGCGCCGATCATCCTGCAGTTCAAGACCTCGGTGCGGAACAAGGCCGCGGTGGAGAAAGCCGTCACGATCACCACCGACCCGCCCACCGAGGGCGCGTGGGCCTGGTTCCCCGACGACAATGGTTCGCGGCTGCACTGGCGGCCGAGGAACTACTGGGCGCCGGGCACCGCGGTACATGTCTCGGCGCAACTCTACGGGCTCGATCTGGGCGCGGGCAATTACGGCTACTCGGATCTGACCTCGGAGTTCCGTATCGGCCGCAGCCAGATCGTGCAGGCGGACGCCCCGAGCCACCGCATGCGGGTGGTTCGCGACGGACAGCCGATGTTCGATTTCGCGGTCAGTTATGGCGAGGGGAACGAGCCCCGCAATGTCACCAGGTCCGGCGTCCACGTGGTCACCGAGAAATATCAAGACTTCATGATGTCGAATCCGCCGTTCTACACCAACGTTCGTGAACGATGGGCCGTACGCATCTCGAACAACGGTGAATTCATCCACGCCAACCCGGAATCGCTGTCGGCCCAGGGGTCGGCGAATGTCACCAACGGCTGCATCAATCTGTCGCCCGGTGACGCGCAGACATACTTCCCGACGGCGCTCTACGGCGACCCGGTCGAAGTGACGGGTACGTCGATTCCGCTCTCGGCCGCCGATGGCGACCTCTACGACTGGACTATCGACTGGAACACCTGGGCGAGCATGACAGCCTTGCGCGGCACGCCGTCGGCCGTTGTGTCGGCGACCCCGGTGCCGCCGCAGCCGGCGGGCGGTCGCTGACGCTAGCGGGCGTCCGCGTTCTGCGCTTGTTCGATCCAGCGGTCGGCCGCGCGCTCGGCGCGGATCGCGTCGTGCCGCTCGGCGAGCAGGTCACGGATCTCGATCAACAGTTCGGTTTCGGTCGGCTCGGCCGCCTTGGTGGTGCCGAAGCGGTTCGTGATCGTCTTCATCGGCAAGATCAAGACGAAATACAAGACGGCGGCGACCATGACGAAGTCGACCAGCGCTGTGATGATCGGGCCGATGGCGACGAAAGTGGCAGGTTTGCTCGGAATCAGTTGGACTCCGAGGCCCAGCTCGTTGGTGCTGCCGAAGACGGCGAGCAGGGGGTTGACGATTCCTTTCGTGACCGCGGTGACCACCGCGGTGAACGCGGTGCCCATCACCACGGCGACCGCGAGATCGATGACGTTCCCGCGCATCAAGAACTCTTTGAACCCCTTGAGCATGAGCCGACCAACTCCCATCCGACGTACTTCGATTGGCACGTCAGGATGCTAACGGCTGTGGCCGATCGTGATGTGTCCGCGACCGGCAGTGCATCGCCCGATGGCGGCAGAACGATTCGCTGTCGTCAGCACTCAGGGTTGGGTGCGACGAGCGAATCGACCCGCGTCCGCCTGATCGCGCGGCTTGATGATGATCTGGTCCAGGTTGACGTGCGCGGGCCGGGATGCGACGAAGCCGATGACCTCGGCGATGTCCTGGGCGACCAGCGGGTCGATGCCCTCGTACACCTTCGCCGCGCGCTCGGCGTCGCCATCGAAGCGGACCAGCGAGAACTCGGTCTCCACTGCGCCGGGGGCGATTTCGGTGAGACGCACCGGCTTGCCGAGCAGCTCGCCGCGCAGGGTGCGGTGTAATACGGCCTGGGCGTGCTTCGCGGAGGTGTAGCCGGCGCCGTTGTCGTAGGCGGTGAACGCGGCCACCGACGTCACGGTGATGATCAGTCCGTCGCCCGAGGCGATCAGTGTGGGCAGCAGGGCCTTCGTCACGCGCAGCGTGCCGAGCACATTGGTCTCCCACATCCAGCGCCAGTCGTCCAGATCGGCCTCGGCGACCGTGGCCAGACCTTTGGCGCCGCCCGCGTTGTTGACCAGCACGTCGGCCCGCTCGACCACCTCACTGAACGCCCGCACCGACTCGTCCGAGGTGACGTCGAGTTCCACTGCGGTGCCGCCGATGTCGTCGGCCAGCCGCCGCAAGCGGTCGAGCCGGCGTGCGCCGAGGTAGACGTGATAGCCCTGTTCGGCCAGCTTCCGAGCGGTAGCCGCCCCGATGCCCGAGCTGGCTCCGGTGACGACGGCAGTGCGAGTACTCATGACCCGATCCTAGGTGCAGGGTGTTTGCCGGTCCCGGCGCTGTGGTCGCGATCGCCGCTAGCCTGACTGTCATGGCAATGCGGGACGCGGTCAGTGCGGACGGGACGACCATCGTCTACCGGGTGAGCGGCCCGGCCGACGCCCGCCCGCTGGTGTTGTTGCACGGGTGGTCGGCGAACCTGCGTTGCTGGGGAGCCGCCGCCGACGATCTGGCCGTGGGTTTCCGAGTGATCGCCGTCGATCTGCGCGGACACGGCTACTCGGACGTGCCCGCGACGGGCTACGACGACCCGAAGAACTGGGCCGCCGACCTGGCGGCTGTGCTCGCGGCCGAGGGCATTGTGTCGGGTGCGGTGCTGCTCGGCTGGTCTTACGGCGGGATCGTGCTGTCGGACTACCTGACCGCCTACGGCACCGGGGCGGTGGCGGGTGTCGTGTATGCGGGTTCGACAGCGAATATCGGCCGCGGAATACCCGGCGCGGCCACCGGAAGCGCGATGCAGGAGGCGATTCCCGGCGTCTTCGAGGAGCGGGCGGGCCGCGCCGTGCGCGCGTTCGGCGTGTTCGGCAACGCGAACACGGGGCCGGGCGCGGATAAGGGTGTCGACGCCCAACGATTGCTCGGCGCCAGCCTGGCGACCCCGCCCGCGGTGCGCAAGGCGCTGTTCTATCGGACCGTGGACAACACCGAAACGCTTCGCACCCTGGATATTCCGGTGCTGGTTCTGCACGGCACCGCCGACCCGGTCATCCCGATCGAGAACGGTCGATATATCACCGACACGGTGCCGAATGCGCGCGCGTCGTTTTGGGACGGCGCGCAGCACGGACTATTCCTCGAGGATCGGTCTCGGTTCGTCGCCGAAGTGAGCGCGTTCGCCGCGAACTTGTGATCGGCGTCCAAGCCCTGTGATAGCGCTCACTCGAGTACCGCAGTGCGTCTTGGTCCGGCAATCCACCGTGCACTATGGATAGTGTGAGTCAGCGCCTGGACCGACGGCCGAACCGTATCGCCGTGTTATCGGTGCACACCTCACCACTTGCTCAGCCGGGAACCGGCGACGCGGGCGGGATGAACGTCTATGTGCTGCAAACCGCCGTTCAGCTGGCCCGGCGCGGTACCGAGGTCGAGATCTTCACCCGGGCCACCACCTCCAACGTCCCGCCGGTCGAGGAGGCGGCGCCGGGAGTGCTGGTGCGCAACGTGGTCGCCGGTCCGTTCGAGGGGCTGGACAAACACGATCTGCCCACGCAGCTGTGCCCGTTCACCGCGGAGGTACTGCGCCAGGAGGCCAGGCACCTACCGGGCTACTACGACTTGGTGCACTCGCACTACTGGCTGTCCGGCCAGGTCGGGTGGCTGGCCAGAGACCGCTGGCGGGTGCCGCTGGTACACACCGCGCACACGCTGGCGGCGGTGAAGAACGCCGCGCTCGCCGAGGGCGATTGTCCGGAACCCGCGACCCGCGAGATCGGCGAGAAACAAGTCATCGCCGAGTCCGACCGGCTGGTCGCCAACACCGCCGAAGAAGCTCGTCAGCTGGTCGAGCTCTACAGCGCCCCCGCCGACCGCATCGATGTGGTGCCGCCCGGCGCCGACCTGACTCGCTATCGCCCCGGTGACAAGGCTGCCGCGCGTGCGGAGCTGGGTTTGTCCGCCGAGGAGCAGATCGTCGCGTTCGTCGGGCGCATCCAGCCGCTGAAGGCGCCCGATGTGCTGGTGCGCGCTGCCGCCGAGGTGCTGCGCGCTGATCCGGAACGTCCGCTGCGCGTACTGATCGTCGGGGGGCCGTCCGGCAGCGGGCTCGAGCGTCCCGACGCACTGATCGAGTTGGCCGCCGAACTGGGCATCGCCGAGCGAGTCACCTTCCTGCCGCCGCAGCCGCCGGACCGGCTCGTGCTGGTCTACCGGGCCGCCGATCTGGTCGCGGTGCCGAGCTACAACGAATCCTTCGGCTTGGTCGCGATCGAGGCGCAGGCCAGCGGCACTCCGGTGCTCGCCGCCGACGTCGGGGGGCTCGGCACTGCCGTGCGGCACGAGGAATCCGGTCTGCTCGTTCCCGGACATCGTGCGCAGGACTGGGCGAATGCCCTGCGCTACCTCCTCGACGACCCCGACCGGCTGCACCGGATGGGCGCGCGCGCAGTCGAACACGCCGCGAACTTCTCCTGGGCGCACACGGCCGACGGCCTGCTCGCCAGCTACTCCGCGGCACTGTCCGGGTTCCACGACGGTCGCGGGGTGCTCGGCGGCGGCGGTCTCGCACACAGCGTGTTACACGACGACGCGCCCGAAGACCGCGCTAGCCTCACCGGGGAACGGATGGCGGCGCTCCTCGGTGAGAGCAGCCAGGCCAGATCGCGGGTGCTGTGGCGGCGCAGGACGGGAGTACGTCGGTGACCGAGGTACAGGAAACGGCGCAGCTCATCGATGAGATGTTGTGCGAACGGGAAATCGAGTACACCCGGCCGAGTGCTGAGACTTTTGTCGTCATTCTGCCCGGCGAGCGCAAGCTCGAGACCACGGTGCTTGTGACCGTCGGCAAGCATGGTGTGCGCGTCGAGTCGTTCGTCTGCCGCAAGCCGGACGAGAATTTCGAGGCCGTCTACAAATTCCTGCTGCGCCGCAACCGCAGGCTGTACGCCGTCGCCTACACCTTGGATCGGGTCGGTGACATCTACCTCGTCGGCCGCTTGGCCACGCACACCGTCACCGCCGACGAGCTCGACCGGGTGTTCGGTCAGATCCTCGAGGCGGCCGACGCCGACTTCAACGTTCTCCTGGAACTCGGCTTCGCGGAATCCATTCGTAAGGAATGGAAGTGGCGTGTCTCGCGCGGCGAACCGCTGAACAACCTGCGCGCTTTCGAACATCTGGTGGACTCCGCCGACAAGCCGTGAGCGAATGTCGGCGAGTGGACCGAGAGAATACTGCGCGGTCGTGGGTGGGTGTCGGCGAATGAACCGAGAACGCAGTGCACAGTCAGGGGCGGAACCGGCGCGTCGGAAACTGTCGCCGGTGGCAGTCGCCAGTGGCTTGGATCCCCGAGGTGGTGCGGCATGACGGTTCTCGCTCTGGACATCGGCGCGACGAAATTCATGGCCGGTGTGGTGCATGCCGGCCATGAGGTGCGTGACGTAAGGCAGGTCGAGGTGCCCCGCGAGGACGTGTGGGGCGCTCTCCGCGCGCTGTTGCTCGAGGTAGCTGGCTCGGCGCCGGTCGTCGCCGTCGGCATCGGCTCGGCCGGGCCGGTGGACGTGCGGACCGGCGTCGTCCGGCCATTGAACATCCCCGAATGGAAAGCGGGATTCCCGATCGTCCCCGCGGTGCGGGAGCTGTTTTCCGCCGCCGCGCTCCGTTTCGCGATCGACGGCGCCTGCCTCGCGCTGGCCGAGCATCGCGTCGGCGCGCTGCGAGGGGTGTCCGATGCCCTGGCCATGACGGTGTCATCGGGAATCGGCGGCGGGATCATCGCCAACGGTGAAGTGCTGCTGGGGCGGACCGGCAATGCCGGGCATGTCGGGCACATCGTGGTGCCGGGCTGGGACACGCCTTGTGCTTGCGGCGGATTCGGGTGTGTCGAGGCGGTCGCCAGCGGCATGTCCTCGGTGCGCTGGGCGCGTGAACAGGGCTGGTCGGGCAGCACCGGCGTGCAGCTGTCGGAGGCCGCGCACGCGGGTGACGAGACAGCTGTCGCGGCCCTGCATCGGGCGGGCACCGCGCTCGGCGCGGCGATCGCGTCTGCTGCCGCGTTGCTCGACATCGACCGGGTGGTGATCGGTGGCGGTTTCGCGCAATCCGGTGAACCACTGTGGCGTCCCCTGCGCGCGGCGCTCGCCGAGCACGCCCGCCTGGGCTATCTGGCGCAGCTGCGGGTGGTGCCGTCCCGGGTCACGCACGGCGCCACGCTCGTCGGCGCGGGCGTGCTCGCCACGACGGCCGTAGCGGACTGAATCCTGCCGTGGACGCGACCCGCTCCGATCGATGTGTGACGAACACAGCGATGGCTCTGCGCGCCGAGTAGGAACCCCTGGTCGCCCGGGTTACCGCGGGTGCGCGATCGGCCGGAGCTGTCGTCGTGCCCAGGGAACCGATGCGACCGGGTCGAAGGCACATGCGAGGATGACGGCATGACGTACACCCTCGTGCTGCTACGCCACGGCGAGAGCGAATGGAATGCCCTGAACCTGTTCACCGGCTGGGTGGATGTCCACCTGACGGACAAGGGTATGGCCGAGGGCAAGCGTGCCGGGGAGTTGCTGGCAGAGCACGGCATCCTGCCGGACATCGTCTACACCTCGCTGCTGCGCCGCGCGATCAGCACCGCGAATATCGCGCTGGACGCCGCCGACCGGCACTGGATTCCGGTAGTGCGCGACTGGCGGCTCAACGAGCGTCACTATGGCGAGTTGCAGGGCAAGAACAAGGCGCAGATTCGGGACAAGTACGGCGACGAGCTGTTCATGCAGTGGCGCCGCAGCTACGACACCCCGCCGCCGGCGATCGACCCGGCCAACGAGTACAGCCAGGAGGGCGACCCGCGGTACACGGGCATCGACGTCCCGAAGACCGAGTGCCTGCTCGACGTGGTGAATCGGATGGTCCCGTACTGGGAGTCGACCATCTCCAAGAACCTGCTTTCCGGCAAGACCGTCCTGGTCGCCGCGCACGGCAACTCGTTGCGCGCGCTGGTCAAGCACCTCGACCAGATCTCCGACGACGAGATCGCCGGCTTGAACATCCCCACCGGCATCCCGCTGCGCTACGAACTGGACGAGGACCTGCGCCCGGTCCGTCCACGCGAGTACCTGGACCCGGAAGCGGCCGCCGCGGGCGCCGCCGCCGTGGCGAGCCAGGGCGGCAAGTAACCCCGGACCGCACATCCACGCGCTGCGACCGACTCGGTCGCAGCGCGTTGTCGTTTCCGCGGTAAGCCTCGCGCGGCACCGGGAGCAGCGTGGTGTCCGCGATCGCGTCCGCGTTGTGCGACACGCCGGGCCAGGTGATGGCCAGTCGCCGGCGGCGGCATCTACGGTTCACTTCCGTCGTTCGCCCAGCCGAGAGGTGGATCACGTTCGATGAAGCACGCGTTGCGGGCCACGGCTACGGCGGTCGCCGTCGCGGTGCTCGTCCCCTTCCTGGCCGGCGCGGCCGTGGCCGCGCCGACGTCGATCGGTCCCGACGGTGGGATCGCGGGCGCGGCCTGGGCGGCTACCCAAGACAGCGCCCAGCGGTATCCCAACATCCACATCACCTGGGATGTCCCGATCACGATGAGTGACGGCACCGTCCTGAAGGGCAATGTCTATCGCCCCGCGGACGCCTCCGGTCGCCCGATCGACGACCCGACACCGACGGTCGTCAACCTGACGCCCTACACCAAGCTGGTGTCGAACCTGGCCGATCACGCGCAGTCGATCCCCGGCCTGTCGGACGCTTTGATCGAGCTGCTGCGCCAGATCGATATGAGCGGCACCCCGCTGTCCGGGGTCACCGACCTGACCAAGGCGTTCGGTGGCGGTGAACTGCGCAACTTCACCGTCGACCGCCAGTTGATCAGGAGCGGCTACTCCCAGCTGGTCGTCGACGTGCGTGGCACCGGTTTCTCCCAGGGGGTCTGGGACATGCTTCGGCAGCGCGAGCAGCGCGACACCGTCGAGGTGATCGACTGGGCTTCGCGGCAGCCGTGGTCCAACGGCCGCATCGGCATGAACGGTATCTCCTACTCCGGGATCAATCAGGTGCAAGCCGCCGAGAAGCGCCCGCCCGCACTGCAAGCCATCTTTCCGGTCGTGCCGGGCAGCGACCTGGTCAATGACGTGCTCGCACCCGGTGGTGGCTTCGGATTCACCTTCATCCCGCTGTGGCTGACCGCGGTCAACGGCCTCAAACTGATTCCCGATCTGGCCTCGGTGGTCGACGGCCGGTTAGACACCACGTGGTTGGCCGACCGAGCCCGAGATCCCTTGACGTTCATGGACGTTCTGCTCAACGTCTATACCACCGCGCGCATCGAGGATCTGGATCCGCGCGCCAAAGAACTGTTGACGGCTGGTTCCGCACCGCGTCAGGGTTGGCTGGGTGATCCGGGGCAAATCCGGACTCCGACCTTCGTCACCGGCGGCTGGCACGATCTGTTCACCTACTCGGAATCCAAGATATACCAGGAGATTCCGCTGCCCCCGGGCCGGAAACAACTGCTGATGGGCAACACCTACCATGTCAACTCGGGCAACGAGTACGGCAAGCCGGGGCTGCCGCCGCGGCTGGACGTGTTGCAGCGCGCGTGGTTCGACAAGTGGCTCAAGGGCATCGACAACGGGATCGATCGGTACGGCCCGATCACGCTGCGCCAGCAGGGCGGCGGCTGGATCACCACCGACTCGTTCGCCGCACCCACCGACGAGGCGGGGCCGCGGGAGGCGGTGCACCGCAGGATGTACCTGTCCGCCACCGCGAGCGGCACCGCGAACAGTCGGCATGACGGTTCGCTCACCGCCGACGCCAATGACGACACCGAACGGCTGACCGTCGCCCCCGGTCTGACCGGCCTGTGCTCCAACGACGCGGCACAGGGCAGCGCGGGCGTACTGTCGGTCATCGACGGCTGCGCGAAGGACTCCCGGATCCAGGAACTCGACGGACTGACCTTCACCAGCGCCCCGGTCGCGGAGCCGACCACCCTCTCCGGTCGGATCGCCGTGCGGCTCAATACCGTGCAGGACGCGGCCGACGGCTACTGGGTGGTCACGGTGAACGACGTCGCCCCGGACGGTCGCTCCGGTGTGCTGTCGTCCGGGCAGCTCATGGCCTCGCTGCGGGCGATCGATGACGCGAACAGCAGCAAGTCCGCCGACGGCGACTACACCGACCCGCGCCCGTTCACGTCGTTGGACCGCCGCCAGCCGACGGTCCCTGGCGAGGCCACCACGCTGGACATCGCGCTGCCCGCCACCGAGGCGATCCTGCAGCCGGGCCACCGTCTGCGAGTCGACGTGTACGCGGGCAACTTTCCCAAAGGCCTGCCGATTCTGCCGATGTTGATCGACACCGGCCTGCGTCCCCAGCATGTGCAACTGGACCCGGACCGACCGAGTTTCGTGAATGTTCCGGTGCGGGGCGACCCCGGCTGGTGATCAGCGCCCGGCGCGGTGATCGACCCGCGCGCGAATGTGGCGGAGACCGACCGCTCGGTACGGACGCTGAGGAAAAGCGCCGCCCAACGGGGCGTAAACAGGCGGCTAACGGGGCTGGAAGGGGCTATGACCTGCGCGAAATATCGTGCACCCGGAGTCGGCTGTGCGGTCGGCGACCGTACGATTCAAGAGTGAGTGTTCCCCAGGCCGTCTTGCTGGCAGTCCTCGCGGCTGTCGTCGGTCTGGCGGTCGGCGGGCTGCTGATCCCGTATGTGAACGCCAGGCAGGCCGCGCGCAGGCAGGCCGATTCCGGGCTCACGATGTCGCAGGTCCTCGACTTGATCGTGCTCGCCTCCGAAAGCGGCATCGCCGTCGTCGACGAGTACCGCGATGTCGTGTTGGTGAACCCGCGTGCCGAGGAACTAGGCCTGGTCCGCAACCGCTTGCTCGATGAGCGCGCGTGGGCCGCGGTGGAGAAAGTTCTCGCCACCGGCGATTCCACCGAGTTCGACCTCACTGCGAAGAACCCGGTGCCCGGTCGCGGCCGTATCGCCGTGCGTGGCGTGGCCAGGCAGCTGTCGCGCGAGGAAACGACCTTCACGGTGCTGTTCGCCGACGACGATTCCGAACAGGCCCGGATGGAGGCCACCCGCCGCGACTTCGTGGCCAACGTCAGCCACGAACTCAAGACCCCGGTCGGGGCGATGAGCCTGCTCGCCGAGGCACTGCTCGAATCTGCCGACGACCCGGAGGCCGTGCGCCACTTCGGCCGGCGCGTGCTCGGCGAATCGCGTCGCCTCGGCAAGATGGTGACCGAGCTCATCGCGCTCTCGCGCCTGCAGGGCGCGGAGAAGCTGCCCGAGTTGGAAGTGGTCGATGTCGACACCGTGGTGATGCATGCGGTCGACCGCTCGCGTACCGCCGCCGAAGCGGCGGGTATCACCGTCAGCACCGACCGCCCGAGTGGACTCGAGGTGCTGGGTGACGAGACCTTGCTGGTCACCGCATTGTCCAATCTGGTGGAGAATGCGATCGCCTACTCGATGGCCGGCTCGCACGTGTCGGTCAGCCGCTCGCTGCGTGGCGAACACGTCGCGATGGCGGTCACCGACCGCGGCATCGGTATCGCCAAGGAAGACCAGGAGCGGGTGTTCGAACGATTCTTCCGCTCGGACAAGGCGCGCTCACGCGCCACCGGCGGCACCGGGCTCGGCCTGGCCATCGTCAAGCATGTGGCCGCGAACCACAATGGTGAGATCACTTTGTGGAGCAAGCTGGGCACCGGATCGACGTTCACGCTGCGGATACCCGCTCACCACGAAGCAGACGGGGACGAAGATCCCGACGGCTCGGTGGTGAGCACGAAAGAGACCAGCCCGCATCCCTCGGGTCCGGGCCGACCGAATGGTGTGGAGGTACGCAGATGACGAGTGTATTGATCGTCGAGGATGAAGAGTCGCTGGCCGATCCGCTCGCGTTCCTGCTGCGTAAGGAGGGCTTCGAGGTCACCGTGGTGGGCGACGGGCCGTCCGCGCTCGCCGAGTTCGACCGGTCCGGCGCGGACATCGTGTTACTCGACCTCATGCTGCCGGGCATGAGCGGCACCGATGTGTGCAAGCAACTGCGCACCCGCAGTGGCGTGCCGGTGATCATGGTGACCGCGCGCGACAGTGAGATCGACAAAGTCGTCGGCCTGGAACTCGGTGCGGACGACTACGTCACCAAGCCGTATTCCGCGCGCGAACTCATCGCGCGCATCCGCGCCGTGCTCCGCCGCGGTGCGGGCGATGAGCTCGATGGTTCCAACGAGAGCGGAGTGTTGGAGGCCGGTCCGGTCCGGATGGATGTCGACCGACACACCGTCCTGGTGAACGGCAAACCGGTCACGCTGCCGCTCAAGGAGTTCGACCTGCTCGAATATCTGCTGCGTAACTCGGGCCGGGTGCTCACCCGTGGCCAGTTGATCGATCGCGTCTGGGGCGCCGACTATGTCGGTGACACCAAGACGCTCGACGTGCACGTCAAGCGGCTGCGCTCGAAGATCGAAGCCGACCCCGCCAAGCCGGAGCACCTGGTCACTGTCCGCGGCCTCGGCTACAAACTCGAAGCATGAGCACCGCCGCCCGACAGATACCTGACAGCGAGCACCACATGTGCTCACGAAACGCGACAACTGATTTCGTGAGCACATGGGTAACTCACCGGGTACGCCCAGAACATCAGCGGCACTCGACGCAGGCCCTGAACGCAGATCACGCACTTCCCGCGCTGGTGCGGCCTGAAGGCCCGGGGAGGCGGAACCGTCAGGGGAAGTAGATCCAGGCGGTGCCGAGGGGGGTCTCGTTCTTCTGCAAGGTGATCCAGCCGAGATCGTCTTCCTGCATGCAGTCGTAGAGATCGGCGGCGTTGGTCCCCCGGCAGGCGATCGTGTGGGAGGTGCCGTACGGGCTCGCGATCAGGAGCTTGCCTTCGGACTTGGCGTTCATCGCCCCGGGGTCGGTGGCGGCGACGAACTGCGTGGTGAAGTCGGCAAACTTGGCGGGATCGCCGTTCGGCTCCGCGTGGGCTACTCCGGTCAACGAGAGGGTGGCGCCGATCGCGATGGTCGCCATGGTGAGAACTTTCTTCGACATAACCGCACATCAAACCCCATCTGAGTGAAGCTCGCATGGCGACCGGGTGAACCGAGTGTGCGTGCGCACAGCACTGACCCACCCATTGAGCGCATGGGTGGCAAACAATCAGGCGGGCCGGTCGGCGGAGTCGTGCATCCGGTCGGCGTGCACCGTCGCCGGGTGGACGGCGATCAGGCCGAGGCCCTCGCGGCGGGCGCAGTGCCTGGCCAGCTCGTCGTAGGCGGCTGCGCCGAGCAACTCGATCAGCTCCGGTCGGTAGGACCGCCAGACCGGCTTGCTGCCGACGTGCGCGTCGGGCGAACCCGAGCAGTACCAGTCCAGGTCGAGTCCACCGGGGCCCCACCCGCGGCGGTCGTATTCAGTGATCACGGTGCGCAGGATCTGCACGCCGTCGGGCCGGTCCACCCACTCCTGGGTCCGCCGAATCGGCAACTGCCAGCACACGTCCGGCTTCACCTCCAGCGGCTCGATGCCGCGCCGCAGGGCCATGGTGTGCAGCGCGCAGCCGACGCCGCCCGCGAAACCGGGACGGTTGAGGAAGATGCACGCACCGTCGAATCGGCGGGTGCGCAGTGCCGGTTCGTCCTCCAGTTCGTCGACCTCCAGATAGCCCTTCTTGGTGACGTTGCCCTCGGCGTCGGTGGCCTCGCCCATCAGCTGCCAATCCTGCGGTGTGAGCATTTTCACACCTCGCTGCAGCCGCTTGCGATCGTCCTTGTCGGAGAGGAAGGCGCCGTGCGAGCAACAGCCGTCGTCCGGGCGATCGGAGAGGATGCCCTGACAGGCCGGTGTGCCGAAGACGCATGTCCAGCGCGACAGCAGCCACGTCATATCGGCGACGATCAAATGCTCGTCGTTTGCCGGATCGAGGAACTCGATCCATTCGCGGGGAAAATCCAGATCGACTTCGGGAGCGGGGTCGATCTTCGCCGCTGGTCGGGGCCCGATGGGGCCGCTCGCGGATGCGCCTACCGTCACACCTGAGGACGCTAACAGCTCAGTCGCCTGGTCTAAAGTGCCGCAACACCCAGTAACGTGTTCATGTGCGCCTTGGGGTACTCGATGTCGGAAGCAATACCGTTCACCTGCTCGTCGTGGACGCGCATCGGGGCGCTCACCCCATGCCGATGAGTTCGACGAAAGCCACCTTGCGCCTGGCGGAGAACATCGATCGCGCGGGCCGTATCACCGAGGCGGGTGCGCAACGCCTGATCGCCACCGTCGCCGAATTCGCCAGCATCGCCGAGACTTCCAAGTGCGTCGAGTTGATGCCCTTCGCCACCTCGGCGCTGCGGGAGGCGACCAATTCCGATGAGGTGCTCGCCGGGGTGCGGGCGTCGACCGGGGTCGACCTGCAGGTGCTGTCCGGAGTCGACGAGGCGAGGCTGACTTTTCTCGCGGTACGCCGCTGGTACGGCTGGAGTGCGGGTCGAATTCTCAACCTGGACATCGGCGGCGGATCGTTGGAGATCACCAATGGCGCCGACGAGGAACCCGATGTCGCGCTGTCGCTGCAACTCGGCGCCGGGCGGTTGACCAGGGAGTGGCTGCGCGAGGATCCTCCTGGCAAGCGTCGCGTCGCCGTGCTGCGGGACTGGCTCGACGCGGAGTTGATGGTTCCCTCGAAACAGCTGCTCGAGTCGGGCCGACCGGACCTGGCCGTCGGCACGTCGAAGACGTTCCGCTCGCTCGCGCGACTGACCGGAGCGGCACCGTCGGCGGCCGGACCGCGCGTGCGCCGTACACTCACCAGCTCAGGTCTGCGTCAACTGATTGCGTTCATCTCGCGGATGACGGCGTCGGACCGGGCAGAATTGGAAGGCGTGAGTTCCGATCGGTCACAGCAACTGGTGGCTGGTGCATTGATCGCGGAGGCGAGTATGCGGGCACTATCGCTGGATACCCTGGAGATTTGTCCGTGGGCGCTGCGTGAAGGGCTCATACTGCGCAAACTGGATACCGATATGAATGGTGGACCAAGAGCAACGTACCTACCGGGCCCGGCTGCCGAGGATGGCAGGCCGAGTCCCGGTGGTGGCGCGCCGCCGCTATCGGGCCCGATCGGGACGGTGTCGTAATGAGTGAGGATTCCAAACAGCTGTCGGTCGCTGAGCTGTTGGCACGCAACGGCCAGGGTTCGGCCTCGTCCGGCGGCGGCAGGCGCCGCCGGGGTGGTCGGGGCATCTCGGTCGCCGAACTCACCGGGGACCTTCCGGTCATCCGGGAAGGTGGCGGCCACTCCGCGCACGCGGCGCCGGACTCCGGCGCGCCTGAGGAGCCCGCGTACGAGTCGCCCTCCTTCGACCTGTCCGCGCCGGATCCGGTGTCGTACCGACAGCCGGAGCCCGAGCCCGACCTGCCGTCTTATTCGCCCATGTCCGGGCCGATTTCGAGGTACGACCCGCTGGCGGCCTACGGTCAGCAGGACCCGTCACGGTCCGATCCGGCGCCTGGGCGATCGAGTCGGGTCATGCCCGGCCGGGAGATGCCGTCCGCGCGGCATACTGTGCCCGGCGACCCGCTCTCGCCGGACACGCCGGTATCCGACCTCTATCCGGCCGAGTCCAATCCGTACCTTTCGGACCCGCTCTCCAGCAGTCCCCAACCCGAGGTGCCGCGCCCCTCCGGACGCAGACGCAGACGCGCCGAGCCGGAGGACGACGCCACCGAGGTGCATCCGCCGCTGCGCGAGGCGCCGCGCGAATGGGGTAGCCGCGGTTGGGGCGGCCGCGCCGCGGCAAGCAGCGCTGTGCCGGACTTCGGGTCCGACGACCTGCACCCGGAACCGGGTCGAAACGCTCCCGAAGAGTTCGGTGAACCGAGTTTCGGCCGGTCGAGCCTGCCCGAGCGCAACGGCGCCAGTGGCGGCCGGGCTGCTCGGCGGCGCGCCAAAGAGGCCGAGGAGGCGGCGCCCGCCGCCTGGTCGCCGACCACCGGTGGTTTCGCGCCCGAGTCGGAGCCGATGCCGCTGCCCGATGCGAGACCGCAGCCGTCCGAGCGATTTCGACCCTCTCGCCGCGAAAACAGTTTGCCCGCCTGGTCGGCCCGCAGACACAAGGATGCGCCGCCACCGGACATGTCCCCCGAATCCGGCGGCATGCCGACCGCCGCGTGGTCGCTGGCCAGTCAGGACCAGCAACTCGTTTCCGGTCAGACGGTCGCGGGGGACCTGCTGCGCGACGGCGTCGAGCGGGCCGAGCGCGGCAAACGAGGCCGAGGCACGCGCGAGACGGATCGCGCTCCGGTCGAGGTCTATGAGGGCGCGACCGACGTGTACGAGCCGGTGTTGGATCTCGACATCGAGGACGACGAGCCCGAACTCGACGAACAGCCCCGCGCTGCCTCGCGAGTCGCCGGGCGCCGATCGCGGGTGTCCGCGAAGGCGGAGTACGACGCCAACCGGCGTCAGTGGATGATCCTGGGCGGCCAGAGCACCGGCGCAGCGGTGGCGGGCATGTTGCTGTTCAAGGGTTTCGAACGCATGTGGGAGATGCTTCCCTGGGTGGCGCTCGCCTTGGCGATGATCGTGATCCTCGGTCTGGTGGCCCTGGTGCGCATCCTGCGCAAGACCGACGACATTCTCAGCACGGTGATCGCTGTCGTTGTCGGGATCTTCGTCACGTTGGGGCCACTGGCCTTTCTGCTCAGCACGAACTGACCGGGAGCGGCTGTGGGGAACATCGGGCAGGCGGACGAGGGCGGGGTGTGGCACGCACCCGAAACGCGGGCGGAACCCGTCTCGCCGGGAAAGGCCGACGATGCGCAGATCCAGGTCGGGTTGTCCACTGCCTCGGTGTACCCGCAGAACGCCGAGGCGGCGTTCCGCTACGCGGCCGAACTCGGCTACGACGGCATCGAATTGATGGTCTGGGCCGAGCCGGCCAGTCAGAGCATTGCCACCGTGCAGGCGTATTCCCGCACGTACGGGGTGCCGGTGCTGGCCGTGCACGCTCCGTGCCTGCTGATCTCCCAGCGGGTGTGGGGATCGGATCCGGTGGCCAAGCTCGACCGCTGTGTCCGCACCGCTGAGGCGCTCGGCGCGAGCACCGTGGTGGTGCACCCTCCGTTCCGCTGGCAGCGTCGCTACGCGTCCGGTTTCACCGCGCAGGTGGCGGAGCTGGAAGCGGCCAGTTCGGTGATCGTCGCGGTGGAGAACATGTTTCCGATGCGCGCGGACACGCTGTTCGGCAGACGCGAGGGCGCGGTGAAGCGTCTGGAGCGGCGTGGCGGTCCCGGGCCCGCGCTTACCGCATTCAGCCCGTCCTACGACCCGACGGATACGGGCTTCCAGCACTACACGCTCGATCTGTCGCACACGGCGACCGCGGGCATGGACCCGCTCGCCCTGGCCGCGCGTATGGGCAAAGGCCTCGCCCACCTGCACCTCGCCGACGGCCGCGGCGCCGCCCACGATGAGCATCTGGTTCCCGGTGCGGGGACTCAGCCCTGTGTGGAAGTGTGTGCGAGCCTGGTCCGCAGCGGTTTTTCCGGCCAGGCCGTCGCCGAGATCAACACCCAGAATGCGCGCACCACCCAGGACCGGGCGGCGATGCTGCATCGCACCCTGGCGTTCGCCCGCGAACACTTGAATGGGCACGCGCCGGCCTCCGCGCCCACGCCGACCGGCGCGAACCGGGCATAACTCCGCGTGGCGTGGCCGGTACCAGGCTCTGCGCGATTGCTCACACCGGGTGATCGGTCGCCGAACCGCGTTGTACGCTGTACGAACGCTGGACGGCGGTCGTCATCGGACGCCGAGGCGCCCGAGGGTGAAGGAGTGAGTATGACGGCGGAGCTGGTAACCGATCTCGACCCGGTGTCCTCGATCGACGCACCGTTCGGTCGGGTCTGCGCGCTGACCGAATTGCCCACAACCACCCCGGATGTCGGTCGCTATCTGGGCGTCATCGAGAAGATCTGGACCGTCGGCCCCAAAGTGCACGGCGGAACGATGGTCGCCGCCAGCGCCGCCGCGGCGACCGATCGGCTGCGTTCTTCCGATGCCGCCCTGGTCGGCATGGTTCCGATCGCCGCGAGTTCCGACTTCCTCGGTGCGCCGAACCCGGGCGAGGTCGAGTACGCGGTGCGCATCCGGAAGATCGGCCGCCAGATCTGCCTGGCCGACGCCGACCTCATCCAGGACGGCCGCACCCTGGTCCGCACGACGCTCACCTTCGGTCGCCTGACCGATGCCGACCCGATCTACGCGCCGCAGCACAGCGACATGCCCGTGCAGCCTCCCGCCGACGCCGTCGGATACGAGCCGGACTCGGTGATGGGCCGTGTGGTCCACGTGGGGCAGGGCGCCGAACTCTACCTCGACCGAGAGTGGGCCCGTTTCCTCGACGGCGAACAAGGCGAACCACGCCTGCGACTGTGGATGCGCCCTCGTCCCGCCGACGAGCAGGACCCCGACATCGCCATGTTCTTCGCGATGATGAGTGCCGACATGAGCCCGCCGGTGGCGATGAACCTCGGCCACTTCGGGTGGGCCCCTACCGTGCAGATGACCACCTATCTGCGCCGCAGGCCGGCGCCGGGCTGGTTGCGTATCATCGCGACCGCGCACGAGGTCGGTGGGCGGATGTTCGACGAAGACCAGCTGGTTCTCGATTCGGCCGGCATGGTTGTCGCGCAGAGCCGTCAGCTGGCGCTCGTTCCCCAGCGCTGACCGAAAGCAGTCGCCGTCTAGCCTTGAGGCCCATGACGAGAATCGCAGTGATCGGTGGCGGACGCATCGGGGAGGCGTTGATCGCCGGGTTGCTGGAATCCGGACGGCTGAGCAAGGACTTGGTCGTCGTGGAGACCCACCAAGAACGGGCCCATCAGATTGCCGATCGATTCGGTGTGCGGGTCACCGACGATCTCGCCGATGCCGCTGTGGGCGCGGACCTGCTGGTGATCGCTGTGAAGCCGGGCGACGTCGACGCCGTGCTCGCGCCGTTGGGCAAGGCCGAACTCGGCAACGACCGCGACCAGGTGCTGGTTTCGCTGGCGGCGGGGGTGCCGACGGCACGGCTGGAGGGCAAGTTGCCCGCCGGTTTTCCGGTGGTCCGGGTGATGCCGAATACTCCGATGCTGGTGGGGCAGGGCATGAGTGTGATCGCGCCGGGACGTTACGCCCGACCGCAACACCTGGATCTGGTGAGCGAGTTGCTCGCCGCGGTCGGCAAGGTCGTGACCGTCGCGGAGACGCAGATGGACGCGGTCACCGCGGTATCCGGTTCGGGGCCCGCGTATTTCTTCCTGGTCGTCGAGGCCATGGTGGACGCTGGTGTGGGACTCGGGCTCACCAGGGATGTGGCCACCCAGCTCGTGGTGCAGACGATGATCGGCTCCGCCGCGCTGCTGGACGAATCCGGCCAGACGGCCGCGGAACTGCGCGCCGCGGTGACCTCGCCCGCAGGCACCACCGCGGCGGCGATGCGCGAACTGGAGCGCGGCGGAGTGCGCTCGTCGTTCCTGGAGGCGCTCGTCGCGGCCAAGCAACGGTCGGTTGAACAGGGCACTTCAGCGGAGTGACTGGTCGGTTTCGGATTGGGAAAGATGATTTCTCACTCCCGTCGCAGTAACACCACTGGTCCCGCTAAGCTTCTAGGAGCACGTGCGTGTCTGTACCGCCGGTGGGGAAGCTGGCGGCGCGGACGTGCCGGAGGTCAATGGTGCAATGATGTCTTCGAACAAGATGTCTGTAAATAGTTCAGGAGCGTCCGGCGGCTCCGGCCCCTCGAGTGGCCGGGGGAGTTCCCGATCGCAGAGTGGGTCAGGATCCCAGGGCCAATCCGGGCTCGGCGGCGGCACCCAGTTCCTCACCGTCGCCGAAGTGGCGAGTCTGATGCGGGTATCCAAGATGACGGTCTACCGGCTCGTGCATTCCGGTGAGTTGCCCGCCGTTCGGGTCGGTCGATCGTTCCGAGTGCATGCCAAAGCGGTACACGACTATCTGGAGACGTCCTACTTCGATGCCGGATGAGGCGGATTCGGTAGCGGCCGGACGTGCCGGTACGATAGCTCCTCGGTTCGTGTTCGCCCGCCGGTGGCACCGTTGTCGGGTGCCCCGTGGTATCCGGCGGCGCGGACACAGGGCGTGAGGCTTGCCGAGCGACCTCGGTCGGTGGACCGGGGCGCCTAGGCGGACGGACGTCCGGCAATCGCGCACGGTGAGAGCGTGCGCGCCGAGTAGAGAGAACGCGAGGACAACCCTATGGGTTCTGTGATCAAGAAGCGCCGCAAGCGCATGTCGAAGAAGAAGCACCGCAAGCTGCTTCGCCGCACGCGTGTCCAGCGGCGCAAACTCGGCAAGTAAGGCATCGCTGCCCGATAGCTGCGAAGGCCCGTCACCAATAGGTGGCGGGCCTTTTTGTCTGAAATTCGAAATTTTTAAATCGCAGAATGTATCGCGTGACTGAAGTCATCGTTAGATCCTGGTTAATACTCTCGGACAGGGGGAACGCACCAGCTACGCTGGGAACGGAATAACACCAATGGGGGCTGGCAAGGTGGGAAGCGGTGCCGGTGGGTTCTGACTCTGACATGCGGGATGGGCAGACGCCGAAGGTCGTGCTGGTCACTGGAGCCAGCCGGTTCTTCGGCGGTAACGTCGTCGCCAAGCTTGCCAAGGAACCCGACATCGACCGCATTCTCGCGGTCGACACCATGACCCCCGGACGTGACCTGCGGCGACGCATGGGTCGCGCCGAGTTCGTCCGCGCGGATATTCGAAATCCCTTGATCCGTAGGGTGATCGATGGTGCGGCGGTGGACACCGTGGTGCACGCCGCGACGCTGGCCCGCCCGCCGGCGGGCGGCGGTCGCGCGGTGATGAAAGATCTCAACGTCCTCGGCGCCATGCAGCTGTTCGCGGTGTGCCAGAAGGCGATGTCGGTGCGCCGGGTCGTGGTGCGCTCGTCATCGGCGGTCTACGGTTGCAGTGCGAAGGACCCCGCGAAATTCACCGAGGAAATGAGCGCGCGCACGCCGCCGCGCGGCGGGTTCGCGCGCGACATGATCGAAATCGAAGGCTTCGTGCGCGGGCTTGCGCGACGACGGCCGGATATCGCGACAGCCATTTTGCGATTCGCTCCGATCGTGGGTCCGCGGCTGGCCAGTCGTGGGGTGCAATATCTGCGTTCGCCGGTAACGCCTACTGTTTTCGGCCGGGATGCCAGAATGCAGTTGTTGCACGAGGAGGACGCCATAGCGGCGCTCACCCTCGCCGCGCGGACCACGCGCAGCGGCACCTACAACATCGCAGGTGACGGCGCGCTGTCGCTGTCACAGGCAGTTCGACGGACGGGCCGGGTCGAGTTGCCGGTGCCGTTCACCGTGTTCCGCACCGCGGGCCGGCTGTTGATGGGCCCGGTGATGCGCGAGTTCTCTGGGGAGCAGCTCGACTATTTCCATTTCGGTTGTGGTCTGGACACCACGCGAATGCGCGCCGAACTCGGGTTCGTGCCGCGCTGGACGACGGTGCAGGCGTTCGACGACTTCATCGGGGGCGCAGCGTTGCGGCCCGTAGTCGATCCAGCATGGATCGACGCCGCAGAAAACAAACTGCTCGGCCTGCTCGGGGCCGGTACGGGAGCTCAGCAATGAACGATGTAGCGAAGGTCATTCCCCTGCACGATGTGCAGATCGAGCCGCGCCAACGGCCGATCCCGCGGCGCTGGCCCGAGGTCTCGTCGGGCGTGTCCGGGTCGGGTCGGGTGACATCGCTGACGGAACGTCTTACCTCCGTCGAGCCGCCCGCACCGCAATCGCTGTCGAGCCTGGTGCGCGGCGCGGTCGGCAAGCAGATCGGCAAGACCGCCGAGTTCGCCCGCCGCAGGCTCTCCGGCGAGTACCAAGTCGACGAATTCGGGTTCGACGAGCACCTGCTCGAATCGGTCGTTCTTCCGGTGCTGCGCCCGATCTCGGACCTGTGGTTTCGGGTGCAGGTCAACGGGATGGAGAACATCCCGGAGACGGGTGGCGCGTTGATCGTCGCCAACCACGCGGGCACCGTGCCGCTGGACGGTCTGATGCTGCAACTGGCGGTGCACGACCGGCATCCGAAACAGCGCGCGTTACGCCTGCTCGCCGCGGACCTGATCTTCGAGATGCCGGTGCTCGGCGTGCTCGCCCGCAAGGCGGGCCATACCTTGGCCTGCCGTGAGGACGCCGAGCGACTGTTGCGCTCCAGCGAGCTGACCGGCGTTTTTCCCGAAGGATTCAAGGGCGTCGGCAAGCAGTTCGCCGACCGCTACAAGCTGCAGCGCTTCGGTCGCGGTGGTTTCGTCGCCGCGGCGGTGCGCACCGGCGTACCGATCATCCCGTGCTCCATCGTCGGTTCCGAGGAGATCTACCCGAAGCTGGCCGACCTGAAGCCGCTGGCCCGGCTGCTCGGCCTACCGTATTTTCCGGTGACACCGCTGTTCCCGCATTTCGGTCCGCTCGGTGCGGTGCCGCTGCCGTCGAAGTGGTACATCGAGTTCGGCGCCCCGATCCCAACCAGCGGCTACGAGCCCGAAGCGGCTGACGACCCGATGACCATGTTCGAGGTCACCGACCAGGTACGCGAGACCATTCAGCAGACGCTGTACAAACTGCTCACCAAACGCCGCAACGCTTTCACCGGGTGAGGAATGTCGTCGGCTGGGCGAGCGCGCTTGTCCGGCTCGGGGTCGTGTGCGGTGGTGGAAGGGTCTAAGTGTTGTCGCGTCGTCGGGTGACCGCGGCGGCTACGGCGCCGCCGGCGGCGCCGAGGGCGAGCGCGGTCGGCACGCCGATCTTGGCGGCCTTGCGCCCGGTGCGGAAGTCGCGGATCTCCCAGCCTCGGTTTTTGGCCACTTCGCGCAGATCCGAATCCGGGTTGATCGCGACCGCGGTGCCGACCAGCGAGAGCATCGGCACGTCGTTGTGGCTGTCGGAGTACGCGGTGCACCGCTTGAGGTTGAGGCCCTCGCGAATCGCCAGTGTGCGCACCGCGTGTGCCTTGCCGAGACCGTGCAGAATGTCACCGACCAGGCGCCCGGTGAACTTCCCGTCCACGCTTTCGGCCACGGTGCCCAGCGCGCCGGTGAGGCCGAGGCGCTTCGCGATCACCTGCGCCAACTCGACCGGCGTCGCGGTCACCAGCCAGACCTGCTGGCCCGCGTCCAAGTGCATCTGCGCCAGCGCGCGGGTGCCCGGCCAGATCTTGTCGGCGATGATCTCGTCGTAGATCTCTTCGCCGAGCGCGGCCAGTTCGGTGGTCGGACGCCCGGCGATGAACGCCAGCGCTTTCTCCTTGCCGCTGGCCATGTCGGTGCTGTTCTCCTTACCGGTGACCCGGAACTTCACCTGTTTCCACGCGACGTCCACCAGATCGGAGGTCTTGAAGTACTTGCGCGCGGCCAGGCCGCGGGCGAAATGTACGATCGACGCGCCCTGCACCATGGTGTTGTCGACATCGAAGAACGCCGCTGCGGTCAGATCGCTCGGCGCCTCCGGACGGGGCGTCTCCACTTCCCCGGCGGCCAGTTCTGCGTCGTGCAGCGTCAATGCCGCGTCCGCGCTCGCCTCACCGGCCAGGTTGGCGCGCAATTCCTCTTCGCTCGGCCCGAACGGGCTGCGTGAGATGCGGGCGAGCTGATCCTGCAGACCCTGACCCATGTGGCTCAGATTCCACCGTGCCGGAAACTCGCCGAACCGTCCCGCAATGAATCCGGCTTTAGCCACCCTCGATTGT
Organism: Nocardia sp. NPDC049190; assembly: GCF_040648115.1. Lineage (NCBI taxonomy): Bacteria > Bacillati > Actinomycetota > Actinomycetes > Mycobacteriales > Nocardiaceae > Nocardia > Nocardia sp. NPDC049190. Next base: position 169,128 of record NZ_JBEZDE010000011.1, read on the forward strand.
TCCGGCACCAGTACCTCCGCCCGTCGCGCGAATCACGTCCACAGTAACCGGATCCGCCGACAGTCACGGCAGAAGGCGGCGCGCGACACAATGGCGAAGCGGTGTGCGTCGCCTTCGGGGTGCGGGAGCGCCCGATTAAATATCTCTCATGACTCATCCCACACATTCGGTGATATTGCTGACACGAGCGGGCTGCGGATTGTGCGTGATCGCGTGGCAGCAGCTGCGGACGATCTGCGCCGAATTCGGCATCGAGCCGGGGACCGTGGACGTCGACGAAGCCGCCGCTGCCGACCCTGGCCTGCGCGCGGAATACGGAGACCGGCTTCCTGTCGTGCTTCTCGACGGCCGTGAACACAGCTATTTCGACGTCGATGAGACCCGACTGCGGGCGGACCTGAAGCGCTGAGGGGCGCCGTTGACTACCCGTTTCGGCCGCTGTGCTGGTCGCGGCGGAAAATGAGGCCAACTTCACCGACTTTGTGCAGGGCTTCACAAGCAGTTACGGTGGTGGCACGTGACCCGCATACCCAGGATGCGGAGCCGACCTGAAATCCGAAACTTCGACCGTGGCACCGGACCGTCCCGGGTCAGAGGTCGAGCGACGAGCCGGCGCCCAAGAGGCCGGAACGAGGAGCCGACGACGTGACAGAGCAGCATGAGACGCCGGGCGGCGTCTCCGGCAGGGCTCTGCAGAAGGACATCCCGCAGGCCACCGTCGCGCGGTTGGCCACCTATCTCCGGGTCCTCGCCATGTTGGCCGACGACGGTGTGGCCATCGTATCGAGTGAGGAACTGGCTGTCGCGGCGGGTGTCAATTCGGCCAAGTTGCGCAAAGATCTGTCGTTCCTCGGGCCCAACGGTGTCCGTGGCGTCGGCTATGACGTGGCCAAGCTGCGGTCGAGGGTCGAGGATGTGCTCGGTCTGTCCGAGGGCCATCGCGTCGTGCTGGTCGGCGCGGGCAATCTGGGCCGTGCCTTGGTCGGCTACCGCGGGTTCCAGCGGCGCGGGTTCACCGTGGTCGGCATGTTCGACAACCACGCGGACGTGATCGGCATGTCGGTGGCGGGTCTGGTGGTGCGCGATGTCGCCGAACTGCCGTCGGCGGTCGCCGCCCTGGCGCCGACCATCGCGGTGATCACCGTTCCCGACGACGCGGCGCAGGACGTGTGCGACCGGCTGGTCGAATCCGGACTGCAGTCGATTTTGAGCTTCGCGCCCTGCGAGTTGGTCGCTCCGGCGACGGTGGAGGTCCGGCGGGTGGATCTGGCCGTCGAAATGCAGATGCTGTCGTTCGAGCGGGTGCGCAACGGCGAACCGGCTCCGTTACCCGAGGTGGTGCATGCCGGGTCCGGGCGCATCGCCCGCCATCTCCCGCACCCCGACGGCAACACAGCGGGCACTCAGACACTCGGCAACCCCGCATACGGCAACGGAGCCAAGCAGCAAGGGATCGGTGGTCACACCATGAGTGAGCGCAGCGAGCGAATCAACCAGCACGGTGTGGCGCGGACGGCTGTGCCGAGCGAGAGCGAGGCACGGGCATGAGCATTCTGCTCGTCGGCATCTCGCACCGCAGCGCGCCGGTAGCGGTACTGGAGAAGGTGGCGGTCACCGATACGGATCGGCCCAAGCTCATCGATCGCTTGCTCTCCTCGAGTCACGTTTCCGAGGCGATGATCGTCTCCACCTGCAATCGCGTCGAAGTCTACGCGGTGGTCGACGCTTTTCACGGCGGCCTCGCCGAGGTCGGCGACCTGCTGACCAAGCATTCCGGACTACCGCTTCCCGATCTGACCAAGCACGCCTATGTCCGCTACTCGGAAGCCGCCGCCGAGCACTTGTTCGCGGTGGCCAGTGGGCTCGACTCGATGGTGGTCGGCGAACAGCAGGTGCTCAGCCAGATCCGCGGCGCCTATGCCTCCGCCGACGCGCAGCAGGCGGTGGGGCGGACCCTGCACGAACTCGCGCAGCACGCGTTGCGGGTCGGTAAGCGAGTGCACTCCGAGACGGGTATCGATCGAGCGGGCGCGTCGGTGGTGTCGGTAGCGCTGGACCGCGCCCAGCACGTACTCGGCCCGCTGGCCGGGCGGACCGCCGTCGTCGTCGGCGCCGGCGCCATGGGCAGCCTGGCGGTGGCGCATCTGTCGCGCGCGGGGATCGGCCGGATCATCGTGCTGAACCGCACCATGGCGCGGGCGCGCCGGCTTGCCGAGACCGCGCGCACGTACGGCGTCGAGGCCGACGCGAGAGAGCTGTCGCGGCTGACCGAGGCGATGGCCGCGGCCGATGTGGTGATCACCTGCACCGGCGCGGTCGGTGCGGTGGTGACCCTCGCCGACACCCATCGGGCGCTCACCGAACGTGAGCGTGGTGAATTCGCCGCTGTCGAGCGACCTTTGGTGTTCTGCGATCTCGGCCTGCCCCGTGATGTCGAGCACGCCGTGGCCGGTTTGCCCGGCGTCACGGTCATCGACATCGAGACATTGCAGCGCGATCCCGCGGCGGGCGCTGCCGCTGACGACACCGCGGCCGCGCGCTCGATCGTGGCCGACGAACTCGCCAAGTATTTCGCCGGCCAGCGGATGGCGGAGGTCACCCCGACGGTCGCCGCGCTACGCCAGCGCGCCGCGGAGGTGGTCGAGGCCGAACTGCTCCGCCTGGATTCGCGGCTACCCGGTCTCGCCGACCCGGAGCGTGACGAGGTCGCCCGTACTGTGCGCCGCGTGGTCGACAAGCTGTTGCACGCGCCGACGGTGCGGGTGAAGCAGCTGGCTTCCACGCCGGGCGGGGACAGCTACGCCGAGGCGCTGCGCGAGCTGTTCGAGCTGAAACCCGGTGCCGCGCAGGCGGTCGCCGCACCGATGGAGATCGCCGCGCTCCCCACCGGGCGCGCCGACTTGACACTGGCTGACGGCGAGATCGCCTTGGCCGACGACTTCACCGCCGGACATCACGGCGAGGAACAGGGGCAGATGGCATGACCATGGTGCACGAGGAAGGCAACGTGACCGTGCGCAGCGCACGTGCGCCGTGGCGGATCGGCACTAGAGGAAGTCTGCTCGCGCTCACCCAGGCGGGCACGGTGCGCGACGCTTTGGTCGCCGCGGGGCATCCCGCCGAGCTGGTCGTGATCAAGACTGCCGGTGACCTGTCGTCGGATCCGGTGCAGCAGATCGGCGTCGGCGTGTTCACCTCCGCGCTGCGCGACGAGCTGGCCGCCGGTGCGATCGACATCGCGGTGCATTCCTACAAGGACCTACCGACCGCGCAGGACCCACGCTTCATCATCGCCGCTATCCCGCCCCGCGAGGATCCGCGGGACGCCCTGGTGGCGCGGGACGGGCTGGTGCTCGGCGAGCTGCCCGCGGGAGCCAAGGTCGGCACGTCCGCACCGCGGCGCGCGGCACAGTTGCGGGCGTTGGGGCTGGGCCTGGATGTCGTGCCGCTGCGCGGCAATCTGGACACCCGGCTGCGCAAGGTCAGCGAGGGAGAGTTGGACGCCGTCGTGGTGGCCAGGGCCGGCCTGGCCCGGATCGAGCGGCTGGACGCGGTGACCGAGGCACTGGAGCCGGTGCAGATGCTGTCCGCCCCGGCGCAAGGCGCACTGGCGGTCGAATGCCGCAGTGACGACGACGCGCTCATCGAGATCCTCTCCGGTCTGGACGACTCGGCCACCCGCGCGTCGGTACTCGCCGAGCGTGCGCTGCTGGCCGAGCTCGAGGCAGGCTGCACCGCGCCGATCGGTGCGCTCGCCGAGGTCGTCGAGTCGCTCGACGAGGAAGGACGGATCCTGGACGAGCTCTCGCTGCGCGCGTGCGCGGCGGCCGTCGACGGGTCCGATGTGCTGCGGGCGTCGGTGGTCGGCGCCCCCGCGGAGGCGGTGGAGCTCGGCCGTGCGCTGGCTCGCGAGTTGCTCGATATGGGCGCGCGCGACCTTCTCGCCGTCGACTCGGGCGACGGTCCCCGCACGCAGGCGGTGAGTTCGCCCGCCACAGACTTGCCCAACCCCAGCCCAATGGAGAACAGCCAATGAGCGAGCGCAGCGAGCGAATCATAGGCACCCTGCCTTCGGGCATGCCGGAGACGAGCGCAAGCGAGGTGCCGGCATGAGTGGTCAAACCCGGAGGCGGCAGCGGAGCGTGACCACGGAGGGTTCCGCTCATGCCAGGAAGGACACAGCATGAGCCGAGCCACCAAGAAGCACCCCGGTCGGATTATCTTCGTCGGATCGGGTCCCGGTGACCCAGCGCTGCTGACCGTGCGGGCCCGCGAGGTGATCGGGCGGGCGACGCTGGCGTTCACCGACCCCGACGTCGACAAAGGCGTGCTCGCCCTGATCGGTGCCGCGGTCGAGCCGGGCCCCGACGGCGAGCGCCCGGTCGATGTCCGGCCAGCGCTCGGCGAACCCGCCGAGGTCGCCAAGACGTTGATCGCCGAGGCGCGCAACGGACACGACGTGGTCCGCGTGGTCGCCGGGGACCCGCTCACCACCGATTCGGTGATCACCGAGGTCAATGCCGTCACCCGGTCGCATATGGTCTTCGAAGTGCTGCCCGGTCTGCCCAACGGGTCGGCGGTCCCCAGTTACGCGGGTATCGCGCTCGGCTCCGGGCACACCGAGGCCGACGTGCGCGGGGAGGTCGACTGGGCCGCACTGGCGGCCGCTCCCGGTCCACTCGTGCTGCACGCGACCTCCGGGCATCTGGCCGAAACCGCGAGCGCCTTGGTCGAGCACGGTATGGCGCCACAGACCCCGGTCGCGGTGACGGTGCGCGGCACCACCCGCCAGCAGCGCACCATCGAGGCCACCTTGGCCACGTTGAACAGCGCGGCCTCCGAGCTGGTCGGTCCGCTGGTGGTGACCATCGGCAAGGTGGTCGCGCAGCGCTCGAAGATGTCGTGGTGGGAGTCTCGCGCGCTGTACGGCTGGACCGTGCTGGTGCCACGTACCAAGGATCAGGCCGCCGAGATGAGCGAGCGGCTGGTGACGCACGGCGCCATCCCGATCGAGGTGCCGACCATCGCGGTCGAGCCGCCGCGCAGCCCGGCGCAGATGGAGCGCGCGGTCAAGGGCCTGGTCGATGGGCGCTACCAGTGGGTGGTGTTCACCTCCACCAACGCGGTGCGCGCGGTGTGGGAGAAGTTCGCCGAGTTCGGTCTGGACGCACGGGCGTTCTCCGGTGTGAAAATCGCCTGCGTCGGCGAGGCCACCGCGGACAAGGTGCGGTCGTTCGGTATCAACCCCGAGCTGGTGCCCAGCGGAGAGCAGTCCTCCGAGGGCCTGCTTGCCGACTTCCCGCCGTACGACGACGTTTTCGATCCGGTGAACCGGGTGCTGCTGCCCCGCGCGGACATCGCCACCGAGACGTTGGCGGAGGGCCTGCGGGATCGTGGTTGGGAGATCGACGACGTGACGGCCTACCGGACCGTGCGCGCGTCGCCGCCGCCAGCGGAGACGCGCGAGATGATCAAGACCGGCGGCTTCGACGCGGTCTTGTTCACCTCGTCCTCCACCGTGCGCAACCTGGTCGGCATCGCGGGCAAGCCGCATGCCCGCACCATCGTGGCGTGTATCGGTCCCAAAACCGCCGAAACCGCCATCGAGTTCGGCTTGCGCGTCGACGTCCAGCCCGAGGCGGCTCAGGTCGGTCCTCTGGTGGAGGCGCTGGCCGAGCACGCTGCTCGTCTTCGTGCCGAAGGTCTGTTGCCGCCGCCTCGCAAGAAGAGTCGCCGTAGCCGCTGACCCGTGGTTGTTCGAGCGACCCGGCCCAGCCGCGGCGCGGTTCGATGCCGACCGAATCGCGCCGTCCGGCAGCATGTTTCGAGGCCGGATGGACCACCGGAGAAAGCGCCACTCCCGTCAGGTCGGTGGCTTTCTCTGGTGGTTGGTACCGGCCGCTGAGCGCCCTGCCCGGCGTCAGTGCCGCTTGCGCATCAGGGTGCGGACCATGGTGCAGGTGGCCGAGGACGGCGGGCGAATGCCGATTACTTCGGCCGTGTGGCGGATCCGCTTGTCGGTGGCGTAACTCGGGGCGTAGACGCCCGAGTCGAGTAGGGCGATCGCCAGGCGCATCGCCTTCAGGCGGCGGTTGTGCATGATGTACCACGCGCGCGGACGCCCCGCGGGCAGCGGGCGCTTCTGCAGTGGGGCATAGGGGCGGTCGATGAGAACGGTTGTCGGTGTACGCACTGGTATCCCTCCCGTGGCGATCGGGGGCTGTCCGGTGTGGCAGAGAGCCCCCTCGAACGTACCTTCGATTCTACCGTGTGGCACCGACAAAACTGCCGCTCACAAGGGTTGTGACCAGCTGACAGCGGGGCTGCTCAGACACCTGACGGCGGGTGCTCAGAGGTCGTGCAACAGCCGCAGCGACTGAGGATGGCCGAGTGCGGCGGCGCGTTCGAGCCACTGTTTCGCCTCCTGGTGCGCCGGCGTCCGGTCGGTGGCGGTAGCGGCGGCGTAGTGCACCTCCGGGTCGGCGAGATCGCCGGCGAGGAAAGGGGTGCTCTGTTCGCGCAGAAACAGCGCGAGGTGGAACATCGAGTCCGGGTCGCCCGCGCTCGCGCCCCTGCGCAGCCACCGTTCGCCCTCGATCCGATCGCCTCGGTCGAGATGCAGGGCGCCGAGCACCGCCATCGCATCGGCCCTTCCTCGGCGCACCGCCTCGGTGAGTAGGTCGATCGCGTGGTCGAAGGCGCCGCGGCGCGCCACGTGCAGGCCGAGACTGCGCATGGCCGTGGGGTTTCCGGCGCGCACCGCGCGTTCGTACCAGTGCTCGGCCTCGTCGTTACGGCCTCGCCGATTGGCGAGCACTCCCATATTGCAGAGTGCTTCGGGCAGTCCGAGTTCGGCCGCGGGCCGCAACCATCGCTCGGCCTCGTCGAGATTTCCGCGCTCCAAATGCAAGAGGCCCAGTTGCTGGCCCGCCAACTCACTACCGCGTGCGGCGGAGGTCTCCAGCCAGCGCATTCCTTCGCCGATCCGTCCATCGGCGCCCAACAGCGTGCCGAGTGTCGTCATGGCGCCCGCGCTGCCGCCCGCGGCGGCGCGGCGCAGCCAGAGTTCGGCGCCGGCCGCGTCGCCCGCGTCCCACAGCGCCTCGGCGCGCCGCTCCATGGCGGCGAGCTCGACCTCGGCCGGCGGTCCGGCGTTCGCGTGCCGCGCGTCGTGATCCGATGCGGGTTCAGCGTCGCTCGGCCAAGACGGTCCGGCGGTCAGCGTCCAGGTCGGGGGGAGAGCGTCGATGTCGTGGGGTTGCGCACCGGGAACCAGCAAAGTGTAGACCGGCGGCCTCGGAGACTCGGCGGTCATCCGCAGCGAGAGCGGCCAGCCGTGCAGCGTGGTGTGCAACATTCCGGCGCGGCGCGGGTCGGTGTCCCAATGCAGGCGGGCACGCAGGACCTCCGCCACAGTCGGCGGATCGATCGGCTCGGTCATGTCATCGTCCCTGGTTGCGTCCGGTCGTTTCGGATCCCGGACGGGTGACCGGGTACCCGCGGTCGCGCGCGTACGTGGTGAGTTGCGCGTCGAAGCTGCTCAGGCTGTTCAGCAGCCAGGTGTGGCCGGAGTCCTTGACGACCACGATCGGTCCTCGGGTGCCCGGTGGAAGCGTGGGCAGCACGCCGTGGGTATACCAGGACATGGTGGACCAGGGAAAGAGGAAAGCCCAGCCGAGGTCGACGACCTGTTGCGGCGGCCCGAGTTGCAACGGGTCCGCCGGGGTCGCGTATTTCGCGCCATGGCCGGTGAGCAGGTGCCGCGCGTTGTTGCGGGCCACCCGCACGTCCAGCGGCCCGGTGGTGGTATTCGGGAACGGTAGCTCCGCCTCGGCCCGGCTCAGCAGCAAGGCGCCTGCCCCCGGCGCCACTTGACACGGCCTGCTCTGCAGTCGCACGAAAACGGTGTGCGCGATGCCGGAAAAACGTAACCCGACGATGACGTCCTCGGTGCTGCCGACCAGGTGACTGCCGCTGCTACGCGCCAGTTCGCGGCGGTCGGGAGGCATACCGAGGGCGCCGAAGGCGGCATGCGCGTGGCGCATCACGCCGGGCTCGGCGAACTGCCTTGCGACGAACTCGACCCGGAAGACCTGCGCGGTGTGATCGGTGGCCTGGGTATCGGTGGCCCGCCAAGCCCGCAGCGTGGTGGCGGGCGGAGGTAGGCCGCCGGTCAGCACCGGCCACCATTCCGAGAGCAGGGCCGCCGCCCACGACTCGAAGTCGGCGGCTCTGGCCAGCGAGATATCGATGTATGGATCGGTCATGCTGTCCCCCAGGGGGTCTCGCCTCAGTGGGAGTATGCGCCTTCGACCTGCGCCGGATGTGCGATTTCCGCACCATTACCGGCCGGACCGCGTACGGTCTCGACGACCGCTGCCCGCCCTGCCGATCTCGGCGCGACACGATCACCGCCCCGGGTCAGCTGCCCCGCGCCGACACCGCCGGCGCTGGGTGCTCGCGACAGTCGATCCGACCGGGGCGTATCGTGCGATTCATGACCGGAATGGACCGCCCGCGGCGGTTACGGCGTACCCCCGCGCTGCGTCGTCTCGTGGCCGAAACAACACTGGAACCACGGCAATTGGTGTTGCCGATGTTCGTGGCAGACGGTCTGGCCGAACCGCGCGAGATCAGCTCGATGCCGGGGGTCGTGCAGCATTCGCTGGATTCGCTGCGCAAAGCCGCCGTCGAGGCGGTCGCGGCAGGTGTCGGCGGCCTCATGCTGTTCGGGGTGCCGCGTCCGGCGGACAAGGACGCCATCGGCAGTATGGCCAGCGATCCGCAAGGCATCCTCAACCGCGGCCTGCGTGCGCTCGCCGATGAGGTAGGCGATTCCACCGTGGTCATGGCCGACACCTGTCTGGACGAGTTCACCGATCACGGCCATTGCGGCGTGCTCGCTCCCGACGGCACCGTGGACAACGACGCGACCCTGGACCGCTACGTGGACATGGCCCTCGCTCAGGCCGACGCGGGCGCCGACCTGCTCGGCACCAGCGGCATGATGGACGGCCAAGTCGGCTCGATCCGGCGCGGACTGGACGCGGTCGGACGCACCGATACCGGCATCCTGGCCTACGCCGCGAAATACGCCTCGGCGTTCTACGGGCCTTTCCGCGAGGCCGTCGCGTCGTCCCTGGAAGGTGACCGTCGCACCTACCAGCAGGACCCGGCCAATCGTCGGGAGTCGATCCGCGAGCTGGATCTGGACCTGGCCGAGGGCGCGGATATCGTCATGGTGAAGCCGGCCATGTCATACCTGGACATCCTGCGCGATGTCGCCGATCGCTCGACCGTCCCGGTCGCCGCTTATCAGATTTCGGGGGAGTACGCGATGATCACCGCCGCCGCCGAGCGCGGCTGGATCGATCGCCGCGGCGCTGTGCTCGAGTCGCTGATGGGGATCCGCCGGGCGGGCGCGGACATCGTGCTCACCTATTGGGCGACCGAGGCCGCGCACTGGTTGTCGTGACGAATATGCCGGGACCGCCCGGTGCGCGACCCACCAGGGCCCCGATGCCGGTGGATGTCGGCACCGCGCGGCATGTGTGGTGGGGTGTGGTCGGATTCGGCGTCGTGCAACTGATCGCGTCGATCACCGCGGCGCTGCCGCAGCGGCACATCTTCGCCAAGGAGGTCTTCGACCAAGCCAAGGCGCAGAATCCGCAGGTCACGATGGCGAGTGCGGAGCTGATGGTGACGCTGGTGTATGTGGTCGTGGTGCTGATCGGGCTCGGTGTCGCCGCGCTCGCGGTGGCGCTCGTGCATCAGTTCGCGCGCGGCAAGCTCTGGGCCCGCACCGTCTTGACGGTCCTGGGCACCTGGATCGTAGTGCTCGGCGTCGGCGCGCTGTTCGCGATCGACGCGGTGACCGGTACAGCGTCACTGATAGCGGGCGCCGCCGCGATCGTGCAGGCCGTACTTGCGGTCGGAGCGATCTATCTCTCGCACCGTCCGGAGTCCACCGCGTATCTCCACTCGAATCAGCGGTGAACCGCTGGGCGGAACAGGTTCCTGGTTTGTCGGAAACGGCTCGGGAGGTATCGTGAGGGTTGTCACAGCAGACAACGGGAACCGGTAGTCGCTGCTCAGGCGGTGTTTTGCGTTTGCGCGAGGGAAGTCGGCGGCAGGCTCCGGAGGATCGGAGGCATCGATGCGCGTGGTGATCCAGCAGCCGCACGGTATTCGGCGGGATCTGGCCATCTTGAGCTTGCTGATCCTGTTCGGGATACTCACCGTGGGCGTACTGCTACTGCCCGGCCTGACTCGCTGATTCTGCTTTCTCGCGTGCGGCTGTGCCTTGCCGTGGTGTGTCCGGCGTGACCGATGCGACCACCCTGTTCGCCGAACCGGGCGCGCGCTGGCACGTCGTGTCCTACGGGCCGGCTCTATGCCTTGGCATTCTGCTTCTCGAACTCGTCACGGGGAGTTCGGTGCACTGGTTCGCCCTCGTCTTCTGCGCCGGTCTGATCGCCGGTTTCGTTGCGCTGCAAGTGGTCGCGGGTAGGCGGCATGTCAGTGTCGAACTCACCGGAACGACGCTTCGGGAAGGCACCGAATCGGTGCTGCTGAGTTCGATCGCCGAGGTCTTCCCGGAGCGCGACGACGACACCTGGAATGATGCGGAGTGGGAGTCGGCCAGAGTGCTCGGTGAGTTGACCGGTGTGCCGCGCCGCCGCACCGGCATCGGGCTGCGGCTGACCGATGGCACCTCGGTGCAGGCGTGGGCCAAGGATCACAAGGCCCTGCGTGCGGCGTTGACCCAGGTTGTGTATCGAAGCGAGGACGGAGCGGACCGTTGAGGCGTTGGATCATCGCGGTGATCGTCGAACTGGGTGTGATCGTGCTCGCGCTGGCGGGGGCGGGGCTGAGTTGGCGCAGCGGCATCCACGTCACCGACTTCGCGCCGTTCGGCGATTCGCCCGGATTCGCCGCTATCCGGTACCTCGCGCCCTGGTTGCTGCTGGCCGCGGTGCTCGTCACGGTGGCCGGTGTGTTCGCGGTCGACGCGACGGCCAGACTGGTGGACGGACTCCGCGGACCAGCTGAAACCGGACGTTGACTGGTGATCAGGCCGACCGGGTTGTTCGTTCGCGTCGAACCCGAGGACATCTGGTCGCGGCTACCCCGCCCGCGCCGCTGACGTAGGGGCCACACGTCCTCCTGCGCCTGGTGGTCATCGGAGTCGGCGCCTGCTGGCTCGGCAGCACCGGGCCTCGCACCGTCGAATCGCGGCGCCACCCGCGCCGGGGTACCGTGCAACCGCGCCACGCGTCGGCTCGGGCGTGCAGCTCGTCGATCGCGAGTTGTGGGGAATCTTTTTGCGGCCGTTAGTATTTCGGCCGTAGTTGGAAATGCTTCGATGAAGGAATGTGTGTGATGAACCGGTTCGCTGTCAAGATCTCTGCCGCGTTTGCCGTGGCCGCCGCCCTCGGAATCGGGGCAGCGCCCGCGGGCGCGAATCCGGGTCTTGCGCTGGAGGACCCGACCTCCATCGATGCACCGATCCTCGTGCCGGACTCGGGTTCCGCGGGCCCGTACAACGCATTCATGTGCCACCTGCACACCATTTCGGCGCAGGCGCCCTGCATGTACACCTGACGGGCGGCCGTCGGCGCCCGCTCAGCCCCAGTTCTGGTAAATATCCAGCACGCGGCCGTCGCGGGTGCCGGGGGCGTTCAGGTACAGGGTGATCGTCCCGTCCGGTCGGTTCGCCGCCTCGAGCATCACCTGGCGGAGCGAGGCATGCACGCCACCATTGTGATCGCGGTAGATCGCGGTGTCGCTCTTCAGGCCCGCGCCGATCCGGTCGAGCGGGACGACCATGGTGACCAGCGCGGGAATCGGCCCACCGGCCAGCGCTTTGGTTTCTGCGTGGTTCAGGCGAACGCCGATGCGCCCTTGGTCGAGTTGCTCGATCGGTTCGACGGCGCCGGCCGAACCGGCGCCCAGCGTCACGATGGCGCCGACGACCGCGGTTAGCGTAGCCGCGCTGACGATGGCAATCCGCATGCAGACCCTCCCAGCCGATGGACAATGTTTCCCGACAGTACGCACCGGCAATCAGCCAGCGATCTATATCCGCGCAAACACCGCATCGGCGTGTTGCCGACTCGTTGCGGCCTGAGTCACTCCACTACACCCTGTCGTCGGGCGGTTTCACGGGGGCTGAGAGACTGAGTGACGTGAGTTCTTCTCCGCGCGTGACCAGTGCATCGGTGCCGGTTTCCGCTCAACTCTTCGACCGGGCGAGTTCGTTGATTCCGGGTGGCGTCAACTCTCCGGTGCGGGCCTTCGGATCCGTCGGCGGCACCCCGCGGTTCATCGCGTCCGCCCACGGCGCCACGCTCGTCGACGTCGACGGCAACGAGTACGTGGACCTGGTGTGCTCATGGGGGCCGATGATCCTCGGACACGCGCACCCCGCCGTTGTCGAGGCAGTGCGACGCGCGGCGGTCGACGGATTGTCGTTCGGTGCGCCGACCGAGGCCGAGGTCGAACTCGCCGAGGCCATCGTGGACCGGGTCGAGCCGGTGCAGCGGGTGCGTCTGGTGAATTCCGGTACCGAGGCCACCATGAGCGCGGTCCGGCTCGCCCGCGGCTACACCGGCCGCACCAAGATCATCAAGTTCGCCGGCTGCTACCACGGTCACGTCGACGCGCTGCTCGCCGACGCGGGCTCCGGCGTCGCGACGCTCGGGCTGCCCACCTCGCCCGGCGTCACCGGCGCCCAAGCCGCCGACACCCTGGTGCTGCCTTACAACGACCTCGATGCCGTGGCTGCGGCGTTCGCCGCGCAGCCGGGTGAGATCGCCTGCGTGATCACCGAGGCCGCGGCAGGCAACATGGGTGCGGTCGCGCCGCTGCCCGGGTTCAACGCGGGATTGCGCGCACTCACTGCCGAGTACGGCGCGCTGCTCGTCATGGACGAGGTGATGACGGGGTTCCGCGTCAGCCGCGGGGGCTGGTTCGGCCGCGAGGGCGTCGCGGGTGATCTCTACACCTTCGGCAAGGTGATGAGTGGCGGCCTGCCCGCCGCAGCGTTCGGCGGTCGCGCCGAGATCATGAACCACCTCGCCCCGTTGGGCCCGGTCTACCAGGCGGGCACGCTGTCGGGTAATCCGGTCGCGGTGGCCGCGGGGCTCGCCACGTTACGTGCGGCCGACGACGCCGTCTACGCCGCGCTCGACCGCAATGCGGCACGGCTCGGCGGTTTGTTCCGCGAGGCGCTGACCGAAGCGGGGGTCGGGCATCAGGTCCAGTTCGCGGGCAATATGGTGAGCGTGTTCTTCGCCGAGCGCCCGGTCACCGACTATGCCGCCGCCAAAGCGAGCCACACCTGGCGCTATCCAGCGTTCTTCCACGCTCTGCTCGACGGCGGCGTGTACGCGCCGCCGAGTGCGTTCGAGGCGTGGTTCGTCTCCGCGGCGCTCGACGAAAACGAATTCGACCGTATTGCCGCCGCCCTGCCCGCCGCCGCACACGCGGCCGCGGCCGCCACCCCCGAAGGATCCCGCGCGTGAGCCCCGATCTCGATCAGCCTGATGCCGCCCAGCGTGAGCTGACCAAGCCCAGCACCGGCGTCGCCGAGCCCGGTCCCGCCGACTCGAGCGCCGATCCTGTCCACGGCGACACCGCTGCGCCCGCCGACAGCCCGGCGCGGGTCGGCGAGCCGGGACACGACGCGGGCACCGCGCCGGTCGAGACGATCGTGCATGTGCTCAGACACGGCGAAGTGCACAACCCGAACGGGATCCTCTATGGGCGGTTGCCCGGCTTCAGCCTCTCGGTGGCGGGCCGGGCGCAGGCTGGTGCGGTCGCGCGGGCACTGGCCGATCACGACATCGCCCTGGTGATCGCGTCCCCGCTACAGCGGGCGCAGGAGACCGCCGAGCCGATCGCCACACCGCACCACCTGATCGTGCGGACCGATGAGAACCTCGTCGAGGCCGGCAACACCTTCGAAGGGTTGCGCGTCTCGGTCGGCGACGGCGCGTTGCGCAAACCACGGCACTGGTGGAAGTTGCGCGACCCGTTCACCCCCTCCTGGGGCGAGCCGTATCTGCAAATAGCGCATCGCATGCTGGCCGCGGTGAACAAGGCGCGGGTCGAGGCCGCCGGTCGCGAGGCGGTGCTGGTATCGCATCAGCTGCCGGTATGGACGTTGCGGCGGTTCCTGCAGGGGCAGCGGCTCTGGCACGACCCACGGCACCGGCAGTGCTCGCTCGCGTCGCTGACCTCGCTGGTCTACCACGGCGACACACTCGTCGACATCGTCTACTCCGAGCCCGCGGGTGGTTCGGACCCTTCGGTACACGGCGCATGACCCGGCCCACCTCCTCCGGCACCCCGCCCGCGGCGATGACGCCGATGCGGCGGGTGCTACCGGTCCTGCTCGCGTGCGTGGCGTTGATCGCCGCGCTCGCGGGCTGTTCGACCGGTTCGGACGCGGTGGCATCCGGCGGTACCTTCGAGTTCGTCTCGCCCGGCGGCCAGACCGACATCCACTACGACCCGCCAGCGGCGCGCGGCACTATCGGCCGGTTGGCGGGCGCCGACTTGATGACCGCGGGTAAGACCACCTCGATCGAGGACCACGTGGGCAAGGTCGTCGTGCTCAATCTGTGGGGCCAGTGGTGCGGTCCGTGCCGCGCCGAAGCGCCCGCTCTGGAAGCCGTCTACGAGGCGACCAAGGACAAGGGCGTCGCGTTCATCGGCATCAATGTCCGTGACCCGCAACAGGACAAAGCCCAGGACTTCGTGGTCGACAACAAGGTCGGCTACCCATCCATCTACGATCCGTCCATGCGCACGCTGCTCGCGCTCGGCGGCAGTTTTCCCACCAGTGTCATCCCCACCACCCTCGTCCTCGATCGGCAACACCGGGTCGCCGCGGTTTTTCTGCGGTCCCTGCTCGCCGAGGATCTGCAGCCGGTGGTCCAACGTCTCGCCGCGGAGGAATCACAGTGAATCGCGACCGTCGTACCCGTAACCCGCGTGCCTGTCGGCCACGGCAGGGTCCCCGACGAATCAGTGGCGGCTGGGCCGTCGACGACCGGTGGGCGGGCATCGCCAGCGTGCCGCGCAGCGTCGCCGCCGATTCACTACTGGAGTTCGTCGTGCTCGACGTCATCGAGCAGCCGGCCCGCACCGAGCGGAAGGTGTCGTTGCTGCATGGCGCCGGGCAAGCGGCCGAGCGGGCGCCCGAGGAGGAATCGGTGTGAGACCCGAGCGCGCAGCGTCGCCGCGAACCGGGGAGGCCAGGTGATGGTGCTCGCCGGTGTCGGGGAGTCGTTCCAGCAGACGGCGGCCTCCGGGCCGCTGCTGCTGGCGCTCGGCGCGTGCGTGCTCGCGGGACTGGTGTCGTTCGCCTCGCCGTGCGTCGTGCCGTTGGTGCCCGGTTACCTGTCGTATCTGGCCGGCTTGGTCGGCGCCGAGGCGCCACCGGCGACGGTCGCGGAGGCCACGAAAGGCGGTGCGGCGCACTCCGGTTCAGTTGTTGTCGCGGACGCGGCTGCTCGGCGGGCGGGACGGATGCGGGTCGCCGGCGCCGCCGGACTGTTCGTCACCGGGTTCACCGTGGTCTTCGTGCTCGCCACCGCGACGGTGTTCGGTGTCATCCAGACGCTCAATGTGAATCGTGAACTGTTGCAACGGATCGGCGGTGTGGTCACGATCCTGATGGGACTGGTGTTCATCGGCCTTGTTCCCGCGCTGCAACGCGACACCAGGATAGAGCCACGCCGGCTCACCGGCATCGTGGGCGCACCGCTACTCGGCGGGGTGTTCGCGCTCGGCTGGACGCCGTGCCTCGGCCCGACGCTGTCCGGCGTGATGGCGGTGGCGGCGGGCACCGACGGGACGACGGCCGTGCGCGGCGTCGCGCTGATCGTCGCCTACTGCCTCGGGCTCGGGCTGCCGTTCGTCGTCTTGGCGTTCGGGTCGGCGAGTGCGCTGCGCGGGGTCGGCTGGTTGCGCCGTAATTCCCGCGCCATCCAGATCACCGGGGGCATCCTGCTGGTCGCGGTCGGCGCTGCCTTGGTCACCGGAGCGTGGGACCAGTTCGTCGCCTGGGTACGCGACGGGTTCGTTTCCGAGGTGATCTTGCCGATATGACCGTGACCGACCATCCGGCGACCGCAACCGCCGCGCCGCCGCCGCGGCAATCCGTACTCGGACGCGCCTGGGCGTTCGTGCGTAACACCTGGCGCGGGCTCACCAGCATGCGCACCGCCCTGGTGCTGCTGTTCCTGCTCGCCGTGGCCGCCATTCCCGGCGCGGTGCTGCCACAGCGCAGCCTCAATGAGCAGAAAGTCGTCCAGTACATCGCCGATCGGCCGACGCTCGGTCCGTGGATGGATCGGTTCGAGCTGTTCGACGTGTTCTCCAGCTTCTGGTTCACGGCCGTCTATGTGCTGCTGTTCATTTCGTTGGTCGGCTGTATCCTGCCACGCACGATCGACCATTACCGCGCGTTGCGTACCCCACCGGTACGGGCGCCGCGCAACCTGACCCGCCTCCCGCACCACTATTCGGGCGATACCGCGCAAACGCCGGACGAAATTATCGCGCACGCGCGCACCCAGTTGCGCCGCTGGCGCACCGAGGTCCGGCCGGGGACGCGCGACGGTGAGGTGGCGTTGTCGGCCGAGAAGGGTTACACCCGCGAACTCGGCAACCTGGTTTTCCATCTCGCGCTGGTCGGGCTGCTGATCGCGATAGCGGCGGGCAAGCTGTTCGGCTACGAGGGCACCGTCATCGTCCTGGCGAACAACGGTCCCGGTTTCTGTACCACGTCGCCCGCGGTGTTCGACTCGTTCAAGGCGGGCAACGTCAACGACGGCACCGGGATGACTCCGATCTGTGTGCGGGTCAAGGATTTCAAAGCCGACTACCTGACCAACGGCCAAGCCGAGATGTTCACCGCGGGTATCTCGTATCAGGCGGGCGAGGACCTGCGCACGAACACTTGGCGCGATACTCAGGTGCAGGTCAACCACCCGCTGCGGGTCGCGGGCGACCGGCTCTACCTGCAGGGCCACGGCTACGCCCCGACCTTCACCGTCACTTTCCCCGGCGGTCGGACCCGTACCGAGTCCATCCAGTGGCGCCCCGACGACGCGTCGACCTTCTTGTCCAGCGGCGTATTGCGAATCGACCCGCCCGGCGGCATGTACGCCACCGAGGAGGAGCGCCGCAAGAATCAGATCGCGATCGAGGGCCTGTTTGCGCCGACTGCCCTGTTCCACGGGACGCTGATGAGTTCGGCGTTCCCCGCGATGAACGACCCGGCCGTCGCGGTCGACATCTATCGGGGCGACACCGGTCTGGACACCGGCAAGCCGCAGTCGCTGTTCGCGCTGGACCCCGAACAGGTCAAGCAGGGGCGGCTGGCCAAGGAGGCCAGGGTGAACCTCCGGCCGGGCGAGTCGACCACCCTGCCCAATGGCACCAAGGTCACCTTCGACGGCGCGCAGGAGTTCGTGAACCTGCAGGTATCGCACGATCCCGCACAGCAGTGGGTGCTGGTCAGCGCGCTGCTGATGATGGCGGGTCTGCTGGTCTCGCTGCTGGTGAAGCGTAGGCGGATCTGGGTGCGGGTCTACCCGGCCGAGAACAGGCCGGGTACCGTTGACCAACGACGTACTGTAGTAGAGATGGGTGGGCTCGCGCGGACCGACCAGGCCGGCTGGGGCGGTGAGTTCGATCGGCTGCGTGCGCGCCTGTCCGGCGAGCAACCCGATGCCACCGCGACCACCACGGTGCGCGCCGCCGAAACCACGGGAGAGTGACCATGCCGATCGACGAGACCGTCGCCAGATACAGCGATTTCGCGTTCAAAACGGCGATCGTGGTGTACGCGCTGGTCATGGTGCTGCTGATCTGGCAGTACGCGACAGCGCGCAGCCGTCAGGTGGCCGAGCGCGAACTCGTTGCGGTGGGGGCCGCGCCGTCGGGACCGGGCCGGATCGCCGAGCCCGCACCGAGGTCGCTGTCGGAGCGACTGGGCAATACCGCGTTCTCGGTGCTGATGGTCGCCATCGCGCTGCACGTGGCCTCGATCGTGTTGCGCGGCTTCGCTGCCCATCGTTTCCCGCTGGGCAACATGTACGAGTTCGTCACCATGGCGACGGCCGCCGCCGTGCTCGTCGGGGTGCTGTTGTTGCGCGAGCAGCGCTATCGCGCGATGTGGGTCTTCCTGCTCGTGCCGGTGCTGATCCTGCTGTTTCTGGCGGGCACCGTGCTCTACGCCGATGCCGCGCCCGTGGTGCCGGCGCTCAAGTCCTTCTGGTTGCCGGTACACGTCACCATCGTCAGCGTCGGCAGCGGCGTGTTCCTGTTCGCGGGCGTGGCGAGTCTGCTTTTCCTGTACCGCCTGCGCCAGCCCGACGGCCAGGAGTCGACCAACATCCTCGGTATCGTCGCCCGTCGCCTACCCGACGCTCGCACCCTCGACCGCCTCGCCTACAAGGCCACCATCATCGGCTTCCCGCTCTTCGGCGCCGGCGTCATCCTCGGCGCCATCTGGGCCGAGGCCGCGTGGGGCCGCTTCTGGGGCTGGGACCCGAAGGAGACCTGCTCCTTCATCGCTTGGGTCCTCTACGCCGCCTATCTGCACGCCCGCGCGACCTCCGGCTGGCGCGACACCAGGGCGGCGTGGATCAATGTCGCGGGGTTCGTCGCGATGCTGTTCAACTTGTTCATCATCAACATGGTGATCAGTGGGCTGCACTCCTACGCGGGACTGAACTGATCGGGCTCGACCTCCGTATTCGCGCATCTGACGAGTTGCGCGCTCGCATCGGTCCGATCGTAGGTACGCAGTGAGTACGCGGCAACTTCCGCACTCGGGCGCCGTGACCGATCCCAACCGCACCCACTCCCGCAGGTAGATCTATCGGCCGTCGACAACCGTGGGCAGAGGAAGGGCCTGGCCCTGCCGTTCGCGCATCCTCGACATGCGCACAGAACAGGTTGGCGACTGGAGCGCGCGGTTGCCACGGGCGCGGGATTCAACTCGCGCTATCGCCGCCAATGGTCAGTGGCCGCCGAAAAAGCCGCCCAGAGAGTCATACTCTCGCTACCGCCGTGACATTGTTGTCCGTGATCGTTGGAAGACATTGCTGCGCGAGCATCGTCGCGATCACATCTACCCGGCGCGCATCCGCGCAAACCATCCGTGGGCGCCCGGCGCCCGGCGCCCTCGCCGGGCGAAGATTCCCCTTTCGACGTCGACCGCTGCCGAATCCGCCACCGGTGCCGCACCGGCGGATGTACGGTTTGCTGGTTTCGCGTCGTGCTGGTGACGCGATGGGAGGTAAGGGTGTGGGCCGAAAATGGTGACGAGATCGTTCGCGCGGTGGTACGACAGGTTTTTCGGAATCGTGCGGGGCTGATCGGCGACTTCTGCGCGGTGATGCGGGCACAGGTTCGGACCTTCGATCTCGACTCGCGAATGCGCGGACTGCTCGACGCAGGCGCGTCCGAGAACGTCCTGGCCGTGCTGGATTTCATGCGAAACGACACCCCGGAGGACGAGGTGCGGGCCCCCATCAGTGTGCTCGAGTATGCCCGCGAACTGGCTCAACGAGACATACCGGTGTCGACGCTGCTTCGGGCGTATCGGCTCGGTCATGCTCGGTTCACCGATTCTCTGATGCGGTGTGCGGTGGAGCTGGCGGGTAAGGAGAGCGTGTGCGCCATAATCCAACTGGTCAACCGGACGACGTGCTACGCGGACCGGGTGTGCGAGCAGGTCGAGACGGTATACGACCGAGAACGAGACCGTTGGGTGAGCAGTCGCAGCGGCCGGCGTCGCCGATGGCTGGCGCAGGTGCTTGCCGGATCGGTGACCGATGTCGGCCGGGCCGAGATGATATTGGACTACTCGTTGACCGGCATCCACGTTGCCGTTACCGCGTGGTCGGACTCGACGGTCTCGTCGCACGATGCGGTGACGGTTCTGGACGACCTTCGTGCCGTACTGTCAACAGTTTTGAACAGCTCCGAACAGACGCTGGCCGTGCCGACCGGCGAAGGTGAAGTGCGGCTGTGGATGTCGGTCCCGGACAGCGTCGAGGTCGATGTGGCCGAAATCGACCGCGCGGTATCGGCGAAAGCCCTACCGGTGCGGGTGGCGATCGCGGAGCCGGCTGCCGGCCTGGCGGGCTTCCGGCGCGGCATGTGGCAGGCCGACCGTGCACGCGCTGTCGCGGTGATCGCGGGTGACAATGCTCCGCGGGTGGTTTCCTATCCCCAGGTGGCCTCGATCGTGTTGATGGTGGGCGATCTGGAGCGGGTTCGCGCATTCGTGGCGGAATACCTCGGCGAGCTGGTCGTGAATGACCAGCGGAACTTATGGCTCCGCGAAACCTTGCGGGTGTTCCTGGCGAACAACCGCAGCTATATGGCGGCCGCACAGGAAATGACAGTGCACCGCAACACGATCCAGTACCGAGTACAGAAGGCGCTGGAATTGGCGGGGCATACCTTCGGCCACCGCGAACGCACCCTTGACCTGCAACTTGCGCTGCATGCCGCGCACTGGCTGGGCGCGGCAGTGCTGCGCTCACCGCCGGCGGGCTGACCGACAACGCGAATGTGCGGCTGTTTGCCGTACCGATCGCGACCAACTCCGCTGTGCTCCAGCGCTTCCCGTGCGCTACGCACAAAAATAGCTGCGAATCTATGCGGTATTTCGTGCGCATCCACGATGGCTCCCATCGCGATGCCGTCGTAATGTGTGACACGTCTGCTTCGGCTCGGCCGCGCAAGGAGAGCATCATCGAACACGCCGCGTAGGGGGTAATGGTGCGGCCGAGGACGGCATCGCCGGCCAGAAAAGCCGAACCCGAGACCACCAGATTCACATGCCATTCACGCTGGCTATGACCGGGAATGGCACGTTCTATCCGTGTCGTAGCCTCCGAAGTTTTCGGGGTTCAACTGTTTCGGAAACCGTATGGCCCAGATGGGGTATCGGCATTGCCTGTCTCGTAACACACGCGGCAACACTTCCCATTCTTTTCCATGCTGTCGAGGTATCGGACCTACCCGAGTGCCGTGCCGGTCATGTTTGCCCGACTTCGGTCCCGAACACCTGATACCCGCCCGACTTCGGTCCCAAACATCGCTGTAGTCATTCGAAGGTGTCGAGGATGTCATGAAGCCGCACTTTGTCGTAATTCACCGTTGGCGTGATCGTTATGCGGACTACTCTCGCT
>NZ_JBEZDE010000012.1:0-25640 GCF_040648115.1 Nocardia sp. NPDC049190
CTTCGGGATAATGCCTTGGCACGAACGAGTCTCCTTCGACGGTGTCGTGACCAAGAAGTCAACCAAACCGACTCCGAAAAACCCGGGGAACATCAAAGTCTCCGGACTCACAGGGGGGATTCACCTTTGCGCCGGTGCACGGTGCGTGGCACGCGGGTGGTACTGGGAACTGTTGACTCCACCTGGACAACCCGACAAGACATAGACCTCGCCCCGCGCCACCGAAAGCCCGACAAGCTTCGACTTCAACAAATTCGTACATACCGAGTGCGGTTCTGATCGCGGGTGTGCGGCATTCGATGAGCCTGCGGCGCTGTTCGACGGCATGCTGGCGGGGCTGGGCGAAGCAGCGGGCGCAGATGCTGTCGCAGTCGACGATCGCTCCGCGCATCACGTTGGTGCGTGGTTCGTGAAGTCACCGGTTCGTACCCATGGGCGTGGACGCCGGCGGACGCGGAGGACTTCACGGTGTCACTGGAGTCGGAGAAGGGCGGACGTGGATGTGCGGGCACTCACGTCACGCGGCACGATCTCGATGAGGAGTTGGAGCCGCGCGGCGATTTCACCCCAGCCGCAGCCGAGTTGGCGAATACAGGCCGGTGACCAACCGATCTTTCGAAACCGGCGATAAGGCTCTTTCAACGAGGGGCCGGCGAATACCGTCACCCGGTTCGTCTCTAATTCCCTCGCATGATCCCGCTCTTTCAGCCACGTGGCATGCTCGAGCCGATTCCGAGATGAGGCGCCGGTAGATCGTCGTTCTCGAGCCGTCCCGGTGACTCCCCCACCCAATGTGCTGGATGAGTGGCGGCTGTTGTGGATATTGGTTGGGACTGTTGAGTTTCCGCAGTTCGATGCCGGGGGTGGGTCCAGCGTCGTTGCGGCCGATGGGGTTGCCGGAGGCTCAGTAGCAAACGCTCGCGTAGCGTGTCGCGTCCGAAGTCGACGCTGGCGATGCGGGTGCGCGATCGCCTCGGTGAGGTGTTCGCCGCTGGCCCGTTCCCCGCGGCGTTCCGGATGCGGGGCGCTCCCGGGTTGTCACTTGCGATGTTACGACGGTCAGCGTGTTCCAAGTACACGGAGAACCTGACCGACTGCCGAGCCGCGCGGATGGCGGTCCGCGCGATCGACTGGAAATACGTCCTCGGTGCGGAGTTGACCGTGGTGCCCATTCGCACAGGTCCAGGAAACGTCGCCCCTCCGATGGCTGCGAGGTTGCCGAAGACTCGCGCGTCATGCCCGAATGTGCGACTATCTACCCGGAGAGCAGTGGGGTGAACGTAGATGACCTCTTCTTTCGACGTCAGCAGAGTCTTGACTCAGGTCGCCGAACGGCTCGGTTCTGCCGTGGTCGACGACCTTTGCCCGCTATTGGCGAAACAGATTGGCTATCGTCCGGCACGTGAACTTGCCGAGGTTTCCGAGGCGTATCGGCGTGCTGATTTCGCGGCGAGGGTGCCGATCGAACAGCCGTTCTCCTTCCTTCGTGGCGTGAGTGGTGATTCTGAATTCACCGGAGTGGAGTACAAGACGGGAACATATACCCGATTCCGACTCGATGACGTTGTCAGCTGGCCATTGTTGGATCACTCCGGAAATACGATCGGAATATCTTTCCAGGCTAGGCCGATCGATGTCATTGTGGCCAAGAAGGCTGCGGTCGCGACGATTCGTAAGATCGATGAGACCGTCTACACCGTACTTCCCGAGGAGGGCGGCGCGTTCGCGCAACCGAAGAAATCTCTATGGTCGGGGCGGGAATCGAAACCGATTTATATTGATATGCACAGCGACAGAGGAAAAGCAGAAGTACCTGTGGACTTCGGTTCCCGTGGGCAGCCGGATGTCCGGTTCATCGATGTCGAAGACAGAGAGTTCGCCCGGGTCCTCATGGGAACCCGTCATTTTTGGCGTGCGCTGGACCACAATCCGTCCGGTCCGATGGTGCTCTGGGGATGTGCGGCTGATCCTGTGGCGGGTGGACTCGCACGCTATTTTCATGATGAGGTCGGGCTGCTCCGCGATGTCTATGCCGCGTCGCGGGAGGTCCATGTCGGTGTCCTCGGCGACAAGGATCTCGACGCCTACCTCGGTGATCCTGGCATCGCCGGCGATGAGCCGGTGTCGATGGTGGGTGTACGCCGAGCCGGTCCAGGGGACGACAGACCCGACTGGCTGTCTCATCTTGCTCCATTCAGCCCTTGGGGCAAGCAAGGGACGTAGGAGCCGATACACCTGGAGCCGATCTCGGAAGTGATTCGTCGAGACAACTTTTGAAAATAGGAACCCCAGCCTGCTGCGTGTGCCGTGCGGATCGTGCACCACTTCCGAAGGGATCGGAGCCGTTCCCCGAGGTCCATGTCTCAAGGCTACCGGTACGCTTCCCTGCCGCGCACCGCACGCAGCGACCTCACTACCAGCGACCTCGACATGCTCGCGCCGCACGGCGTCCCGAACACGAACCTCAGCCGCCGCAGGATCCGAATCGGACCTGCCTCGTCTAGACCTTCCCCAACAGCCGTTCTTCCGGGTCGCCGTCCGCACCGATCCGGGGCGAGACGCCACCCCCCGAGCGGCGACGGCGCGAAACCAGAACGACGCCGTACGCGCCGCCCGCGACGAGGGAACCGAGCAGGCTCAGGGGCACGGTGTGGGAGAAGTTCGCGGGGAGGAAATCCTTTCCGCAAAAACTCACCATGAAACCGGCGAGAAAGCAGGTGATCGCCGGTATCCGCCATCGGTCGCCGAAGCCACGTGCGGGACGGAAGTAGGTGTCGACGTCACGCTTGTCGGCCAACCCCCACAGCCAGTCGACGAGCATCACGAATGCGAACGGGCCGAGCAACTCGCCGGCACCGGTGACGAAGGCCTCGGCATGCGCCAGGATGCCCGCCTGGGCGAACAGGACGCCGAGAACGCCGAGAACGACCGTGGCCACCGGCTGCTCCCACGTGCGCGGTGTACGCACGGTGTTGACAGACACCAGCACATCGACGGTCGCGGGATAGAGATTCATTGCGTTCACATGCAAGATGGCAAGCGCGACGCCCACCGCAGCTACCGCACCCCAACCGGGGATCTGCGCGCCGACGGCGGCGATGTTCCACTCGCCGGTCGCTTCCTTCGAGTAGGCGCCCATGACGCCCATGACCAGGTTCGGGAGCATGATCCCGAGACTCGGCGTCAAGAAGAACCAGGTCCGTCCAACCGTTCGATCGGCAGGCAGGCAGAAGCGAGAAACCGTCGATGTCTTGTACGTCCAGGACAGAATGGAGAACCCCGCCACCACGGAGATCGCTGTTCCCCACTCCATCGGGACGGTCTGAGGCGGAACGTGCAGTGCGAAATGCGTTGCCAGGTAGACGGTCAGCGCGGCGTAGCAGAGGATGAACAGCAGTGCCGTGTATCGGTAGAAGTACTCGAGCCACTTGAAGCCGAACAGCACCAGCACGATATTGGACACGCCGATGATCCAGTACCACGGCGCCGCACCGGTATGGCTCAACGCGGCGAGAATCTGCGCGCCGCCGGCGACATTGAGTCCGAAGAAGGCGATGTTGACGAAGGCGAACAGCGCGGACAGCAGAAAGGTGGCCGCCCATCCGTAGGTACGGCGGGCGACAACCAACGCCGTCAGTGGCAGCTCACGACCCATCTCGGAGAACAAACCACAGGGAATCAGGCAGATCAGCCACGTCAGCGCTATCGCGCCGATCGTGTACCACAGCCCGTACGGGTACAGAATCGCGCCGATCAGCGGCGTCATGGCGGAGGCGGCGGTCATGGCCCAGGTGACAAACAACTTTCCCGAGGTCGCAGTGCGTTGACTGTCCGGCACGGGCGCCACGCCCACCGTCTCGACCTCACCGCCGACTCGCCGCAGCCACGAATTCGAGGTTGTGCCGCCAGGCTCACTCACCCAGTTAATGTACCGTCATATAACGGCACACTCAATAAAAGTATGTTTGTCGTTCGATGTCCATGGCATGCGCAGTTCATCCATGGACTGCCGCGGTCGGCGGCGCGGCCGGTTGCCGTGCAACGGATTTCGACCGGTCGCCTCCCGCCGTTGTGCTATCGCGGCGCTTCGAGAATCGGATGTCGGTGGATGGGGATACGCTGTGCCGCACAGCCGGAGCCGAACCAGGGGGTTTTCGCGTGACGATCAGCTCGGGAGTTGCGCACGGAGAGACGCAGGACGACATCGATCCCGCTCTGGTCGATGTGCAGAATGACATCTCGTTCGGGCTCGAAGAGGTCAACGAGGTGCTGTCCGAGCTGATCGCGCTGCAGGCCGACCGCAAAGCCAAGGACGGAGAACTGCTGAACTCCCGGCTCGGGATCGGCGGCGAGAAGCCCGAAACCTTGGCGCGGATCGGCGCGCGCTACGACCTGTCGCGCGACCGGGTCCGGCAACTACACACCAAGGCCGTCGGTCAGATGATCCGGATGGCGCAGGTGACCGGGCATCGAGCTCCGGCGGTACTCGGCCTGCGGTATCCGCTCGACGCGCTGGACCGGCAGTTGGTGCGGGCATTGTTGATGGAGACGTACGCCACCGACACCGATCTCGCCGCCCACGAGCTGTCGTACCTGAAATTGCGGCTGGCCGGGCACGCTGCAGCGGACGCCAAGCGGATCGCCGGATTCGTCACCCAACGAATCGCGGCATGGCAGAAGAAGACGAATCGACGCCTGGCCACGTTGCACGACGCCGAGCCGCGCGCGACCGGTCAGCTGAATCCCTGGTTGGCGCAGGTCGATTGGCCCCGCGCGGGCACTCCCGCCGCGATCCCGACTTCCAGCGCTCGCACGGTGGACAGCGACGACCACGGACGCGGGCGCTTCTACCTGGACAAGGTCGGACGCGATGTGCCGTTCGACTCCGGCCTGGAGGCCGGGCTGCTCTGGATCCTCAATGCCAGCAAGCTGGTCGAGACGTTTCAGGAGCAGCCCGCCGCGGTCGGTCACGACCTCGACGGAGCGGAGCGCTTCCGATACCCGAGCGTCGTCGCACGGCTCGTCGACGGTCGAATCGTGCTCATCGATGTCGAGCCGCTCGGCCACGTCGGCTTCCACGTCAATCGGGTGAAGGCGGCCGCGGGACGCGCATACGCGCACGCCAACGGGTGGGGGTGGCTGGTGTGGACGGGCAGCCGGATCGGCATATCCGATCTGCTCGCAGGCCCGGTCGACGCGGCGATCGAGCGTACGCTGCACGACCTGCTCGCGCACGGACCGGTGCGGTGGTCCGCGCTGCGCGAGGTGCGCGCGGAAACCGGCCTGGAACTGCTGGACTTCCTCGCACTCGTCCTGCGTAACGGCTGGCGATGGGACCGGGCGCCCTTCCGGCTCAGCGCACCACCATCACACCGGCCAGGAAGGTGACGATCAGCAGCATCGCGCAGCAGGTGACCAGCTGCCAGTGGCCGATGTCCTGTTCGAGGTTGGTGATGGTGTTGCGCAGGGCGTTGTCCACCCGATGATGGTCGGCGATCTTGCGACGGGCCGCGGCCAGTGCGACGGCCTGCTCTTGCGCGGACTGCTCCAGGCGTTCCAGCCGCCCGGCGAGCTTCACCACGTGTTTCTGCCGGTCACGCAACGTTTTCCTGGTCACCGCCAGTGCGGTGCGCTGATTGACCAGTTCTTGACGTTGCCGGGCGATGACGGTGGCTTGCGTCCTGGTGTGGTGTTTCCAATCGGTCACGGTGGCCCAGCCTCCTGTCTTCTCATCCCGATATCCCCAGACGATGTCGCCACGCACCCAGCCCTCGATGAAGGTGCGCAGTTCGAACGGCTCGCGCCGCGGCGCCGCCATCGCGTGCTCGGTGTCCAGCACGCCCGTGGCGGCGCGGTAGTCGCAGGCATCGGGTGCAAAGTCCGCGATGCCCAGCGCGTGCAGATACGGCACCCAATAGCCGGGCGGGCACAGCCACAACACGTCGGTGCAGCCGGCGGCATATAGTCGCTCGGCGTGCTCCTGTGCCGGCACTCGCTGCACCGGACCGCTGCGGACCTCGATCGCGTACTCTCGATCGCCGGTACGCCAGTAGACATCGACCGGCACCGACCCGATCCGCCGATCCACCTCGGCCTCGTCGGCGCCGTAGGCCAGGAGCCTGCCGCGCACCCAGTACTTCAGCCGCTGCGTATCCCACTGCGCGGCGGAACATTCCGGGCACTTACACCCATAGCCGTCCGATGATCTACGCGCGCGACCCGATGCGTCCCCGATGCCCAATTCGGCGAGCATCGCTCTGCGCCCGCAGGCGATGTCCACCCGCTGCTTCGTTCTCATGCGACCACTCCCTGCACAAACCACCGCAGGCCTTGCGACCCACGCCGTAGATCAAGAGTGCGTCAGACATCCTTACCTCGCCAGCCCCGTTCACTCCGTGGCCGGGTGCGCCACGCTCGTGGCGTATCGGTGAAGTCGGTGTCGTACGCTGCGGCACAAGGAATTTCACCATGCCGCGCATCCAGACGTCGGCCGTATCGGTGAATTGGCAGTTATCGCCATCCTCGCCCCCGCTCCGCCTCCGATGATGTACCCCGCCCGTCGCGGGGCGGAGGGCCCTGCAGGACAATGACCGGTCGACGGGACGGCGCTGTTCCGGACAAACGGGATCGCGGCGCCGTCCGCCTGCGTAGGCCGAAGTCCATGCGCCTACGCTGCAACGATCAGGTCAACGGATCGGTGCACACCGGTTCTTCGCGAGCCGCGAATGTCCCACGGGGCGGATAGAATCGACCGGCCGAGTGCGAGCTGGGCCGATACGGGGAAGAGGGTATTGGATGGAGCACGGTCAGCGGACCGGCGAGTCGATCGGCGCGATGTTGTCGAGTATCGCGTCGACTCTCCGAGAGGTCAGCGACAAGCTGGATGTGGTGGCGGCCCGAATGGACGGTGCCAGCCCGGTGTCGGGCGACCCGACGTTCGAGGATCGGTTGGCCGCGCTGGAGGCGTGGGCTTTCCATGCCGGACAGAACATTTCCGGCATCGACGCCCGGGTCCAGCGCCTGGAATCCGGCCGTGCGCCCACCGGCGAGCGCACGGAGGGGACCGACAGCCCGGCGGCACGACTGCCCCGGGCGGCCACCGGGCGCCGCAGCGCGGGCCCGCCGGAGCGGCACGTCGCACCGGCCCCGGCGTCCGGGCACAGCGAATCCCGCGAGAGCGTGGGCGATTCCCGCAACGGCGCGTCGCGGCAGGACACGGTTCGTGCGACACACGAACTGAACTCCGCGGCGCCCTCGGGTTTCACCCCGCCCCGTGAACCTGCCGCTACCACACCGGAGCCGAGCAGCAGCTCCGGGCAGAGCTTCACCACACCCGCTCCTCGCGAGCCCACGCCGAACTTCACCGCGCCGATGGTCCGCGAGCCCGCATCCGACCTGACGACACCCCGCGAGCAGATCAACCGGAACCAGGAGTCGCTCACCACTCCGCGCGAACCCGTCGTTACGCCGCACCCATTCCCCGCGCAGGAGAACACCGCGTTCGAGAGCATCTTCGCGTCCGCCGAAAACTCCGGCCCCGGCGCAAATCTCGGCCACAGCGTGAACGGGACCGCTGCCGACGGAACCGCCACCGGCCTCACGGGCGCCCATCGCGCCACTGAGCAAGACCACACACCGGTCGACAACTCGCACGTCGACAAACTGCAGGCCATGCTCGACGAACTCAAAAGAACCGCCGCAGCCCCGCTCGGGCGCACCGATGTCTTCGGAACGTCCGCCGGCGAGGCGAACTCGAACGGCTACCGGCTCTCCAGCCCACCCCCGGCGTCCTGATCGGTCGTACCGCGACGCCGCTTCGGCGGCCGGACCACGGCGGCCGACCGCAGCAACGTTTCCTGAACAAGATCGCGCAGCCAGCGATGACCGTTGTCGGCCGTGTTCCGCGGATGCCACGCCATCCCGATCGCGACTTCCGGCAGCGGTAGCGGAATCTCGAACGTGCACAGCCCGAGCGCGGGGAGCGCGGAGGCACTCAACAGGGCGGGCACCGGACAGACCAGATCGGTGCCACGCACCGCGAACAGGGCGCTGGTCAGATTCGGCACGGTAGCCACTACGCGCCGGGTGCGGCCGTGCAGGGCCAGGCGGTCATCGATCGGTCCGTGCGCGCGACCGTTGCGCGCGATGCTCAGGTGCCGCGCTGCCGCGTAGGCGGCGACCGTGACGCGATCGGTGACCAGCGGGTGGTCGGCGGCGGCCACCCCGATCATCTGGTCGGCGAGTACTCTGCGCACCGTGGTCTCGGGATCGGTGTGGTCGATCACGCCGACCTCGAGGTCGACGCGTCCGTCACGCAGCGCGGCGGTGCCTTCGAGGATGTCGGGCAGGAAGCGCAGTGCGACGCGGGGTGCCTCGGCGCGCACCGCCGACAATAGCGGCGCGGCGAGTTCGGTGAGCACCATGTCGCCCGCTTGGACCGCAAAGGTCCGCTTCAGCGATGCGAGATCGCCTGTTTCGCGAGGAGCGAGCAACGTACGTCCCTGTTCGACCAGAGCGCTGACCTCGTACCGCAGTTCCAATGCGCGCGGCGTCGGCACGAGAGAGCGGCCGGCTCGCACCAGTAGCGGATCACCGAGCACTCGGCGTAGCCGGGCCAGCGTCCGGCTCATCGCGGGCGGCGAGGTGTGCAGGCGCTCGGCGGCCAGTGTGACGCTGTTGCTGTCCAGCAGCGCGTCGAGGGCCACGAGCAGATTCATGTCCAGCGCATCCACCCATGGATTATCACCAACGCAACGAGTGTTTCCGGACATTGCTCTGGTGACAATCCAGGGCGAGTCATGAGAGACCCTGTGGAGTCCATCTACCTCGGCGTAAGTCACGAGAAACGACCCCTCGCGGATCGTGCGGGATGGGCTGCACACCACGCACGCGGCCGCTGTTTCGCGACGGCCGGTCGCACAGGTGCAGTACCGCCCTCTCCCTCTAGCATGCCGGTCGATGAAACCGGCACTGCGCCCCGATCAGCGACAGTTACCGACACCTCTGGTCCGGCGACCGTGCGCACGGTCGGCGGCCGAATCCTGCGCGGTGACCCGCAGTGCTCGGCGGCGATGGCCCGTGGCCATGACCTCCGCGCCAGCACCAGGCGTGGACCATCACACCTGGCGTCTATCGGCTGACCCGGTCGCTTTCCTCGTCCAACGGCAGCAGTTCCGCCTCGATCGGAGCCCGATGCGGCACAACAGGTGCCGTCTCCGGTTTCGATCGGGCCAGGCCGCGGTAGGACTCCGGCTTGACCCGCCGGAACCATTGGGCAAGCCGGGTCCGGAGCGGCAGGCGGAACTGCAAGTCGGCCAGCATCTCGTCGATGTTCTGGATGGAGAACGGGGTGATCGCGGTGCCGTGAGCGTGGTGGCCGTGCGTGCGTTCCTCCATCCAGCTCAGACGGGTGTCGATCTGCTCATTCAGCTGCTCGGCGGGCGGTAACGCGAGTCTGCCGGTGAGCAGCGCGGCGGTCCAATGCGCGGCGACCTCGGCATTGAGTGTGCTGATCACCGATGAGTTGTAGCCGGCGAAGGTCAGATTCGGCACGTCCAGCGGCAGGATCTGCCGGTGCA
Source organism: Nocardia sp. NPDC049190 (assembly GCF_040648115.1). Taxonomy (NCBI): domain Bacteria; kingdom Bacillati; phylum Actinomycetota; class Actinomycetes; order Mycobacteriales; family Nocardiaceae; genus Nocardia; species Nocardia sp. NPDC049190. The sequence goes on from NZ_JBEZDE010000012.1 coordinate 9,579, forward strand.
GACGGAAGTTTCCGCGCTCGTCGGTCAACCTGCGCTGCACATACGGGGTGAGGAAGGGAACCCGCTGGTGGAAGCCGGTGGCGCAGATCACGACATCGGCTCGCAGCACCTCTCCGGTGGACAGACGCACCGCAGGAGCTGCCTTGGGGCCACCGCCCAACTCGGCGATGGTCGTGTCCCGGTGCACGACGATGCGTCCGTTGGCGACCTGCTCGGAGAAACCTTCGGTGGCGAGGCTGATGGTGCTCTCGGCGATCTCCTCGAAACGGCCGCTCGGCACCAGACCGAGTTCGCGCAGCCGCATCTGCTTGGTGGCCAGCTCCTGGATCAGATCGAAATTGCTGATCCGCACCGATTCACCGGATCCGGTCAGAAACCGGTCCATCCAGCCGGGCCGTAGGTAGTGGAAGTGGGCTTCACCGAAACGCGTCAGCATCAGCCGCTCGTAGTCGATCACCTTGGCCAGCGTGCGCGGCATCTTCCAGAACAGCCGCCGGGCCACCACCGACGTGGAGGCTGCGACCTCGCTCACCGCGGTGGCGATGTCGCAGGCGGACTTGCCGTAGCCGACTACGACGACCGACTTGCCTCGCACTGCTTCCAGATCGTGGAATTCCGACGCGTGGCACAGTCGTCCGCCCGCGGCGGAGAACATGTCGGCACCGTGGTAGTCCGGCATCGCCGGATCGCTGAACACGCCGTTGGCGATCACCAGGTGATCGCACGAGGTTCGATGAATTCCACTCTTGTCGCGAATTTCCAGCAACCATCCGCTGTCCACCGGGTCCGCGGCGACCACCTCGGTCTCCAGCCGCAGATGCTCGATCAGCCCGAAGCGTTCGGCGTAGGCGGCCAGATACGCCTGCATCTGGTGTCCGTCGAGGACCCGCGGATAGTCCGCGGGCATCGGGAAGTCGGAGAAGTGATACGTGTCCTTGGAGTTCTGCGTCCGCAGGCCCGGGTATCGCCGGGTCACACTCCACACGCCACCGACATCGGGTGCGCGGTCGAAGATCTCGACCGGAAAACCCGCCTGTTTCAGCACTTTCGCGCAGGCAAGACCTGCGATACCCGCACCGACGATCCCGACGCGGTTTCCGCTTGTCATGCGCAGGAGACTACGTCGCCAGCGCCGCGCAGCAAAGTCGGTGGGCCGAAACCGCGGTTCAGCATACTGTCCGCGCACTCGCGGGCCGCCGGTAGATCGCAGACCACGGGTCAGGATGCGCTCGCATCGAAGTGTCCACGACCGGAGGCAGCCACGGGCAGCACCGCGCCCCGAGTCGGCGCGACGCGGATCTGCGGGCTCGCCGATACCGCGACGATCGCGGCCACCTCCTCGGCCCGATTCGCTCTGCGTCGCCGCCGTGCGGCCGTTACCCTGCGCGGATGAGGTCGATCGCACCCCCGCTGCGCGGCGCTCGGATCGCGAACTCGTTCGCGTTCGGCCTGCAGGGCTTCTTCTTCGCCGTCGTGCTGACCGCCTTGCCGCAGCAAAAGGAGCGTTTCGACCTCTCCGACGGGCTGATTGTCGCCTCGGTGGTACTGGTCTCGCTGCTGGCGGGTGGCGGCAGCGTGGCGGCAGAGCGATTGGCACTGCGGTGGTCCAGCCGCGACACCGTGCGGATCGGCCTGCTGCTCGTCGCGATCTCCGGCGCCGCGGTGGCGTTCGCGCCGAATACCGAGGGGTTGTTGATCGCGCTCGGCGGCTATGGCCTCGCCGTCGGCGTCGTCGACGCGAGCACGAACATGCAGGCCGTGTTCGTCCAGCGCGGGTACGGGACATTCATTCTGTCCTCGTTCTACGCGGCGTGGAGCGCGGGGGCGATCAGCGGAGCGCTGTTCGTGTCCACCGCTGCGGCGCTGCAGGCGCCGCTGCGCGCGACTCTGCTCGGTGCGGCCGGGATTGTGCTGGTAGCCGGGCTGCTGCTGGGACCGTGCCTGTTGGGCGCGCAGGACGCGGAGAGCAGTCCCGCCGCGACGGTCGCGGCGGACGACAACCCGGTCTCGGTGCGCGCCTATCTGGTGTTCGGCATCGCGATGGCGCTGGTCTTCGCTGTCGACTTGGCCGTGGGCAACTGGTCGGCGCTGTACCTCACCGACGACCTGCTCGCCGATTCCGCGACCGCCGCACTGGCACTGGCCGCCTACCAGGGCACGTCATTGGCCGCGCGGATGGGCGGCGACCTGATGGTGCGACGCTTCGGCCCGCAACGAGTGGTGCGTGGCGCCGCGAGCGTCGGCGTGCTGGGATTGGCGATCGTGGTGGCCGCGCAGGAACCGGTGGTTGCGATCGGCGGATTCCTCGCCGCGGGTATCGGCTTGCCCGTGATCGCGCCACTGTGCTTCAGCGCCGCGGGTCAGCTCGCCGGCGGCAGCGACCTCGACGCGCTGATCGCGCGCCTCAACCTGTTCAACTACCTGGGCACGCTGGTCGGTGGTGGCGTGGTCGGCGCCGTTGCGGCGGCCTTCGGTCACCGCGTGGGGTTCGTGATCCCGTTGTCCTTCGCCGCCTTCTTGATCGTGCTCGCCGGCAGGTTCGGTCCGCACGGCGCGGGGACAGACGTCTCGCACCTGAACACGTCCCCCTCCGCGCGGCCGTGACCGACGGCCGACCGAACTACCCGCCCGCGTCCACGTCATTCCGGCCTTCTCGACGGTCTCGGCGATGCGGGTCGGGATTCCCACCATGCGCTCCGAGCACTCCGACACGGCGGACATCGGCAGTAGTGCCGTCGAAGGCACTGCGGCCGCTACGACCGGATGCGGTCGAGTTCAGCGCTCGCCGCGGGCGAGCCGGTCAGCTGTTCGGGGTGGATCCGTTGGGCAGCGCCACCGGCGACAGAAAGCGCCATGCGCGGGTCGCGGCTTGCAAGTTGAACCGAGTGTTGACGTCCCGTAGGTCGAACCCGGTGAGCTCGCGGATGCGCCCGAGGCGGTAGCGCAACGTGCTGCGGTGAATGTGCAGGGCGGCGGCCGAATCGTCGTAATTGCCGCCGCATTCGAGATATTGGCTCAACGTGTACACCAGGTCGGCGTGTCGGGCCTGGTCGTAGTCGAGCAGGACGCCGAGCCACTCGCGCATGAATTGGTCGACCCGGCCGTCTACTCGGGCGGCGTCGACCAGACAGTAGAAGCCCAATTCGTCGAACGCGGTCGCACCATCCGGTTCCTGTGACCGCAGCCGGATGTTGATGGCGCGGCGGGCGTCGTCGAACGATCCGACGAAATCGCTCGGCTGCGTGCAGCGGCCGCTGATGCCGAGGGTGACGGGGGTCGCGTCGAGATGCTCGCGGATGGCGCTGTGCAGGGCGGCCGGGTCGGGGCGGCGATCGGTGATCAGCACGACCATGCCGGCGTGACGACCTTGGATGAAGTGCGCATCGAGCGCGGCCGCGGCGCGGCCGACCGCGTCGGCAAGAGCACCGTCGCTGCTGTTGTGTACGAGCACTACGTAGTGTTCGCCCCGGAGGTCGTAGCCCAATGCCTCGGCGCGGGCGAATGCGCTGTCGTTGTCCGTACCCGACAGCAGGTCGTCGACCAGCTCCCGGCGCAACCGCAACTCGATCTCGGCGACGTGACGCTGGTGTGCCAACTCCAGCGCGAGCATCGTGCTGCCGTAAGTGAGGGCGAAGATCTGATCATCGGTGATCCGGCGGTCCGGGTCGATCAGCGCCAGCGTGCCCAGGATCTCGGTGCGCGGTTTCACCAGCACGATCACGCGATCCCGGACGCGCAACGGTGCGTTGTGGGTCGCGAGGCGGTGCAGCAGTTGTTCGCGCTGCTGAGGCGGCGCCTTCGGGTAGGGGTCCGGTCGTCCTGGTCCCGACCAGGCCCGCGGATTGCCGAACGGGTCTTCGATGGCTACGGGGAGCGCGGTCAGTTGGGCGAGGGCGTCGGCGATCCCTTGTTCACCGGCTCCGTAGGCGGCCGCACCGGACAGTACTTCGTGCACGTGGGTCCGATGTTCCAGACGCAGCACGGTGGCCGACAGATGCTGGTTGATGGTGGTGAGGTCGATGGAGTCGGCGCAGGTCTGTTCCCGCCGTGCGGCGTTAGCCAGCGCCGCGGCCGCCAGCTGGGCCAGCACGGCCAGCAGGAATGTCTCGTCCCGGGTCGGTGCGTGGTCGGCGTCGACGACCAGCGCGCCGATTCTTCCCGACCGACTGTCCAGGGGGAACGCCCAGCCCCACCGCCGATCGGACAACCGCAGGCGGCCTTCGCCGTGCTGTGCCCGCAGTTGCGCGTCGAGATCGGGCGCGGGAGCCCGCGACTGCGGGTAGGGCAGGTAGTCGCCATCGACCACCCGATAACCGGCCAGCAGGTGGCAGCGTCCGACAGTTGCCATCGCCTCGGCGGCGATCTGCAGAATGTCCGACTCCGCGTGCTCGGCGGAGAGAAGAACCGACATGGCGCCCAGGGCGGGTACCGCCGATGATGGCACGGGCGTCGCCGTATCTGCGACGTCTGAACTCACCAGGTGCTGGCTCATGGGCTCTGGTCCGTGGGGGAGGCGGTCACGCGCCGAGGGCGAGGACCGCGATATTCGGCGCCCGTTAGCGAATACCTAGCCGATCATCTCGCTGCCGCAAGCCTCTGACCTGCTCGATCACCGGTGGTCCCCTGTGTCGACGCACTGCTGCGGGCGCAACTTTCGACGGTACACCGATCAGCGTGTCGCGTGCGACCATGTCTTCCACGGGCCTACGGTCGCTGCGCTCGTCCGGCGCTCTGCGTGGTGTTCGAACAAAGTTCTTGGTGGACTCGAACGAAGTTCTGGTGGGCTCAAACGAAGTTCTGGTGGACTCAAACGAAGTTCTGGTGGACTCAAACGAAGTTCTGGTGGACATAGCACCAGCGCCAATTTTCGCCGGGCTGCATCGACTGCACGATGGGGTGACCCGCGACGCCCGCGTGCGCCCGCGCGTGCCGCATCGGGGAGGAGTCGCAGCAGCCGACGTGCCCACAGGTCAAACACAGTCGCAGGTGGACCCACGGTGTGCCGGCCCGGAGACACTCCTCGCATCCCTTCTCCGTGCGTGGTTGCACCGACCGGATGGCGGCCACGTGCGGATCTGTGTGTACGGAGGTCATCGCGCCGCCTCGTTGTCTGTGCCCACCGCGAGTGCGCCGTCCAGCCATCGCCGCAGTTCGGGCACCGGCAAGGCGCCCGCGTGCCTGGCGAGCCCGTCTCCGTGATTCAGTACGAGCAGAGTGGGCACCGCGCCGACGGCGAATCGCTCCGCCGTGCGGGGCGCGACGTCCACATCGACCTTGACCAGCTTCAGTCGGCCCGCCCGCTCGGCGGTGAGTTGCTCGAGCGCCGGGCTGACCATGGCACACGGCCCGCACCAACTGGCCCACAGATCGACGAGCACCGGCACCGAGGCCTGCTCGGCGACCGCCGCGAAATCGTCGTCGCGGGCCGAGACGATCCAGGGCAGCGGCCGGTGACAGTGGCCGCAGCTCGGCGTCCCGCCAGCCACCGCGGGCACCCGGTTGGTCTTGCCGCAGTGCGGACACTTGATTGTCGTCGGTTCCATCGTCATGCCGAACTTCTCACGCCGCGTACACCTGCTGGCGGTAAGCGACCGCCAGGTCGCCACCCGCCACGGTGACGGTGACGGTGCCGCCTTGGTCGATGTCGCCGCGCAGCATCGCCCGTCCGATCTTGGTCTCCACCTCATGGGCGATGTAGCGGCGCAGCGGTCGGGCACCGTAGACCGGGTCGAAACCGTGCTGCGCCATGAGCCTTCGTGCCTCCGGCGTGACATCCAGGCAGATCTGCCGCTGCGCCAACCTGTCTCGCAAGTGCGCCAGCTGCAGATCGACGATCTGCTCCAACTGGGTCAATGTCAGCGGAGTGAACAGCACGATGTCGTCGACCCGGTTGAGGAACTCGGGGCGGAAGTGCGCGCGCAGGTCGGCGAGCACCAGTTCGCGGGCATCGGGCTTGATCTCGCCGTGACCGGTGACGCCATCGAGCAGATACTGCGAGCCGATGTTGGAGGTCATGATGATCACCGTGTTGCGGAAATCCACCTGCCTGCCCTGTGCATCGGTGATCCGGCCGTCGTCGAGCACCTGCAGCAGGGTGTTGAAGACATCCGCGTGCGCCTTCTCGATCTCGTCCAACAGCACCACCGAATACGGCTTGCGGCGCACAGCTTCGGTGAGTTGCCCGCCTTCGTCGTAGCCGACGTAGCCGGGCGGGGCGCCGATCAGTCTGCTGACGGTGTGTCGTTCCTGATATTCGCTCATGTCCAGACGCACCATGTTGTCCTCGCTGTCGAACAGCGCGGCCGCCAACGTCTTCGCCAGCTCGGTCTTGCCGACGCCGGTGGGCCCCAGAAAAATGAACGAACCGATCGGCCGGCGTGGATCACGGATCCCGGAGCGCGCCCGGATCACCGCATCGGCGACCAGCTGCACCGCCTCGTCCTGGCCGACCACCCGCTCGTGCAGGATCTCGTCGAGCATCAGCAACTTCTCCCGTTCGCCCTCCTGCAAGCGGGCCACCGGGATGCCGGTCCATGCAGCCACGATCTGGGCGATCTCGTCCTCGGTGACCACTTCCCGCAACAATGGTTGTTTGCCCTGCTTGGCGACCAGTTGTTCCTCTCCGGCCGCGAGAGTGCGCTCCAGTTTGGTGATCTCGCCGTAGCGCAGTTCGGCGGCACGGTTGAGGTCGTAGGCGCGCTCGGCCTCTTCGGCCTCGTGGCGGAGTTGTTCGAGGCGCCCGCGCAGTTCCTGGACACGGCGAATCGCTTGCCGTTCGGCGTCCCACTGTGCGCGGCGAGCATCCGCCGCCGCGCGTAGGTCGGCCAGTTCCTTGCGCAGTTCCTCGAGCCGGGATCTGCTCGCCGTGTCGGTTTCCTTCGACAGCGCCGCATCCTCGATCTCGAGCCTGGTCACCTTCCTGGTGAGTTCGTCGAGTTCGGCGGGCATCGAGTCGATTTCGGTGCGTAACCGGGCGCATGCCTCGTCGACCAGGTCGATCGCCTTGTCCGGCAGGAAGCGGTCGGTGATGTAGCGATGTGAGAGCGTCGCGGCGGCCACCAGCGCGCCGTCATTGATCTTCACACCGTGGAACACCTCGAGGCGTTCGCGCAGACCACGCAGAATGGAGATCGTGTCCTCGACGGTGGGTTCGTCCACCAGCACGGTCTGGAAGCGACGCTCCAGCGCCGCGTCGGATTCGATGTGCTTGCGGTATTCGTCGAGGGTGGTGGCGCCGATCATGTGCAGCTCGCCCCGGGCGAGCATCGGCTTGAGCATGTTGCCCGCGTCCAGCGAGCCGTCGCCACCGACCGAACCGGCGCCGACGACAGTGTGCAGTTCGTCGATGAACAACAGGATGCCGCCCTCGGCGGCCTTCACCTCCGACAGTACGGCCTGCAACCGCTCCTCGAACTCGCCCCGGTACTTGGCGCCCGCCACCAGCGAGCCCATGTCGAGCGAGAAAATCGTCTTGTCCCGCAGACCCTCTGGCACATCGCCGCGGACGATGCGCTGGGCCAGCCCCTCCACGATGGCGGTCTTGCCGACACCGGGGTCACCGATCAGCACCGGATTGTTCTTCGTCTTGCGGCTCAAGATCTGGGTCACCCGGCGGATCTCCGCGTCGCGACCGATCACGGGGTCCAGTTCACCCGCTCGCGCTTCAGCGACGAGGTCGCGGCCATATTTCACCAACGCCTCGTAGGAACCCTCCGGGGTGGCCGAGGTGACGCGTTGATTGCCACGCACCTTTGTGAGAGCGGTGAGAAACGAATCCCTGGTGATGCCGTTGGTCGCCAGGACACGCCCGGACGCAGTGGCCGTACCCTCCTCGGCGAGCGCCATCACCAGATGTTCCACCGAGACATAAGAATCCTTGAGCCGCTTCGCCTCTCGCTCGGCGGCGTCGAGCAGCACGGCCAGCCTGCGGGTGATCATCACCTGCCCGGGGGTCGCTCCGGGGCCGCTGACCTTGGGCCGACGCGCCAACTCCCGCTCGAGGTCGGAGCGCACGGCGTCGGCGTCCGCGCCCGCCTGCTCGAGCAGCCTGGGCACCAGCCCCTGTTCCTGCTCGAGCAAGGCGAGCAGGAGATGTTCGCCATCGGCCTCTGCGTGTCCCAGCCGGGTTGCGGCGTTTTGTGCGTCATGCAACGCTTCCCGAGATTTTTCGGTCAGGCTTGCGGTATCCATGCGGAGGTCCTCCTTCGGCGCGGATCAGCTTCGAGTTTCTCGATTCGGTCCAGCAGATCGAGCACCAACCCGATCGCCGAGTAGTTCAAGCCGAGACCGGTGCGCAGCCGCTGGATTCGCCCGACGACGGCGATGGCGGACGATTCGAACCGCAGTTCGCCGCCCTCTCGAACGCCGTCGAGCAAGCCGAGCGCGACCAGCCTGCGCACCATGTCGGGATGCAGCCCGGATCGCTGGGCCAGCGTCTCCAATCGCAACCGGGGCGGGCGAACCAACAGGTACCGGGTGACTGGCGTGGAGGTGCTCACTGCGCTCTCCTCGGGTCGAAGTCGGATTCGGCGGCCAACTGCTCGAACAGCTTTCGTTCCCGCTCGGTCGGATGCGGCGGCACCATCACTTTGATCTCGGCGTACAGGTCGCCGTCGACGCCGCGCGGGTTGGGCATGCCCTCGCCGCGCAGCCGCAACTTCCGTCCGGTCGACGAACCCGCGGCGACCTTGACCTTCGCCTCCCCGTTCAAAGTCGGGACGGCTACGGTGGCGCCGAGTTCCGCCTCCCACGGGGATACCGGCAGATCGACGTAGATGTCGCGGCCGCGCAACCGGAATCTGGAATGCGGTGTGATCCGGACGACCAGATACAGATCCCCGGCGGGCGCGTCACCGCTGCCGCGACCGCCTTGGCCCGCCAGCCGAATCCGCTTCCCGTCCAGCACTCCGGCTGGGATATCCACGGTGTAACTGCGTCCGTCCAGTCGAAGAGTGCGCTTGCCGCCGCGGTAAGCCTCCTCGAGGGTCAGTTCGAGTTCGGCCTCCTGGTCGGCGCCGGGAATCGAACCGAATCCGCCACGACCGCCGAACATTCCACCGAACAAGTCCTCGAAGTCCACCGCGCCGCCGGCGCCGAAGCCCTGGTCGAACCGGGTGCCGCCACGACCTCGGCGGAAACCTTCGCCCGTCGCGGCGCCGACCCGCTCGTCGTAGTCCTCCGGGATCTGCCGGAAGTCCGGGCCGAACCGGTCGTAGCGGCGACGTGTGCCGGGGTCGGACAGAACCTGATACGCCGCACCGATCTCCTTGAATCGATCCGCCGCGGCGGGATCGGAATTCACGTCCGGGTGGTAGCGGCGAGCCAGCTTACGATAAGCCTGCTGGATCTGGTCCTTGTCGGCGTCCCTCGGCACTCCCAATACTTCGTAGAAGTCGCGCGCCATCGACTGTCACTCCTCGCGCTTGCTGACGACGACGCCGGCCGGCCGTAGTTGGTGTCCGTTTCCGCCATAGCCGGGCCGAACCACCTCGACGACCATCCCCGGCGGGAAATCGGGCGTATCCACGACACCGACCACCTCATGCAAGGTGGGGGCGAACGGCACATCGGTCTCGTCGTAGCGCGGGTAGCCCAACTGTTCGAGCAGGTGTACCGCCTGGTCCCGGATCGCCTGCACGCCTTGGACGATGGACTCCGGGTCGGTGCCCGCGTGCGCGAGCGCCAGATCCAGGTTGTCCAGCACCGGCAGCCAGGCGGTCGCTACTTTTGCGCGCTCGGCCAGTCGTTCCCGATCGAGGTCGCGGGCATATCGCTTGCGCAGGTTGTCGAGGTCCGCGGCCGCTCTGCGCCAGCGTTCTTCGAGTCGCGCGCGCTCGGGATCGGCTTCGTCGGGAGGTGGCTGCTCCTGGTCTGTGGCCGCGCTGTCGGTGTCGGCGGTCGACCGTTCCGTGGAGCTGTCCATCGGCTCAGCTCCGATCGAACTCGGCGTCGATGACGTCGTCGTCCGACGACGGCGGCGGTGTGGCGGAGCCGCTACCCGCCGACGGGGCGGCCGCCAGCCCGTACAGCAGTTGCTGCAGTTCGGCGGCGAGCGACTGCACCCGTTCGGTCGGAGCTTCCTCCTTGACCGCCTGTCTGGCATCGGCGACGAGCATCTCGGCGCGGGCACGATCATGCGCCGCGGCGCTGTCGCCGAGGTCGGCCAGGCGTCGCTCCACCTGGTAGGCCACCGAGTCCAGCTCGTTGCGGGCGTCCACCGCTTTGCGCAGTTGCTCGTCCTCGCGGCGGTTGCGCTCGGCCTCGGCAAGCATGCGGTCCACTTCGGCCTTGTCCAGGTTGCCCTGCTCGCTGATGGTGATGCTCTGTTCGCGGCTGGTGTCCTGATCGCGGGCGGTGACGTCGAGGATGCCGTTGGCGTCGATGTCGAAAGTGACCTCGACCTGCGCTTGGCCGCGCGGCGCGGGCCGGATGTCCTCCAACCGGAACCGGCCGAGGGCGCGGTTGTCCACGGCCCGCTCCCGCTCACCCTGCAGCACGACGATATCCACGGCGGGCTGGTTGTCCTCGGCGGTGGAAAACACTTCGGTACGCCGTGCCGGGATGGTGGTGTTGCGTTCGATGATCTTCGTCATCACCCCACCTTGGGTCTCCACGCCGAGCGACAGCGGCGTCACGTCGAGCAGCAGGACATCGGAGACCTCGCCCTTGAGCACACCCGCCTGGACTGCCGCACCGAGCGCGACGACCTCGTCGGGGTTGACGCTCATGTTCGGCTCCTTGCCGCCGGTCAGCCTGCGCACCAACGCCTGCACCGCCGGAATGCGGGTCGAACCACCGACCAGGATCACCTCGTCGATATCGTCGGCGGTCACCTTGGCGTCGCTCATCGCCTGCTCGACCGGACCGAGGCAGCGCTGCACCAGATCGGCGGTCAGATCATCGAACTTCGACCGCATGATCGTTGTGGTCAAGTGCTTGGGACCGTTCGAGTCCGCGGTGACGAAGGGCAGATTCACCTGTGTCTGAGTTACCGACGACAGCTCGACCTTGGCCTTCTCGGCCGCCTCGAACAGGCGCTGCAGCGCTTGCGGATCAGCGCGCAGATCGATGTGCTGGTCGCGCTGGAATTCGTCGGCGAGGTAATCGACGAGCCGTCGGTCGAAGTCGTCACCCCCGAGATGGGAGTCCCCCGCGGTGGCGCGTACCTCCACCACTCCGTCGCCGACATCGAGCAGGCTGACATCGAACGTGCCGCCGCCGAGGTCGAAGACCAATACCGTCTCGTGGGTCTGTTTCTCCAAACCGTAGGCCAGCGCGGCCGCGGTCGGTTCGTTGATGATCCGTAGTACATCCAGCCCGGCGATGCGGCCCGCGTCCTTGGTGGCATTGCGCTGGGCGTCGTTGAAGTAGGCGGGCACGGTGATGACTGCTTCCTTGACGCGCTCCCCGAGAAACTTGCTCGCGTCGTCGACCAGCTTGCGCAGCACCAGCGCGCTGATCTCCTCGGGCGCATACTGCTTGCCGCGGATCTCGAACCGGGCGGCGCCGCCCTCGCCTTCGACGACATCGAAGCTGACCGCTTTGGCTTCCTGGGAGATCTCATCGAAGTGGCGGCCGATGAATCGCTTCGCGGAGTAGATGGTGCCTTTCGGGTTCAGGATCGCCTGCCGTCGCGCGAGCTGGCCGACCAGTCGCTCACCGCCTTCGGTGAAGGCGACCACGGAGGGTGTCGTCCGCGCGCCCTCGGCGTTCGGGATCACCACGGGCTCACCACCCTGCCAGCTGGCGATGACGGAATTCGTTGTGCCCAGATCAATGCCTACAGCGGTTGCCATGACGAGTTCCTTCGGGTCGATTACGGCGTACTGACGGCCGGAGGTTCGTCGGTCGACACGGCCGTGGTCAGTGCCGGCGATAGGCAATGCATTGGATCGACCGTGGTGGAATCCAGCCGAGCCGGGCTGCGTCGTGCGGGGCGACGTCGCTGTACAGAACTTCCGACGCCTCGATCTTGGCAATCGGTTTCCGGGCAGAACATGGTCCGGCGTGTCGAAACCCGGCGGTGGATTCGACCTCCGAGAGCAGGCATCGAGCAGCGAAGCCACCGTGACTTACGCGTTATCGCACAGAAGAGTGTGTTTTTATGGACGAATGAGCAACATCCCCGTCACCGTCGACCGAGCAGGTCTATGGGACGCGGAGGCCCTCAGTGATGTTGCGGCCGCAACTTTCCACTCGGGTGCCCGCCAGGTTCGTCGCCCGACGACATCGAGATCTTCATCGCTGAAGCGCTGTCGGGCGAACGCTTCGGCGAGTATCTGAGCGATCCGGCACGGATCGTGCTCGAGGCCATCGCGAGCGACGACATCGTCGGCTACGCGATGCTGGTCGCCGGGGCTTCCGCCGATCCGGCGGTGGCCGACGCGGTCGACCTGCATACGGGAGTAGAGATCAGCAAGATGTACGTCCTGCCTGGTCACCACGGCACCGGGGTGTCGAGCGCGCGCATACGGGCCGCGCTGGACCGGGCGCGGGCGGACCGGCATCCCGGGGTGTGGCTGGGTATCAACCAGGAGAACGCCCGCGCCCAGCGCTTCTACGCCAAATACGGCTTCACCACCGTCGGCACCAGGACGTTCACCATCGGCACGCAGCTACACCACGACTACGTGATGCGATTGGTCTTCTGAGGCGGGTGCACCGAACGAATACGGCCACGTGTCCGCACCGCCACGACTGGCGCGACCAACCGTGTTCGACGATCCGAACGGGTCAGCGGCTGAGCGCCCCAGGTCGACAACGCTCCCGCGTGGCTTCGTACCGTCGGCGAATCAATCGAATACCGAGTCGATCGACCCGATAACCGCTAGACCGTGACCTCGAACCGCGACAGTGCGAGCAGGCGCGAGATGGCGCGCAGGTACTTCTTCCGGTAGCCGCCCTCCAGCATCTCCGCCGAGAAGATCTCGTCGAGCTTCGCGCCCGACACCGTGACCGGAATGCTCGCGTCGTAGAGCCGGTCGGCCAGCACCACGATGCGCAACGCCACGGCTTGATCGGTGACCGGATGCACGTTCGAGACGAACACCGACGAAACCCCGGCGATCAGCGCGCCGAACTTGGACGGGTGCAGTGTGCTCAGGTGGGCGAGCAGTGCGTCGAATTCGTCCAGCGTGGAACCCGTTGCGCGGGCCGCGCGTTCGACGAGTTCCTGCGGCGAGGTCGGCTCGGGCGCCGGCGGCAGGTCACGGTGGCGGTAGTCCGGTCCGTCGACGCGCACCGCGTCGAAGATCGCGCCGAGCTTCTTGATCTCGCGCAGGAAATCCTGTGCGGCGAAACGTCCTTCGCCCAGCTGCCCGGGCAGCGTGTTGGAGGTCGCCGCGATCGAGACCCCGGCCGCCGACAGTTCGGTCAGCAGTCGGGAGACCAGCATGGTGTCACCTGGATCGTCCAGTTCGAACTCGTCGATGCACAGCACGCTGTTGACCGAGAGCCGTTCGACCGCATTGCCGAACCCCAGTGCACCGACCAGGTTGGTCAACTCGCCGAAGGTGCCGAAGGACTTCGGCGCGGGCGCGCGGTGGAATACCGAGGCGAGTAGATGGGTCTTGCCGACGCCGAAACCGCCGTCGAGATACAGACCCGCGCCGGTCACCTGCTTCTTCTTGCCGAACAGGTTCTTCTTGCCCGCTGCCTTGTGGATTGTGGCGACCTGCCCGGCGAACGCCTCGGCCTTGGCGACCGCAGCAGCCTGGCTCGGTTCCTTCGGATCGGGTATGTAGGAAGTGAAGCTCACCTCGTCGAACATCGGCGGAGGCACCATTTGGGCGACGAGCTGATCTGCCGGAACCTCCGGGTGGCGGTCGACGAGGCGTGCTTGCATGAATGAAGCCTAAAGACGTGGTGTGATCTGGTGTCATGCAGCGTAGCCACAATGCGATCCAGCTCACAGGGCTGAGCGCGACCGATCTCGCGCAGTTGTACGCATTCCCGGCCGAACTCGACGAGCCTTGGGTGCGCGCCAATTTCGTCTCCAGTATCGATGGTGCAGCGACCAGCGGAAACTCGAGCGAAGGACTGGGCACCCCCGCCGACCGGACGGTGTTCGCGCTGCTGCGCGAGCTGTCGGACGTCGTCCTGGTCGGCGCGGGCACTGTCCGCGCGGAGAACTACGGCGGAGCGCGCACCGACCCGAGACACCGGCGGGCGCTGCACGAGCGGGGAATCGGCGGCCATCCCGACGGCTCGCCGCCCCCGATCGCGGTGGTGACGGCCGGCGCCGCGATCGAGCCCGGCGCCCGCCTGTTCACCGACACCGCGGTGCCGCCGCTGATCATCACCACCGCCGTTGCGCCTGACGAGCGCAAGCAGCGCCTCGCCGACGCGGGCGCCGAGGTGATCGAGGCCGGCGATGCCGCAGTGACCCCCGAGGGCCTGTTGCGCGCGCTGCGCGAGCGTGGTCTGCTGCGCGTGCTCACCGAGGGCGGCCCCCACCTGTTCGGCGAGCTGCTGGAGGCCGACGCGATCGACGAACTCTGCCTGACCACCGCTCCGCTGCTGGTCGGCGGTACGGCGCGGCGAATCTCGCTCTCCGCGCGCGAGTTCCGCACCCGAATGACTCGCGCGCACGTGCTGCTGGGCGACGATGGCACGGTGCTCACCAGGTGGGCCCGTCGATGAAACAACCGCCCGAACCTGGCAGGCTGTAGCAATGCGCTGGACTCGGGCCGCCGTGCTTGCCTCGACACTCTCGATCATGATCGCCGGTTGCGGTGCGGGACCGTCGGACCGCCCTGGAGTCGCGGTCCAGCGCCCGCCCGCCGCGGGTGGCGCGGTGACCTCCGCACCGCCGCCCCCGCCGGTAGACGCCGAGCTACCCAAGACCGATCTCAGCTGGCGCGAGTGCACCCAACCGACCCTGGATCTGCTCGGGCTCGGTCCCGCGCCCGCGGGCCTGGTGCTCGACTGCGCCGAGTACTCGACCCCGATCGACGCGGCGGGAGCGGTGATCGGCAATTTCCGCGCGGGCGCGATGCGGGCCCGGCTCGCACAGACCCCCGCCGACGTGCCGCCGTTGGTGCTCACCTCCGGCTCGGACCGCTCGTCGACCGCCACCCTCGCGGGGCTGGCCGTCGGCCCGGCCGGTGGGCTTCTGGCCACCCGTCCGATCGTCGCGGTCGACCGGCGCGGGATGGGAACCTCGCAGCCGATCGACTGCCTGCCGCCCGAGGTCCGTCGCGGCCTGGCCGACAACGCCCAGTTCGGTCCGGACGCGGGCAACCCGATCGCGGCGATGACCACGGTCAGCCAGGATGGCACCATCGCCTGCCGCGACTTCTTGCAGCCCTACGAGAACACCTTCGACGTACCGCACGCCGCCGACGACATCGAGCAACTGCGCAGGCAGTGGCAGGTTGATCACATCACGCTGCTCGGCACGGGAAACGGGGCGAAGGTCGCGCTCAGTTATGCCCGCAGATACGGCGACCATGTCGCGCGGCTGGCGCTCGACTCTCCCGAGCCGGTCGGCACGGACGCCATCACCCGTGCCGAACAAGCCGTGCAGGGCGCGGAGGCAGCGCTGACCGCGTTCGCCCAGCGTTGTGTCGGCATCGGCTGCTCACTGGGCTCTGATCCGCGCACAGCGGTCACCGACCTGGTGAACAAGGCTGGATCCGGCAAGCTCGGCGATATCTCGGCAAACGCGCTGCGCACCGCGTTGTCGGGCTTTCTGGGCAGCCCGCGCGCCGACCAAGCCAACCGGACCGGCGAACTCTCCGACGCGCTCGCCGCGGCGGGGCGCGGCGATCGCGGCGCGCTGAGCAACCTGATCTTGCGCGAGTCCGCCGCCACCGCGGGCGATGGCCAGTTCGTCAACCGCTGCAGCGACACCCAACTGCCACCGACTCCCACGAAAGCCACCGAGCTCGCGGGAACCTGGGCGGGCAAGTATCCCGTCTTCGGCAAGTCGGCGGCAATCGCGCTGATGGCGTGTACGGCTTGGCCGGTGTCGACCGCGCCGCCGATGCCGGAGAAGCTGGGGATCCCGGTGCTCGTGCTCGGCGCCGGGGGCCGGGCCGCGGGGGGGGGGGCGGGGCCGGG
>NZ_JBEZDE010000012.1:25650-169904 GCF_040648115.1 Nocardia sp. NPDC049190
GTCGCCGACCCGGTGGTCGGCGACGGCGGCCAGGCATCGGTGACCGGCGCGCTCGGCGCGGCAGGCGCCCGGCATGCGACGCTCACCTGGCAAGGGTGGGGTCATCCGGTCTCGACCCACTCCGGCTGCGCGCAGCAGGCGTTGTCGAACTATCTGAAAGATGCCAAGCTCCCCGCCGACGGGACCGCCTGTCCCGCCTGAATCACCGGTAGCGCGGCCGCGACGGCGACGCGTCGGACAGGGTCCCGGCAACCACCCGGATCGGATCCGGTGTACCGTGCCCCAGTGTTCCTTCGACAGCTCGAGCCCCGGACCGCTCGCACCACCGCTGAGGTGATCAAGTTCGCACTGTGGCCCCTCGCGGTCATGACCGTGCTGAACCGGGTGTTCATCAAGGCTGTCAATGGTTTCATCACCGACGACTACCGGCCGGTCTATCAAGCGTCCCTCGATTTCCTGAACGGACGTCCGGTCTATACCGCGAACTTCGATTCGGTCGACCCGCACTACCTGTATCCGCCGAGCGGCACCCTGCTCATCGCACCGATCGCGGCCATCGACTACGAGAAGTCACGCTGGCTGTTCATCGCACTGAACGCGATCGCCATCCTGATCGCGTGGTATCTGCTGCTGCGGCTGTTCCGGTACACGCTGAACTCGGTCGCCGCGCCGGCGCTGCTGCTGGCGATGTTCATGTCCGAGACGGTGATCAACACGCTGGTCTTCACCAACGTCAACGGTTGCGTGCTGCTCGCGGAGTTGATCTTCATCCACCTGCTGCTGAAACGGCGGGACCTCTGGGCGGGCGCCGCGCTCGGATTGAGTATCGCGGTGAAACCGACCTTGGCGCCCCTACTGTTGATCGCGCTCGTCCGCGGGCAATGGAAAGTGTTCATCACCGCTGTCGGGGTGCCGATCGCGCTGACCGCCATCGCCTGGCCGCTGTCGAAGGACCCGGAGAAGTTCCTCACCCGCACCGCCCCGTACATCTTCGAGTCCCGCGACTATTTCAACAGCGCGATCGTCGGCAACGGCGAGTACTACGGTCTGCCGCCATGGCTGACCTGGGGCATGCGGCTGGTGATGGGCGTGCTGGTCATGCTCACGCTGTGGCTGCTGTACCGCTACTACCGCGACGACGAGGTGTTCTTCGTCTGCACCGCCTCGGGCGTGCTGCTCACCGCCTCGTTCCTGCTCAGCTCACTCGGGCAGATGTACTACTCGATGATGCTGTTCCCCTTCCTGATGACGGTGGTGCTGCGCAATTCGGTGCTCCGCAACTGGCCCGCCTGGCTGGCGATCTTCGGGTTCATGAGCTACGACAAGTGGCTGTCGGACCGCTGGCAGCACGTCGGCCGGAACCTGGAATACCTGCGGATCACCTTCGGCTGGGGCCTGCTGTTGGTCGTCGTGTTCTGCGTGCTGGGTGACCGCTACCTGGCCGCGCGGCGCGAAGGCCGGTTGCCGTTCGGGATCGATCCCGCGTGGATGCGATCCGCGCCGGATTCACGCGACCCGGCGCCGGCGCCCGCGCCGTCGGTAAAATCGAACGAGGCGGTGGCGGCGGATTCGGTCCGGTCACCCAATGGATCGGCGCCAGAAGAGCAGAAGCGTATTAGCGTGGAGTAATGAGTTTCGAAGCCGACACGTCTCTGCCTGTACCGCGGATCCAGCTCACGCCGCAGGAATGGCGGTCGAAGCTGAACGCCGACGAGTACGCGGTGTTACGCGACGCTGCCACCGAGCGCCCTTTCACCGGTGAGTACACCGACACCAAGACCGAAGGCGTCTATACCTGCCGGGCCTGCGGCACCGAGTTGTTCCGCAGCACCGAGAAGTTCGACTCGCACTGCGGCTGGCCGTCATTCTTCGATCCGGCGGCCTCGGACGCGGTGATTCTGCGGTCGGACGACGCCCTCGGCATGCATCGGGTCGAAGTGCTGTGCGCGAACTGCCACAGCCACCTCGGCCACGTGTTCGAGGGCGAGGGGTACAACACGCCCACCGACAAGCGCTACTGCATCAACTCCATCGCCCTGCGGCTGCACCCCTCGGACAGCGCAGCGGAGTCTTAGCCTGGCGCTCCGTCGAAGAGTACGGATCCGTCGCACCACGCGAATGCCCCGAAAAATCGGGGATCGGGTGGTGTTCGGCGGTCTACGGGCTGTACCGCACCGGCCTGATCGGGTCAGGGCAACGTCGCGATCAATTTCTCGATCTCGACCCGCGGGCCGGTGAAGAACGGGACCTCCTCACGCACATGCAGCCGCGCCTCGGTCGCCCGCAGATCACGCATCAGATCGACGATCCGGTGCAGTTCCGGCGCCTCGAAGGCGAGGATCCACTCGTAGTCGCCGAGCGCGAACGAGCTGACCGTGTTGGCCCGCACGTCCGGATAGCCGCGCGCGGCCTTGCCATGGTCGGCCAGCATCTTGCGGCGCTCGTCGTCGGGCAGCAGGTACCACTCGTAGGACCGGACGAACGGGTAGACACAGATGTAATTCCCCGGATCCTCACCGGCTAGAAACGCCGGGATGTGGCTTTTGTTGAACTCGGCGGGCCGGTGCAGCGCCACATTGCTCCACACCGGCGCGCTGGCCCGGCCCAGTTCGGTGGTGCGACGAAAGTCCGCGTAGGCGGCCTGCAGGTCTTCGATGCGTTCGGCGTGCGACCAGATCATGAAGTCGGAGTCGGCGCGCATACCCGCCACGTCATAGATGCCGCGCACCACGACGTCACGGTAGGCGAGGCCGTCGAAGAACTCGCGAGCCTCCTTGATCGTGGCCTCCCGATCCTCACCCAGCACGCCGGGCTGCACCTGGAAGACCGAGAACATCAGGTACCGAATCGTGGAATTGAGACTTTCATAGTCGAGTCGTGCCATTGCCCTATCGTGCCACTCGGCCGTGCCAGCTGGGGCCGCGGGCGTGGATTATCCGGGAACTTCCGCCCCGACGCTCGCCGCAATCCGCTGCGCGGCGGCGGTACCGGAGGCGATACACGCGGGCACGCCGACGCCGTGCAGATACGCCCCTGCGACGGCGAGGCCGTCCAGCGAGACGATCTCGGCTTCGATCGCCGCGATGCGGACGGTGTGTCCGGGTGCGTACTGGGCGAGGCCGCCGGGCCAGCGCTGGACCACCGCCGAGGTGGGTTCGATCGCGGCGCCCGTGACGGTGGCCAGATCTTCGGCGGCGGCGGTAATGAGGTCGGCGTCGGGCCACGACAGCGTCGTGTCGTCGCCGAACTTGCCGAAAGAGACTCGGACGAGCGCGGTTTCGCGTTGCGCCAGATGGGTCCACTTACGACTGGAGAGAGTGAAAGCTTTGGCGCGCAAGGGTTCTCCGGTGGCGACCAAGATTCCCGAGTTCTGTGGCAATGCGGTGTCACGCGGCAGGGCGAGAGCGACCACCACCGACGAGGACAGTTCGACGCCCGCCAGTGCTGCCGCAGCGACCGGCGCGACGGCACCGAGCAACCGCGCGGTCACCGGCGCGGGAGTGGCGAGCACCACGGCGTCCACCGCGCCGATCGGGTCGACCACCCAGCCGCGCGGGCCCCTGGCCAGCCGGGTGCCCGGTGTCGCGGTCACGAATCGTGCGGCCGCGCGCGCGACGAGCTTGTCGAGCAACGCCCGGTAACCGTCGCGGATTCCGCCGAAGACCGGTGCGGTCGACGGCGGCGGCAGCGCGGCACCGACGGCGGCGGTGAGGCTGGGCGCACCGTTGTCCAGGGCAGTGGCCAGCGTAGGGAGCGCAGCGCGGACACCGATGGAGCGCGAGCTGCCCGCGTATACGCCACCGAGCAACGGATCCACGCTGCGCGCGGCAACCTGCGCGCCGAATCGCTCGGTGACCAGGCTGTAGACATCGATGTCCGAGCCGGGTTCCCAGGCCAGCGGCCGATCGGGCTCGGCGGCGATCTGCTGCACCGTCGCGGCGTCGACGAGTCCGCGCATCGACTCGGCGTTCGCCGGAATGCCCATCAGCGTGCCCTCGGGCAGCGGATGCCCGACACCGGTCGACCACAGCAGCGGGCGCAGGCCCGCGGGCGTCACCAGTTGCGATTCGAGATCGAGCGCACGCAGCAGCGCCGGCATCTCGGGGCGCCGTCCGACGAACGCCTCCGCCCCGAGATCCAACGGTTGGCCCGCCAATTCGCCGGTGTAGAGGATTCCTCCGACCCGGTCAGCCCGGTCGAGCACAAGCAGGTCGGCGTCCGGCCCGAGGAGCATTCGCAGCCGAAACGCGGCCACCAGCCCACTGATCCCACCGCCGATCACCGCGATACGCATACCTCGACCGTATCGTGCGCAGCGCCTGTCGCACACAGCACCGGCGCCCCCTGGCCGACGCGACCACGACACACCGCGCGGATTTCACAGTTCGTGGACGAGTTCCACCAGCGCGGTCAGCACACCGGGGTCGGTATCCGGCAGGACCCCGTGACCCAAATTGAAAATGTGTCCGGCGGCGCCTAGCGTGATCGCCTCGTCCGCCTCGCGCGCGATACGGCGGGTCTCCGCCTCGATCGCCGTCGCGCCGGCGAACAGCACCGCGGGATCGAGGTTGCCTTGCAACGCTTTTCCCGGCCCGATACGACGGACGGCATCGGTCAGCGGCACCCGCCAGTCGACACCGACCACGTCGGCGCCCGCCTCGCCCATGACGCCGAGCAGCTCGCCGGTTCCGACGCCGAAGTGGATGCGCGGCACGCCCGCGTCAGCGATCTCGGCGAACACCCGCTCGGAGTGGGGCAGCACGAAAGTGCGGTAGTCGGCCAGCGAGAGCGCGCCCGCCCACGAGTCGAACAGCTGTACCGCGTCGACGCCCGCGGACAGCTGGGCCTGCAGAAATGCGATGGTGACATCGGTGAGCACGCCGAGTAGCGCGTGCCAGGTCCGCGGGTCGGCGTGCATCATCGCCTTGGTGCGTTCGTGATTCTTACTCGGCCCGCCTTCTACCAGGTAGGAGGCCAGCGTGAACGGCGCGCCGGCGAACCCGATCAGCGGCGTCTCCCCCAGCTCGTCGACCAGCAGACGCACGCCCTCGGTGACCGCGCCGACCTCTTCGGGCCGCAGCCGAGGCAGCGCACGCACGTCCTCGACGACCCGCACCGGCGACGCGACCACCGGCCCGACGCCGGGCACGATATCCAGGTCGATGCCCGCCGCCTTGAGCGGAACGACGATGTCGGAGAACAGGATCGCGGCGTCGACCTGGTGCCTGCGGACCGGCTGCATGGTGATCTCGCAGACCAACTCGGGATCGAAGCAGGATTCGAGCATCCCGATGCCCGCGCGGACTTCGCGGTACTCGGGCAGCGAACGTCCGGCCTGGCGCATGAACCACACCGGCCGTCTGCTCGGCGTCGCGCCGGTGGCGGCGGCCAGGAACGGGGCATCGGTCAACCGGCGGCGGGTATGAGTGCTCATCACGGCTATCGTATGCGGGCTCGGCGGGAGCGACGGACCCGGAGGCGGCAATGCGCAACCGCGAAAAGGCGCGCGAACGCCACCGAGCACAGCGGGAGCGACAAACCCAGGGACGGCAGCATGCGTAACCACAAACGGGCCCATGGACGCCGGATCGAGTACAGCGGCGCGCCTCCGACTGGACTGGGTGCACAAGGTCTACCGTCACCTTCCGTGACACCGCTCGACTTCCGCGACGGCGCCGCACCGACCGAGGGACCCCATGGCGAGCCAGCTCAGTTTCGCGCCGCGGTCGATGCGATGGGCACCGCTACCGTGCACCCCCGGATCGAGCTCGCGCCCATCCGGCCGCCGCAAAGGCTCGCGCCTTATTCCTACGCCATCGGCGCCGAGGTCAAACATCCGGAAACCGGTGTGGTACCGGTGGATTCCGAGGGCGACGCGTTCGGCAGACTGATCCTTTTACACGACCCTGACGGTGACGATACCTGGCACGGCACCTTACGACTGGTCGCCTACATCCAGGCCGACATCGATGCCGCGCTGGCCACCGATCCGCTCCTGCCCGAGGTGGCGTGGAGCTGGCTGGTGGATGCGCTGGAGACGCGAACCGAACCGTTCACCGCGCTCGGCGGTACCGTGACCTCGACCAGCTCGGTGCGTTACGGTGATATCGCCGGTCCGCCGCGTGCGCACCAACTGGAGCTGCGCGCCTCCTGGACCGCGATGACCACCGACATGCGCCCGCACGTGGAGGCCTTCTGCGAGGTGCTGGCCTATGCCGCCGGACTCCCACCCGCCGGGATCACCCAGCTGCAGATGCGACACGGCCTGTCCGGCGACCAAGGATGAGCGCGGCTTCCCGCGCGGTATGACCTGCGCCGGGCTGGCGGCGCACCGTCGGCCCGAGACATCGACGCCGATGGCTCGACACACTGATGACGGTAGGACGGCGGCGTCCACGCGACGGCACGTAAAGTTCAACACCATGTCCGTACCAGACGAATCCGAACCCTCGGCCGCGACACCTCTGCTCGCGCCTGCGGAGGGCGTGCCCCCGGTACTGGACACCGCCGCTGACATCGCTGCCGCCGCCACCCGTCTCGCCGCCGGCGCCGGCCCGCTGGCTGTTGACGCCGAACGCGCGTCTGGATTCCGTTATTCGGCGCGTGCGTACCTCATCCAATTGCGCCGAGCCGGCGCGGGTACGTTCCTCATCGATCCGATCCCGGTCGGCGATGACCTTGCCCCGCTGGCCGGTGTGATCAACGAGCTGGAGTGGGTGCTGCACTCGGCCGACCAGGACCTGCCCGGATTGGCCGAACTCGGCTTGCACCCGGCGCGTCTGTTCGATACCGAATTGGGCGGGCGGCTGGCCGGTTTCGAACGCGTCGGACTCGCCGCGATGGTGGAGCGCCTGCTCGGTCGGGCGCTGCGCAAGGGCCACGGTGCGGCCGACTGGTCCACCCGACCGCTGCCGGACGAATGGCTGAACTACGCCGCACTCGATGTCGAACTGCTGCTCGAACTGCGCGATATGGTCGCGGCCGACTTGGCGGCGCAGCGCAAATCCGAATGGGCGGCACAGGAGTTCGAGCACATTCGGATGTTGGAGCCGCCTGCTCCGAAAGCCGAGCGCTGGCGACGCACTTCCGGTATCCACACGCTGCGCCGGACCAGGCAGCTCGCGGTAGTGCGCGAGCTGTGGACCACTCGCGATGCACTGGCCCGGGCACGCGATGTGGCGCCCGCGCGGATCCTCCCGGATGCCGCGATCATCGCCGCGGCGACCGCGGAACCGAAGTCGATCGCGCAGCTGCGCGCACTGCCGGTGTTCGGCGGGCCGCGCCAGCGCCGATACTCCCGGGAATGGCTGGGTGCGGTCGAACGTGGCCGCACCCTGCCCGACAGCGACCTCCCCCCGCTGACCCAGCCGTTCGACGGTCCGCCTCCGGTCAATCGCTGGGAACGGCGCGATCCTGCCGCAGCGGCCCGTCTGACCAAGGCACGGGCCGCAATGGGTGAACTGTCGAGCGAGCACGCGATTCCGGTGGAGAACCTGCTCTCGCCGGATCTGGTCCGCCGCCTGTGCTGGGACGGACTCCCCGACTACAGCCGGGCGCCCGAACCGCCCGCCGAACCGTCGGCGGCGATAGACGACTTCCTGAAGGCAGGCGGCGCCAGGCCCTGGCAGCGGGCGCTCACGGTGCCCGTGCTGACCGAAGCGTTGCTGCCTGCCGACTGACTCGGGACACGGCGTTTCCGGCAGCTCGAACGTCGACAC
Source organism: Nocardia sp. NPDC049190 (assembly GCF_040648115.1). NCBI lineage: Bacteria > Bacillati > Actinomycetota > Actinomycetes > Mycobacteriales > Nocardiaceae > Nocardia > Nocardia sp. NPDC049190. Next base: position 33,369 of record NZ_JBEZDE010000012.1, read on the forward strand.
ATCTTCTCGACCTCGAGCCGTGCCGACACCGAGGGCGGCCACTGGCTCGTGCGACTTCATGCCGTTGACCAGGTGAATCTGGTGCGCGCCGCGCCGTAGAGCGGGCAGGCTGCGCCGCCGGCTCATGCGATCGGCGCCACCGGCAGCCGCCGCCTCGAGCGTCGAGGCGGCTGAACGGCGTGGTGTGCCAGCCGGCGCGAGAACTCCACAATGCGCGTGTTCGGGTTCGAGCCCACCGCTGGGACAGCAGTTCGCGCGCGCCGCGCGACCGACTGCGGTGCAGCTCGGCCCCGTGTATGAAATCCGCTGCGTCCGTTCAATTCTCGTCGAAGCATTTCCGATGCTATACATCCAGAGCATATAAAGGTAATTCACACTAAATTTTAGTTACCGCACAATACATGCGTAACAATTCGACACCTACCGACAAATACGTATATCCGCTATCGTTTAGCTATCTAGTTGCCGCGCCATAAAACAACTCTTTCGGCACGCACTGAGCGTGACCCGTTCACGCTCTGCCATTGCGGTGGGGAGCGTCGGTGTGACAAACGAGCACAAACAGAATCGACACCCACGGCCAGGGGGCTTCGAGCAGGGAGACCGGCCGGATTGAGCTGGGTCGCCGCATCGCTCCGTCGCCTGGTCGCGACCGTCAAAGCCGACGTCACACGGGCCGCCGACACGCTTTCCCGTGAGTACCGCAGAACCTCACGAAACGCGGCGTCAGCTGCGGAAACGCTGTCCGAGGTCGATCGAAAGGGCGAGCGCTCGATCGACATATCGGACGCTGTATCGAGCCGTCCCGGCCGGACCCGCGAGTTCACCGGTCGCCCGAGAGTCCCGCATAACCCGCAAATCGTCGCAGAATTCGGCCGGGAGGTCGCGGGGTTGCTCGCGAAATCGCCGACACTCTCCGCGAAGTTCCGTGTGCTCGAACAGAAGGGGTGGTTGGCGTGCTACGGCGAGAAGGATCTGGGCACATACGCTGATCGAGATATCAAGACGATCGTCATCGACGAGAACACTCAGGGGGACCCGCTGGCGGCGGTACGGTTGCTCGCACACGAAGTCGGCCACGCGCAGTACAAGCTTCCAGCGGAGATTCCGTACCACGGCGAGCCACGTGCGGAGTGGGTCGAGAAGAACGCGCGCCAACATTTCGCTGACGAAGGCGAGGCTTCCCTGGTCGAGGCCCAGGTGCTGCGCGAAATCGCCGACAACGGCGGCCCACGCCTCCAAGTCAGCGGCGCACACTGGCAGCAGTACGAAGATATCTACGATAGGTACGCGGGGGGAGATCTGACTCGAAGCGAGGCGAGAGCAGCGATAGGGAAAATCTATGAGGACGAGCACATGAGCGGCATAGGCGAAACCTACGGCCGCTACTTCAGAGAATTCTACCGTGGCATCTTCGACGACAGATATGGGAACGGACCGAAGTCATCGTGAGGTCATCGCAGCTCGACACCCTGCACCGGACAATCGACACGGTGCTGTCGACTTCGCACGACTTCACCGCCGAGGGCGTCAGTGCGGCCTGCTCAACGGAGTTGCGCGAAGTCGACAGCAGGAATCCCTATATCCGCGAATTCCAAGGGAATCCGCAGGACAGTCCGTTCTCAGCGATTTCGCTGCGCCTGCCCCGCAACCCACCCGCCGGACCCGACAGCTTGCTCGTACTCACCCCCGCTATCCGACTCACTCAGGCAGATCTGACCGACCGATTCGACCTATCCCCCGATCGTGCGGATATCAACCCCCACATCCCACCTGAAGGAACGATCTCGTTTCGCGAAACCCGGGGCAACAGGACCTTGGTACTCCAGTTCACTGCTCGCTCGCGCATCCTCCGCAGGATCGCAGTCAACGAATCCTCTGCAGCAGCGGAACCACACGCCGATACCGGCACCCCGTGACGAGACCTGAACTCGCGACCTATCGAACGCCACTCGGAGTGCACGACCGAACACCACCAAGCGTCGAGCGACCCGCACCGGCGAGTTCTTCGCTGTTGGTGTGCCGCACACCAACAGCCATCAGTATGGCGTCGGCATGGCCACAGGCCCGCCGGTACTGGTAGGGCTGCCTCAGCGGGCAGCCAACCACCCGCTGATCCGGCGGGCGATGTCGGGCGCGGTCAACCCGAGTTCCCCGTGCACTTCGCCACGCGACGCGTGGTCCAAGAACTGCTGCGGCACACCGAGATCGCGGGTCGGGACATCCAGTCCGGAGTCGCGCAGGCGGGCGGATACCGTCGAGCCGATTCCGCCGTGCAGGCCGCCATCCTCCACCGTGACCACGAGACGGTAGTTCTCGGCAAGTTTCACCACGGTGTCCGACACCGGCAGTACCCAGCGCGGGTCGACAACGGTGACCGAAACCCCTTCGTCCTCCAGCAGATTCGCCGCCGCCAACGCCACCGGCGCGAACGAGCCCACCGCGACGAGCAGTACGTCGCCGTGCACCGTCTGGACCGAACCGCCCTCCGAGTCGGCCACCCGGAGCACGTCCACCCCGTCGAGGCGCTCGACGGCCGAGATGTCCTCGGTGACGCTGCCCTTCGGGAACCGCAGCGCGGTCGGTCCGTCCTGCACAGCCAGCGCCTCGGCCAACTCCTCACGCAGCGTCGCAGCATCGCGCGGCGCGGCCACCCGAATGCCTGGGACGATTCCGAGCACCGACAGATCCCACATCCCGTTGTGGCTGGCTCCGTCGGTGCCGGTGACCCCCGCGCGATCCAGCACCACGGTTACCGGCTGCTTCAACAGCGCCACGTCCATCAACAACTGGTCGAAGGCGCGATTGAGGAACGTCGAGTAGATCGCGACCACCGGGTGCATCCCGCCCAACGCGAGACCCGCCGCGGACGCCATGGCGTGCTGTTCGGCGATGCCGACGTCGAACATCCGGTCCGGGAATCGTTCCCCGAATGCCGCGAGCCCGGTAGGCCCCGGCATCGCGGCGGTGATGGCGACAATGTCCGCGCGACGCTCGGCGTGCGCGATCAGCTCCGTGGAGAACACCGCGGTCCAACCAAGCGCTTTCGGACCGCCCACCGGAACGCCGGTCAGCGGGTCGATCGGGTCACACGCGTGCATCTGATCGGCGACGTGGTTCTCGGCGGGGGCGTAGCCGCGGCCCTTCTGCGTCACCGCGTGCACCACGACCGGCCCGCCGAAGTCCTTGGCGCGGCGCAGCGCCGCCTCCAGGGCGACGATGTCGTGGCCGTCCACGGGTCCGACGTACTTGAGCCCCAGGTCACTGAACAGCTCCTGCGGGCTGACCGCGTCCTTGATCCCGGCCTTCACCGCGTGCATCATCGAGTACGCCGACTCACCCACCCCGGGAATGCTCTTCAGGATGCGCTTGCCCGTATCCAGCGCGTGCTCGTAGGCCGGCTGGGTGCGCAGCGCGGTCAGCCGATCGGCCAAACCGCCGATGGTGGGCGCGTACGAGCGACCGTTGTCGTTGACCACGATGACCACGGAACGGTCCGGGGCACCCGCGATATTGTTCAGTGCCTCCCAGCACATGCCGCCGGTCAGTGCGCCGTCGCCGACGACGGCGACCACATGCCGATCCTGCCCCTGCAGCGCGAACGCCTTGGCCAGGCCGTCCGCGTAGGACAGCGCCGCCGACGCGTGCGAAGACTCCACCCAGTCGTGGGCGCTCTCGTTTCGGCTCGGGTAACCGGACAGGCCACCTTGCTTGCGCAGGGAATCGAACTGGTCTTTGCGACCGGTCAGGATCTTGTGTACGTAGGCCTGATGTCCGGTGTCGAAGATCAACGGGTCGCCGGGCGATTCGAAGATCCGATGCAGGGCGATGGTCAGTTCGACGACACCGAGATTGGGGCCGAGGTGTCCACCGGTGGCGGCGACTTTGTGCACCAGGAACTCACGGATCTCCTCCGCCAACTCGCGCAACTGCGGCAGGGTCAGCCGACGTAGATCCTCGGGTGTGTCGACCCGGGAAAGCACTCCCACCTGAACTCGCTCCCTCCGGATAGCTCATCTGATCGAGATCAGTCTACGGAGCGGCAGCCGATGCTCCCGCACGAGAACGATCACACCAGCCGACATCGCGCCGAAAGGTGAGCCTCGACATACGGTACTCGGCATAGCGTGCCAGGGCGGCTGAGCCCTAGCAAGTGGTGGCGCCGACAATCGAACCCGGCGTAGTAACCCGGTGGCGGGCGTTGCCGCTACTCGAACCGAGCACCACCGGAAATCGACGCCCGGACGGACCCCCGCGGTGCGGCAACCGCGGCACGTCGAGTGATTCGCGCGGGCGTCCGATCGGCGGAGAGCTGATTTGCCGAGACACGCGGCGGAGACGATGGTGTGACACCGCACGTTGAGCAGTCCGAATGGCACCGATCCTCTAGGAGAACGTTGTGAGCAAGAAATCCGACTCGCGCGCAGGCACGGTCACCACCTACGGGCATGGCACCGTCAACGCCACCCCGGATCTGATGCGGGTGACGATCTCCATCGAATCGCGGGCGAGCAAGGTCGCGCTCGCCTATCGCGAGGCCGGTGAGCGCGTGGCCGCGGTGGCGCGGTCGCTGCGTTCCGATGGTGTCGCGGGCGCAGATATCGCCACCAGCGGACTGTCGGTCCACACCGAAACGGTGTGGACCGAAGGACAGGGCAACCGCATCACCGGATACCTGGCCGGCACCGCATTGACCATCGCCCTGCATGACATCGGCGAGGACGCCGACCCCGGCCCGGCGACCATCATCGCGAACTGCGTCGACGCAGGCGGCGACGACGTTCGTCTCGGCGGCCTCACACTCACTTTCGCCGATCAGGAATCCCTGCTGATCCGAGCCCGCGACGCCGCATGGGACAACGCCTTCGCCAAGGCCGAGCAGTACGCGGACCGGGCGCGACGGATACTCGGCAAGGTCCTCGTGATCACCGAGAACACCGCCTCCGCACCCCCTGTCCCCCGTGCGCGACCCACGTCCGCACCGATGGAGGCCTATCGCGCTGCCGCTGTACCGGTCGAAGTGGGCGACAGCGAGATCTCCGCGAGCATCTGCGTTACCTGGCAACTCGATTGACCTGTCCGCGCGGCTGGGAATCCGGAGCGGACAAACCGTTCCGTCCGGCGCAGCGACGACTTCGGCGATTCGGGCGACCGAGCAACGCTGGTTCAGTTTCCACACCACCGATCCGCCGCGCCTGCGGGGTAACACATCGCCCGTGTCGGGCATCCGAATCATCGTGCCCGCGATATCCGGCGGTCGCCACCCCCGGTGCCGGAATCAGCCACAGTGCCGAGCAGGTCGTGCCTATATTGAGGTCGTCACCGATCGGGAGGTCGTATGTCGTTCGTACTCATCGACACACCCCGGCCGCATGTCGCCCTGGTGACGCTCAATCGGCCCGAACGGATGAACGCGATGGCGTTCGATGTGATGATTCCGCTGCGCGAGGCGCTGGAGGAGGTCGGCGCCGACAACAGTGTGCGCGTCGTCGTGTTGACCGGCGCGGGGCACGGGTTCTGCTCGGGAGCGGACCTGCACAGCGCCGGGACAGTGCCGAACGCGGACGGCCTGACGGTCACCAGCGTCGCGCGGCGCTCGATGGATCTGCTCAACGACGTGATGATCACGCTGCGGCGGATGCACCAGCCGGTCATCGGCGCGATCAATGGCGCGGCCATCGGCGGCGGCTTCTGCCTGGCCGTGGGTGCCGACATCCGGATCGCCGCCGAGGACGCGTACTTCCGCGCCGCGGGCATCAACAACGGTCTCACCTCCGCCGAACTCGGTATCAGCTACCTGCTGCCGCGGGCCATCGGTGCGTCGCGCGCGTTCGAGATCATGCTGTCCGGCCGCGACATCGACGCATCCGAAGCCGAACGCATCGGCCTGGTCTCCCGCACCGTCCCCGCGACGACGCTCTTGGACGCCTGCTACGAGCTGGCCGAGCGGATCATCGGCTTCAGCCGGGTGGGCACCGAACTCACCAAGCGCATGCTGTGGAGCGGCCTGGAGGCGGGCAGCTTCGAATCCCACATGCAACACGAGGGCATGGCCCAGCTCTACGTCCGCCTCACCACCGGCAATTTCGATGAGGCCGTCCGGGCCCGCCGCGATCGCCGTCGACCTGTCTACGAGGACTGACCGCTCAGCGCTCCAGCAGCGCGAGGCATTCGACGTGATGCGTCGCCGGGAACGCGTCGAACGCACGCAAATCCGCGAGCTGGTAGCCCCCCGCCTGGTACAGACCGAGATCACGAGCGAAGGCCGCCGGGTCGCAACCGACGTGGATGATCCGCGTCGGCCCACTCGCGGTGACCGCGCCCACCACCTCCTTGCCCGCACCGGCCCGCGGCGGGTCGAGCACCGCGACATCCGGCGCCGCCGCGTCGACGTGCTCGACCGCCCAGCGCTCCACCCGCTGTGCGCGAAGTTCCACCCACGGCAGATCGCGCAGCGCGGCAACACCGTCCGCGACGGCGGACCGGGTGGTTTCCACCGCGACCACCACCCCGCTCCGACCGACCTGTTCGGCCATCCGTGCGGCGAAAACGCCTGCGCCGCTATAGAGATCCCAAGCGCTTCCACCCGGCGTCAGCCCGGACCACTCGGAGACCAGATCCGAATAGCATTGCGCCGCATCGCGATGCGCCTGCCAGAAACCAGTCACGGCGATCTCCCACCGACGGCCGGCCACGTACTCCACCGCTCGACCGCTGCCCTCGAACACCCACTCGTCGCGCTCGGCCAGGGTGGCGGCACGCCGCGCTGCCGCGGCCCGACGCTCGTCGTGCCGCGGGGAACCCGCCGCGGCCGGGTCATCCTTATGCCGAGCGCCACCGCGCCCGCCGGATCCACGACGCCCACTCTCGCGCTCGTCGCGTGGCGGGCCGTCGCCGGCTCGTCCGTCACCAGGCCCACCGCGGCTGCCACCATGACGGTCGTGACCCCCGCGCGGGTTGTGCCCTCGGACTCCCCCGTCGCCGAAGTCCGATCGACGCCTGCCCGCGCCCCGCCGATCGCCGCCGCGCCTGCCGTACTCGGCCGCGGCGGCGGGCGCCAGCTCGACGATGTGCCGGATCCCGTCGCCGTCCACCGCGATCACCAGGTCGGCGTCCGGGGTCCACAGCCGATCCGCGACACCGTCCAGCGCCCCGAGAACCGGTTGCGGACAGCGCAGATCCGCGATCACCTCGCTACTGCGGTACCGGTGCACACCGGCCCGCCCCTGAGCGTCGACCGCAAGCCGCACGCGCGTGCGCCACCCACCGATGGCGTCATCGGTTCCGGCGATCGGCTCCACCAGCACCTCGCGGTCGATCCCGGCCAGCCGCCGCAACTGCTCGGCGACCACCGCGGCCTTCAGCGCGCGCTGCGCCATCGGTGTGGCGAAGGAGAAATCGCAGCACCCCGCGCCGCCCGGGCCGGATACCGGGCAGGTGGCTGGCACGCGATCGGGCGACGCCTCGAGCACCTCGACCGCGTCGGCACGGCAGAACGAGCCGCCACGATCCTCGGTGACCCGCGCGCGCACCAACTCACCCGGCAGCCCGTGCCGGACGAACACCACACGTCCCTCGTGTCGTGCGACGCAGAAGCCGCCGTGTCCCGGCGGTCCGAGTCGCGCCTCGAACGTGTTTCCCCGCCAGTCACTCATTCCGAACGACCCGAGGACATCATGGCCGCTCCCCGCCGTATCCGCGCCGCACCGCACCCGGGGCGTTCACCACGCCGGGCGCCTTCGCGTGCGTGGACGAACTCAGCTGCCACGGCACGCTGGTCACCATGACGCCGGGTTCGAACAGCAACCGGCCTTTCAGCCGCAAGGCGCTCTGATTGTGCAGCACCTGCTCCCACCAGTGCCCGACCACATACTCGGGGATGAACACGGTCACCACGTCGCGCGGGGCGTCCTTGCGCACCCGCTTCACATAGTCGAGCACCGGCTTGGTGATCTCCCGATACGGCGACTCGATCACTTTGAGCGGCACCGTGATATCGCTCTGCTCCCATTCGCGCACCAGCGCCCTGGTGTCGGCCTCGTCGACGTTCACCGTCACCGCCTCGAGCGTGTCGGGGCGGCTGGCACGGGCGTATCCCAGTGCGCGGCGGGTGGGCAGATGTAGCCGCGACACCAGCACGATGGAGTGCGAGCGGCTGGGCAGCACCCCGTCCCAATCGTGCTCGTCCAGTTCACGGGCCACCGAATCGTAGTGCCTGCGAATAAGTTTCATCACGACGAATATCGCGACCATGGTGCAGATGGCGATGTAGGCACCCGCGAAGAATTTGGTGATCAACACGATGATCAGTACCGCGCCGGTCGCACTGAGCCCCACCGCGTTGATCACCCGCGACCGCTTCATCCGCGCCCGCTGCGCCGGATCGGTCTCGTTGCGCAGCAGACGGGTCCAGTGCCGCAACATACCGGTCTGGCTGAGGACGAACGACACGAACACCCCGACGATGTACAGCTGGATCAGCTTGCTCACCTCGGCGCCGAAGAGCACCACGAAGGCGATGGCCGCGCCGGCGAGGAACAGGATGCCGTTGCTGAATGCCAGCCGATCGCCCCTGGTGTGCAGCTGGCGCGGCAGATAGCGGTCCTGGGCCAGGATCGAGCCGAGCACCGGAAACCCGTTGAACGCGGTATTGGCGGCGAGTACCAGGATGAGCGCGGTCACGATGGTGATGAAGAAGAACCCGATCGGGAACCCGCCGAAAACGGTTTCGGCGAGCTGCGCGACCAGCGTCTTCTGATGGTAATCCGGGGGTGCGCCGATCAGATCGGAGGCGTTGTGCGCGTAGACGATTCCGATCTTCTGAGCCAGGATGATGATGCCCATCAGCAAGGCGATCGCGATGGTCCCCAGCATCAGCAGCGTGGTGGCGGCGTTACGCGACTTGGGCTTGCGGAACGCGGGCACGCCGTTGCTGATCGCCTCCACACCGGTCAGCGCGGCACAACCGGAGGAGAACGACCGCGCGATGAGGAAAGCGAACGCCAAGCCGTACAGGTGTTCGTCCTCGGCCTTCAACCCGAAACCGGCCGACTCGGCGTGCAATTCGTCACCGAGCACGTAGACCCGCAGCAGCCCCCAGACGAGCATGACGACCATGCCGATGATGAACGCGTAGGTGGGGACAGCGAACGCCTTGCCCGATTCGCGGACACCGCGCAGGTTCATCGCGGTGAGCGCGGCGATCGCCACGACCGCGAACAGCACCTTGTGCGTCGCGACGAACGGAATGGCGGAGCCGATGTTGGAAGCGGCCGAGGAGATCGACACCGCGACGGTGAGCACATAGTCGACCAGGAGCGCGCTACCGACGGTCAAGCCCGCGTTCGGACCGAGATTTGTCGTGGCGACCTCGTAGTCGCCGCCGCCGGACGGGTAGGCGTGCACATTCTGCCGGTAGCTGGCCACCACCACCGCCATGACGAAGCAGACCGCGAGTCCGACCCAGGGGGCGTACAGATAGGCCGAGATGCCCGCCGCAGACAGCACCAGGAAGATCTCTTCGGGTGCGTACGCGACCGAGGACATGGCGTCGGAGGCGAATACCGGAAGCGCGATTCGCTTCGGCAGCAGGGTGTGGCCCAGCGAGTCACTGCGGAAAGGCCTACCCAGCAGCACTCGTTTCGCTGCCGTCGTCAATTTGGACACTGGAGCGAGCATAGGCCCCCGGACGATGCCTCGCGCAGCTGGCTCGCAGGTTTGCCCGGTGACGGGAAGGGGAACGTGGCCGGTGGAATCATTCGACGGGTACCGTTCGACCGAACAGAAAAGCAGACCGAACACCATGGTTCCAGGAACGAGGTTGCACGGTGTACGTAGTGATCATGGGTTGCGGGCGCGTCGGCTCATCGCTGGCGCACGCCCTGGTCCGGGTAGGTCACGAAGTCACCGTGATCGACAGGGACCCCAGCTCCTTCCTCCGCTTGGGATCCGACTTCCCCGGTGAGCGGGTGACCGGTGTCGGTTTCGATCGAGATGTGCTGATCAGCGCGGGAATCGAGCGGGCAGACGCGTTCGCGGCGGTTTCCTCCGGTGACAACTCCAACATCATCTCCGCGCGGGTGGCCAGGGAGATGTTCGGCGTGCAGCGCGTGGTCGCCCGGATCTACGACGCCAAGCGCGCCGCCGTCTACGAGCGCCTCGGCATCCCCACCATCGCTACGGTGCCCTGGACCACCGACCGTTTCCTGCGGGCGCTCATCGGCGAACCCAGCACCACCACCTGGCGCGACCCGACCGGAACAGTTGCTGTGACGCAGTTGACGCTGCACGAGGAATGGTACGGACGCACCGTGCGCGACCTGGAGCAGACGGTCGCGGCAAGAGTGGCGTTCATCATCCGATTCGGCCAGGGACTGCTGCCCGACAGCAAGACCATCGTCCAGGCCGACGACATCGTCTACGTCGCCGCCACGTCCGGCACCGTCAGCGAGGCCGTCGCCTTGGCGGCGAAGCCCCCAGCAAGCGAGGACTGAACATGAAAGTGGCTATCGCCGGAGCAGGCGCCGTCGGCCGATCGATCGCCAAGGAGCTGTTGCGCGGCGGGCACCGGGTCATGCTGTTGGAGCGCGAGCTGGAGCATATCGACCCCGCCGCGATCCCGGATGCCGTCTGGGTGCACGCGGACGCGTGCGAACTCGCACTACTCGAAGACGCCGGTCTGGAGACCTACGAGGTGGTCATCGCCGCCACCGGCGACGACAAAGCGAACGTGGTACACAGCCTGCTCGCCAAAACCGAGTTCGGCGTGCGCCGGGTGGTCGCGCGAGTGAACGATCCACGTAACGAATGGCTTTTCGACTCGTCCTGGGGCGTCGACGTCGCGGTGTCCACGCCGCGGCTGCTCGCTTCGCTGGTCGAGGAGGCGGTCTCCGTCGGAGATCTGGTGCGCCTGATGACGCTACGTCAAGGCCAGGCGAACCTGGTGGAGATGACGTTGCCCGCGGATACCGCTCTGGCCGGCAAACCGGTGCGCGCACTCACCCTGCCGCGCGATGCCGCCCTGGTGACGATCCTGCGCGGCGGGCGGGTGATCGTGCCGCAGCCGGACGATCCGTTCGAGGGCGACGACGAACTGCTGTTCGTGACCTCGGTGGAGGCGGAGGAAGACCTCCGGGTGGAACTCGCCAACCACGGCTTCCGGCCGTAATTCTAGGGTGCGGCCGGTGCCGCTCGGTCGTCGGCGGGACAGTCGAGGACTACGCGGCCACCTTCAGCTCGGCGCGCAGCTTGTTCAGCGCGCGGTGCTGCATGACCCGAACCACGCCCGGGCTGGTGCCGATCGCCTCCGCGGTCTGCGCCGCCGACCAGCCGAGCACGATCCGCATGACGAGCACATCACGGTGTGCGGGCGCCAGCACCTTCATGAGTTCCCGTGTGGCCGTTCGCCGTTCGGAGGCCAGCGCCCACTCCTCTGGTCCTGCGGCGGAGCACGCGACGTCCGGAATGTCGGCCATCGGATAGCTGGGGTGCTGCTGGGAGCGGCGGAACGCGTCGGCAACCTTGTTGGCCGCGATGCCGTAAACGAAGGCCAGAAACGACTTGCCCTGGTCGCGGTAGCGCGGGATCGCGTTGACGGTGGCCAGCAGGACTTCCTGGACGACATCGTCGGCAGTGACCTGCAGGTGCGCGGTATTGCCCAGACGCGCGGTGCAGTAGCGGCGGACCACCGGGTGCACGAGCCGGACGATCTCGGCGACCGCGTGGCGGTCACCCGCGACAGCGGCGCCGATCAGCTTGTCCAGCTCGGCCGACACCCGGCGGCTCTCCGACAAAGCCGGGCTGTGGTTCTCGGGCAGTGTCGCGGTGTTGTGCTCGGTAGCCACGTCCGAGTCCTCCCTTGCCGATCAGTGCGTGTTTTCCTTCGGTACGCATTGATCGTCTGACGAACTCGGGGCAGCAACCAGATACCCCAGGGTGGGTAACCAACCACCTCGGCGGTGGGACTCACCCCACCCCGGTGAAATTCACGGGTCGACGACGGAGGTCGACGCCCTCAGGCCGACGATCCGGTCGCGGTCACCGTTCTGGCGGGCAGATGGCCCGCGCGGCGGACCGCCCAGATGGTGACGGCGAGCGCCACCGCGGTCAGCGGCCAGCCCATGGCGATCCGCGCGAACGCCAGCCAGCCGGTCCGGTCGGTGTCGTAGAGCTGCGACTGCACAAGGTAGCGGGCACCGAACACGACGATCCAGGTGGCGGTGGCCAGGTCGTAGAGCCGCACCAATCGCCGGTCGAAACGCCAGTCGCTGCCGTGGCCGTTCAACACCCCCCAGATCACGCCGACCAAGGGCCGGCGCACCAGGATCGAGACGAGGAACACGCCGGCATAGACGAGACTGGTGTAGATGCCGAACAGGAAGAAGCCCTTGGCCTCACCCATTCGGTAGGCGATGAGCGCGCAGACACCTACTCCGAGGAACCCGGAGATGGCGGGCTGGACGGGATTGCGCCGCACCAAGCGCCAGACCAGAACAGCCGCGGCCACGCCCAGCGCCGCCCAGATCGCCGCGGTCAGCCCGGCGAAACTGTTCACGGGGACGAAGACGACAACGGGGAGAGTCGAGTAGATCAGGCCGCTGAAGCCGCCTAGTTGTTCGAGGAGGGTCTGCTCGGCATGTTCCTCGTCACGGCCGACGTGTTCGTCGAGGCCGGTGCGATCGGTGGAGCCTGTGTTGTCGTTGCTCGATGGCATACGTCAGCTGTTCCCGCGCAATTCGTAGTAGGGGTTGTAGATCACTTTGCGACCATCGCGGTCGCCGACCCGACCGCGGACCAGGATGCGCCGCCCCGGCTCGATACCGGGAATACGTCTGCGCCCGATCCACACCAGGGTGATGGCGTCGGTGCCGTCGAAGAACTCGGCCTGCACGCTGGCGCCTGCGGACTTCGGACATGCTTCGACACTGCGGAGCCTACCGAGCATGGTGGCCTCTTCACCGCGCCGACACTCCGACGCCCGACAAGCTCCTGACGCCTCCGAGGTCTCGGCCAGCTCTTCGGCATCCAACTGATCGATGTCTTCGGTCAGTTTGCGGCCCAGACGTCGAAAGTAACCTGAGGCTGCGGACATTGTGCACGCTCTCCTGCATAGAGCACATGGCGTGGGTCGCACACCATCGTGGGTTTCCAACTTCACGACCGGCTGCGGCCGTACACCGCCACTGTAGATGGGCCGCGCCACCCCCGCTACGCTCGGTCCGATGTTCGCCTCGGCACAACCCACCAGCGTCGTAGCGCTGCCCGGTAGCGGGTCCGACGCCGACTTCGCCACCCGCGCTTTCGGTCCGGCCAGCGCCGCGCACGGTCTAGACCTGGTTGCGGTGGAACCTGATCCGCGCGCGGTGGTCGCGAGCTACCGGGCCGCCCTGGCTGCGGCAGCGCGCTCGGGGCCGGTGCTGGCGGCCGGAATCTCACTCGGTGCCGCGGTCGCGCTGGAGTGGGCGGCCGAACATCCGGACCGCGTCGTCGGGGTCGTGGCGGCCCTTCCGGCGTGGACCGGGTCAGACACGGTCGGCTGTCCCGCAGCACTCAGCGCGACGGCCACCGCGGAGCAACTGCGGGCCGACGGTCTTGCCGCGGTGACCGAGCGGATGCGGGCAGATAGCCCACGTTGGCTGGCCGAGGCGCTCGCCCAGTCGTGGCGGGCACAGTGGCCACACCTGCCCGAGGCACTGGAGGAGGCTGCCGACTACAAGTGGCCGGACGCGCAACGGCTGGTCACCTTCCCACGGCCGATCGCGGTGATCGCCGCCGTCGACGACCCGGTACATCCGGTGGCAGTCGCCGAAGAGTGGGCCGCACTCGCGCCGCACGCGCAGCTGTACCGGATCACCCTGGACGAACTCGGCGCCGACCCCGCGATCCTGGGGCACCGGGGAATCGGCGCCATGCGTTGAGTGCCATGTGCCGTGCGTTGAGTTCGGCACCGGTCAGTTCAGCCCGAGCTGCTGCATCGCGGAGCCGTCCGCGCCGCGCCGCGGCCCTTCCGGGATGCGCGGAGGCAGCACGGCCGGTGGCCCGGTGCGGGTGGCGGCCGCCTGCACGGCCATCGCCTGCTGCTGAGCCTCGACCTGCTGCTGATGGGCCGCGGCCAACTGGTCGGACAACTGCTGCGGCAGCACCACCGGCAGCGGCTCGCGCACCGGCAGCGGATCTTCGCCACGCCGGACCACGGTCTCGCTCATGATCGCTCGCGCCGCCCTGACCAGCGGGCTGCCGTCGTTCGCCGCACCGGACGGGCCCGCGGCGACCAACCGCACCATCCAGCGATAGCCGTCGACGCCGATGAAACGCAGGTCGGCCCCCTCGGTGATGGCCAGCAACTCGCGGCCCCACGGCCCGTTCTCCACCGCGACCTTGGCGCCGTCCTTGCGCAGCGAGTCGGCAAGATCCGCTGCCACCAGTCGCCATTGGCCCGATGTTTTGGGCGCGGCATAGGCCGCGACCGTGATCCGACCATGCTCGGTGGCCAGGTGCACCGCCTGCGGCTGACCTTCCGGCGTCATCTCGACCTGCAGTTGACCACCGGGCGGAACCGGAAGCAGCACCGATCCCAGGTCGAGCCGCTGCTCCGAGACCGCCTCCAGCAGCTCCGCGACGTCGTCGTAGTCGTAGGGGCCGGGCTGCCCGGACGGCCTGTCGGCGTCGAAGTCCACTCCCGCGTACGAGCGTTCGTCGGTCGGGGCATCGTCGTCGTAGGGGTATTCGTCGGCATACTCGGATTCGTCGGCGTACTCGGACTGGTAGTCGACGTCCTCGTAGTCGGCGTCGTATTCGGTGTCCTCGTAGTCGTCCACCTCGTCGTACCGCTCGTCGGCGTAGCGGTCCGACGACTTCTTTCTCTTTCCGAACATTCCCGTCATGCCTCCTCGCCGGCCGCCCGGCCCGGCCCACCTGTCCGCACGGTCAGACTCGCGTGACCACCGCTGGAGCCGTGACCACCCGCACCCCGTGTCGTTTCGTCGAGCGAGTCGACCGCCACGAAATCCACCAGTTCCACGCGCTGCACCAGGAGTTGCGCGATCCGGTCGCCGCGGCGTAGCTCGATCGGTGTGCGCGGGTCATGGTTGATCAGGCACACCTTGATCTCCCCTCGATACCCGGCGTCGACGGTGCCGGGGGTGTTCACCACCGACAGCCCGGTCTTGGCGGCGAGCCCCGAGCGGGGATGGATCAGGCCGACCGTGCCGACGGGCAGCGCGACAGCGATACCGGTGCCGACCAGCACCCGTTCCCCCGGCTCAAGGATGACGTCTTCTGTGGTGCACAGGTCTACACCCGCGTCGCCGTCATGGGCGCGCGTGGGTATGGGAATGCCGGGATCCAGCCGCAGCAAGGGTATGGGTGAAGGTGCGCTCACGTTGGACGAGCCTACGCGCAGGCTGTTTGCCCTCGTGACTTAGTGTTGACTCGTGTCGGACCGGCCCAACCCCTCGACGATGGACGAGAAACACCAGCCCACGCGTCCCTACCAGGAGCGCCTATGGGTGCCGCTGTGGTGGTGGCCGGTGGCGTTTGCCATCACCGGATTGCTCGCCGCCGAGATCCATATGGGCGCCCCGGGGTTGCGTGCGTGGCTGCCTTATGTGGTGCTGTTCCCTGTTCCGGTCTGGGTACTCGTGTGGCTGAGCCGCCACCGAGTCGAGGTGGTGCCGGACGCTGCCGGCACACCAGAGCTACGGGCCGACCGCGCGCACCTGCCGGCGAATTTCGTGGCCCGCGCGGCCACCGTGGCCGCTACGGCAAAGAGCGCGGCGCTCGGTCGCCAACTCGACCCCGCTGCCTATGTACAACATCGCCCCTGGGTCGGGCCGATGGTTCTGCTCGTACTCGACGACCCGGACGATCCGACGCCGTACTGGCTGATCAGTACGCGACGGCCCGAACAGGTCCTTGCCGCGCTCGGTCTACCGAGCGCGGGCTGACACATTGGTTGTCGATCTCGCCAGAGATCAGGCGGCGCAATCCATGCAAATCATCTGACCGCCCTTGTCGCTGGCCAGCCTGCTCCGGTGGTGCACCAGAAAACAGCTGGAACACGTGAACTCGTCGGCCTGCTTCGGGATCACCCGAACCGTCAGCACTTCCTCGGACAAGTCTGCGCCGGGAAGCTCGAACGACTCCGCGGTATCGGATTCGTCGATGTCCACGACGGCGGACTGTGCCTCGTTACGACGAGCCTTCAGCTCCTCCAGCGAATCTTCCGACACATCGTCGGTTTCGGTGCGCCTCGGTGCGTCATAGTCGGTTGCCATGTCGTCTTCCCCTCGTCCTAACTCCGTATATCCCGAGCCGGTCCGCTCACACCCGATTCCTGGCGGAATCGACGCGACCGGTACCGCCCCGCCGGTGGTGCACGTCACACGCACACCGGTCACCTATCAGGGCGGATCGGGCGGATCCACTCCGGATAGCGCTCGGTAAACGCAGGACATGCCCTTCTTGTTCCCGCGACCGACCACCGATTCCGCCGCTGATGATTCGATCTGGGCCGCCAGACAATAGCGGACTATGAAGGAAAAGTCGCAATGAAAACACAGCCGAGTCGAAACTGAGGGGCAATCGACACCAACCGCGGAACTCGCCGAGACCTGGCGTGCACGCGGCCCGGACACATTTTCGTAGAGTGTGCTCGTGGTTTCACTGATCACCGAAGGCAGCGCGACAGATTCCCGAGGTCGCCCCTTCCTTCGGCGCCGCCCCCAGCCCTGGCTCATTCTGCTCGGCGTTCTCGCGTTGGTCTGCGGGATCGTCTGGATCAAGGCCCTGACCACCCAAGATACAAACACCACCGCAATGGCCTGCAATGCCCCGAGCCCGGCCATTGATCCCGGTGCGCCGCCACCGGTTCCACTCGGTCAGCGAGTCGGCGCGGGCCGACTGCAGGACGTGGAACCAGCGCCGCTCGCGGCCAGCAAAGTACGGGTGCTCAACGCGAACAACCAGCGCGGCCAGGCCACCCACGTCGCTGCCCAGCTCGGCGACCTCGGTTTCGGCAGTGCACCGGGAATGCAATACGGCAACGATTCGGTATACGTCAACGGAGACCTGGAATGCACCGGCCAGATTCGCTTCGGCGCGAGCGGCCGACCGGCCGCCTCCGCGGTTCAGTTGGTCGCGCCGTGCGCCGAGCTGATCGAGGATCAGCGCGGCGACGACACGGTCGATCTGGTGCTCGGATCACTGTTCCGGGACATCCGGCCGAGCAACGACGCCGAAGAGGTGCTGCGGTCACTCAAGAACCCGGCGCCGGGCGACTCGACCTCGATCGATATCGAGCTGCTCAACGCTGCGCGGCAAGCCCGCTGCTGATCACCGATCGGGAATCGGCTCGGTAGCGCCCACCCGGCGCAGCAGTGTCATGAATTCGTCGGCGATTCCGGGCGCGGCGGCAACCACCAGGTCGCCGTCGATGCCCGGCGCCGTCGCGGGCGGGAGAATCAGCTGCGCGCCCGCCTCCGCGGCGATCAGCGCGCCCGCACCCCAGTCCCAGGCGTTGAGGCCGTGCTCGTAATACGCGTCCACCCGGCCCGCCGCGACGTGACAGAGGTCCAACGCGCCCGCGCCGAAGCGGCGGATGTCGCGCACGTGCGGCAGCACCTGCGCGACCAACTCGGCCTGCCTGGTTCTGCGCTGCCTGCCGTAGGCGAATCCGGTAGCCACCAACGACATCGAGACCGTATCGACCGGCGTGCATCGCAAATGCTCTACTACGCCGTCGGCGCCGACGCGCAACGCGCCGAGCCCGAGCCCGGCGCTGTAGGTCGCCGCCCGCTCGACGTCCACCACAGCGCCGGCCACCGGACGCCCGCCACGTAGCGCGGCCACCGAGACGGCGTAGCCGGGGATGCCATAGAGGAAGTTGACGGTGCCGTCGATCGGATCCACCACCCAGTGGACGGTATCCGCGGCCGTGTCGTCGAGGCTGCCACCACCCTCCTCGCCGACGATCGGGTCGCCGGGCCGCTGCTCGGCGAGCAATCTTCGAACGAGCTCTTCGGTCTCGGTGTCCACGATGGTCACCGGGTCGGTCGCGTGGCTCTTGGCCTGTACGGCGCCGTCGGCGTGCGTGCCCGCGGGCCCGAACACGTCGGGACGGCGGGCACGGACATGAGCAGCGGCGGTCTCGGCGAGATCGACCGCGACGCGGCGCAGATCCGCCTCGTCGCCGCGCGCGACGATCGAGAAGAGGGAGTCGGAGGTGGAGTCGGACACTGGCGATGAGGTTTCCGGCACGCCGTCCATCGCATCACACATCCTCCGAACCGCACAGCGCGATCTCCTATTAGGCTTGTTGTGCACGACACAGCGCCGTCGTCGGCCACCCCTACGCAACGCCACCCAGCGGCGTCGTGGGGTCCTGCGCGAGACGCTGTCTTCCCACCGGCCAAGCACAGGAAATGAGGGCTGAAGTCATGTCCGCTCGGGGGCACGCATTCGGTATCGATATCGGTGGCAGCGGCGTCAAGGGCGCCGTCGTGGATTTGGCTACCGGCGACCTGGTCCATAAACGGATCAAGATCGCGACGCCGCAGCCCTCGACACCCAATGCCGTGGCCGCAGCCGTGGCCGAGCTGGTCGCCGCCGCCAAGTGGCACGGCCCGGTCGGGATCACATTGCCGGCTGTGGTGCTGGGCGGCTTGGCGCGCACGGCGGCCAATATCGACAAGTCGTGGATCGGCACCGACGCCAGAGCGATGTTCTCGGCCGCCCTCGGGGGTCGCGAAGTCACGGTGCTCAACGACGCGGACGCGGCAGGTCTGGCCGAAGACCGCTACGGCGCGGCAAAGGCTTTCGCCGGTCTCGTCCTGATGTTGACCTTCGGCACCGGTATCGGTTCCGCGCTGCTCTACCACGGCACGCTGGTACCCAACACCGAACTCGGCCACGTCGAGATCGATGGCAGGAAGACCGAACACCGCGCCGCGGCCTCCGTGAAGGAACGCGAGGGCCTGTCCTATGAGCAGTGGGCCGCCGAGGTGAGCACGGTGCTGATCACGCTGGAGAACCTGTTCTGGCCGAACGTGATCGTCGCGGGGGGCGGCATCAGCAGGGATGCCGAGCAGTGGATCCCGTTGCTCACCAATCGAACTACCGTCATCCCCGCGCACCTGAAAAACGCCGCGGGCATTGTCGGTGCTGCCATGGCGATCGATGCCGGCCTCGCCCCATGAGGCGCGCGGGCGAGGCGGTGGATACCGTTCCCGGCATCGTGCCATAGGTACCCTGGTTAGATCGTTACAATGGAACGTGCCCGGCTGAGCCGGAGAAACCCCGACCGGCCATCCGCCGGTGCAACCCGACAGACCGCTCCGCCGGAAAACCACTCTGGCGTGACGCCGCACGAGACCGTCACGAAAGGGCGTACGTGGTAGCCACGAATACCCGTCAGACCGCCGATTCGGCCGATGCCGACTCCGCAGATGTAACCGCAGCACGGCCGGTCAGTAAGGCTGCCGCCAAGAAGGCTCCGGCAAAAAAGGCCGCCGCCAAGAAGGCCCCTGCCAAGAGGGCTGTCAAGGCAGCCAAGGCTCCAGCGAAGAAGGCCACCAAAAAGGCAGGCCCGAACGGCGAGCCCGGCGCCGATGAAACGCTCGAGGACGAGTCGCTCGATCTCGACGATCTCGGCGATCTGGAGGTGTCCGAGGACGACCTCGCCGACAGCGAGGATCTGGTCGAGGTCGCCGAGGAACCCGAGAGCGAAGAAGCCGGAGGCGAGGCCGACGAGCCGACCGCGGCAGACAAGGCCTCCGGCGATTTCGTCTGGGACGAAGAGGAATCCGAGGCGCTACGGCAAGCCCGCAAGGACGCCGAACTCACCGCCTCGGCCGACTCGGTCCGCGCCTACCTCAAGCAGATCGGCAAGGTAGCGCTGCTCAATGCCGAGGAGGAGGTCGAACTCGCCAAGCGCATCGAAGCCGGCCTCTATGCGGCGGAGAAGGTGCGTGAGTTCACCGAGCAGGGCGAGAAGCTACCGGTCGCGATGCGCCGCGACTACAACTGGATTGTCCGCGACGGCAATCGGGCCAAGAACCACCTGCTCGAGGCCAACCTGCGCTTGGTCGTCTCGTTGGCCAAGCGGTACACCGGTCGCGGTATGGCGTTTCTCGACCTGATCCAGGAAGGCAACCTGGGTCTGATTCGCGCGGTGGAGAAGTTCGACTACACCAAGGGCTACAAGTTCTCCACGTACGCCACCTGGTGGATCCGGCAGGCGATCACCCGTGCCATGGCCGATCAGGCCCGCACCATCCGTATCCCGGTGCATATGGTCGAGGTCATCAACAAGCTCGGCCGCATCCAACGCGAGCTGCTCCAGGACCTCGGCCGCGAGCCGACGCCGGAGGAACTGGCGAAGGAAATGGACATCACGCCGGAAAAGGTGCTGGAAATCCAGCAGTATGCGCGTGAGCCCATCTCACTGGATCAAACCATCGGCGACGAGGGTGACAGCCAGCTCGGCGACTTCATCGAAGACTCCGAAGCAGTGGTCGCCGTAGACGCGGTGAGCTTCACGCTGCTGCAGGATCAGCTGCAATCGGTGCTGGAGACACTGTCGGAGCGGGAGGCGGGCGTGGTCCGGCTGCGCTTCGGCCTCACCGATGGCCAGCCACGCACTCTCGACGAGATCGGCCAGGTGTACGGAGTCACCCGTGAGCGCATCCGGCAGATCGAGTCGAAGACGATGAGCAAGCTGCGCCATCCCAGTCGCTCACAGGTGCTGCGCGACTACCTGGACTGAGACACCTCTTGGAATGAGCCGCTGACCAGTTGGTCGGCGGCTCATTCCAGAAATACTCGACCAGGCACAGCGCCCTGTCTCGTCTTCGCGCAGCGCGGCAAAGGCGACAAAAGCCGCATAGTCCCGTGTGGCACACAGACAGCGCGGGCGGCCGATCGCTACCTTCGCGTCCGTCATCCCCCGCGGGAACCTCGAAGGGCTTCAGCAGCAACCGAAACGCGTGCGAGCACAAGTTCCTGACTCCCGCA
Organism: Nocardia sp. NPDC049190; assembly: GCF_040648115.1. NCBI lineage: Bacteria > Bacillati > Actinomycetota > Actinomycetes > Mycobacteriales > Nocardiaceae > Nocardia > Nocardia sp. NPDC049190. Next base: position 54,378 of record NZ_JBEZDE010000012.1, read on the forward strand.
GAAAGTTTTCTTCCTTCATGTCGAAACCCCGAAGGGTCGCACGAAGGACTAGTTGAGGGCCGGACCAGCCGGCCCCTCAACAGAGGGACCTCACGTGCGACGCATCATCGCTTCGACCTACACGACGCTCGACGGCTACATCGACAACCCGCACGAGTGGTCGATGCAATTCAACGACCCCGGCGCCCAGCAGTACGCCTTGGACCTCACTCTCGGTGCGGGCGCCCTCCTGCTCGGCCGGACAACGTACGAGGGCATGGCCCAAGCGTGGCCGCACATGGGCGGCAACCCGTACGCCGACCACGTCAACGCGATCGAGAAGTATGTCGTCGCCTCGGTGCCGGTCGACGTGCGAGCCTGGGGTCCGGCGACCGTCATCCCTGGCGATGACGTCCTCGGCTCGGTCGAACGGCTGAAGCAGACCGACGGCAAGGACATCCTGATCTGGGGCAACGGCCGGTTGACCGACACCGTGGCCACCGCAGGCTTGCTCGACGAGTACCGGATCTGGGTCTACCCCATCCTCAGAGGCGGCGGCGAGCCGTTGTTCCGGGCCGAAAGCCGCACTGGGCTCGAACATATCGACACCAAGACCTTCGAGTCCGGTGTGGTCGTGCTGTCCTACCGCGTCAGCGCTGCGTGAAGGAGACGAGATGGACACCGATGTCACGGCTTACATCGACAACACGAAGGCTTGGCAGACGGGGATCTGCCTCTCCCTGCGCGAGACCGTTCATCGCACGCTGCCGGGAGTCGCGGAGGCGCTGCAGTACGGCAAGCCACACTTCACGATCGAGGGGGAGAACGTCGCCGCGCTGCACGTGGCCGCGGCTAAGGTGTCGTTCATGGTCTTCGGCGCGGAGGGCATCGAGCCGGTACCGGGGTTACTCCGTTCCTTGGGGTCCGGCGATCGCAAGGTCGTCGACTTCCGTGAGGGTGAGTCCGTCGATCCCGAATACATTGCAGACCTGCTGCGCCGCGTGGCCGGCCACGACTGAGAGAGAAATCCGCATCATGCGCGTGATGGTGATGACCAAGGGCGATGCCGCCGACGAAGGCAAGGCGCAGCCGACCCAGGAAATGTTCGAGAAGATGCAGGCCTTCAACGAGCAGTTGGTCAAGGCCGGCATCATTCTCGGCGGCGAAGGCCTCCAGCCGAGCAGCGCCGGAGCGAGGATCGCCTTCTCGACGTCCGGGACCTCGGTCATGGACGGTCCGTTCACCGAGTCCAAGGAAGTCATCGCCGGCTACTGGATCTGGGAGGTCAGCTCACTGGCGGAGGCCATCGAATGGGCGAAGCGTTGCCCGTTCGACCCGTCGTACGGCGACTCGCAGATCCTGGAGATCCGTCCGCTCTACGACATGGACGACTTCGCCGCGACTGTCGACCCCGAGACCCTGACCCGCAGCGAGCAGCTGCGGCACCCGTCCTCGGGCTGAACCCGGCTGACCGATGGAACCGCGCGATTCGGTCGAAGCGCTGTGGCGGATCGAGGCGCCTCAGTTGATTGCCACGCTCGCCCGCCGCATCGGCGACCTCGACATTGCAGAGGATCTGGCCTCCGAAGCTTTCGTGGCCGCCCTGGAGCAGTGGCCCGTCGAGGGAATGCCGACCAGGCCCGGCGCGTGGCTGATGACCACCGCGTGGCACAAGGCGATCGACCGTGCCCGGCGGGAGGAGACGGCGCGCAAGAAGGCGCCGCTCCTCGTCGCCGGGCAGGACGGCGAGCTACCGGACGTCACCACCGAGGCGCTCACCCCCATCCCGGACGATCTGCTCACCATGGTGTTCACCACCTGCCACCCGGTGCTCTCCCCCGAGTCCCGAGTCGCCCTCACCCTGCGGTTGTTCGGGGGCCTGAGCACCGAGGAGATCGCCCGCGCGTTCCTCGTTCCCGCAGCCACCATCGGTCAACGCATCTCGCGCGCCAAGCGCACGCTGGCCGCGGCTCGAGTCCCGGTCGAGGCGCCGTCGGCCGAGGAACTGCCCGACCGTCTTCGCGCCGTGCTCGACGTGCTGTATCTGATCTTCAACGAGGGTTACTCGGCCTCCTCCGGCGAGACCGTAGTCCGCGCCGATCTCGCGATCGAAGCCATGCGGATGGGGCGAGTACTGGCCGGCCTATTGTCAACCGAGCCAGAAGTTTTCGGCCTCACGGCACTCATGGAACTGCAGGCAGCCAGGTTTCGCACGCGCGTCGATGAGAACGGGGTTCCCGTCCAACTCGAGCATCAGGACCGTCAGCGATGGGACCGCACCCTGATCGAGCACGGTCTTCGCATGCTCGACCGTGCCTTCGATCTGGCTCGCCCGCTCGGGACCTATTCGCTGCAAGCAGCGATCTCCGCGTGTCATACCCGCGCCGCGGCCTTTGCTGACACCGATTGGGTCGCGATCCTCGCCCTCTACGACGCCCTCGCTCAGGTGACCGCATCTCCCGTGGTCGAACTGAACCGGGCGGTCGCCGTTCTCTACGTCGACGGTCCCGAAGCCGCACTGGCCACGACCGAGCCGCTGCTCGAGGACCGACGGATGGCTCGTTACCACCTCCTCGGGGCAGTCCGCGGAGACTTCCTCACCCGGCTCGGCCGGCACCACGAAGCCGCCGCCGAGTGGGAGCGAGCCGCCGAACTCGCCCCCACCAGGCACGAACGGCAGCTCCTTCTGGACCGCATGGCGGCCGCGCTCACAGCCCGTGGCTAGAGCACGAGGCCACGCTCCCTCTGCGATCGCCGGCTTGGAACGGAAGTGTCGTCGATATAGCAGCGCCGCTTCGTAGGTGCTGGTCATCAGAGACACGGCATCGAGGCCGGTGATGTCCGAACGCGCAGTCGCACCGTGAAGCCCCGATCCAGGATTTGCTGTGGCGTTCGGGGTATTCGTGGCCGTTCGGGGTCTTCGCGCCGAAGGTGTGGCCGCTGCCGAAGACGGTGGCGTGCAGGGATGCGACCGCTTCCATCAATCCGCTGCCGCTCGGGGCGGATCTTGGGGGCGGGTCCGAACCGGATCCGCTGCGAGCGATAGCAGGAAAGTCGGTCGCGTTTACAGGTCCAGAACGACTCCTTCGGTCGGCCTGGCGCAGCAGATGAGGATGTTGCCGTCGGCGGGAGGTTCGACGGGGTCGGGTGCGTAGGCGATGGCGCCGGAGATGAGGGCGAGTTCGCAGGTGTGGCAGACGCCGGTGCGGCAGGACCACTGGACGGGGACGTCACAGGCCTCGGCGAGTTCGAGCAGGGACTCGTGGACATCGTTCCAAGCGACGTTCAGGCCGCTGCGGGCGAAGGAGACCTCCGGTCCCGTGCCGGGCGCGCCTGGTGGCTGGTGGGGTGCGGCGGCGCGCGGCGAGCCCTTGATCCCAGGAGTGAGCGAGCCACCGGCGCCGAAGATCTCGCTATGGACCCGGGAGCCATCCAGTCCCGAATCGATGAGCGCGGCGGTAACGCTGTCCATGAAGGCCGCCGGTCCGCACAGGTACGCGTCGGCGTCGGTCGGCAAGCCGAGCCCGAGGATACGCTCAGCCGACAGGCGGCTAGCCCGCGAATAGTCCACGTGCAAGCGGTCATCGGCAGTCGGCCTGCTGTAGTAGATGATAGATCGGGCGTTGGGGAGGGCGGCGATCAGCTCGCGGCTCTCCTGGGCGAAGGGGTGCTCGGTGCCGTCCCGCGCGCCGTGCAGCCACCACACCTCGCGGCTGGAATGCTCGATGGCGAGGGTGTGCAGCATGGCCAGCACGGGAGTGACGCCGATTCCGGCCGACAGCAGCAGGACCGGATCGTCGCCGTCGGCCAGACAGAAGGCACCGCGGGGTGCGGCGGTCTGTAGCCGGTCGCCGACGCGGGAGCGGGCGCGCAGCTCGTTGCTGGCGGCACCGTGTGGTTCGACCTTCACGCTGATCCGGTAGATGCCGGTACCCGGCTCACCGGACAGCGAATAGCTACGGATCAGCGGCGGCACCCCACCCTCGGGCTGGACCTTCACCGTGAGGAACTGCCCCGGAAGCGCGTCCGGCAGCGCGGAGCCGTCTTCGGCCGCCAAGTGCAGGGAGAACACGCTGCGGCTTTCGGACTGGATGCCCGTGATGGTGAGCGGCCGGAAACCCGGCCAAGCGGGCGGCGGAGCGGTAGCGGCGGTATTCAGTCCTGCGCTGCCCGAGGAGGTGCCGCCCTCGCCGCGAGACTGCTTCAGCAGAGTCCGCATCGAGCCCTGCCAGCCGGGACTGAGCGCGGGAATCCGCAAGGCTCGCTCGACCTGCTCGCGAGTGTGGCCGGGCAAATAAAGCACCCGATCGATCTCCTCGACGGTCATCGCCTCGGGCCCGGTGGAAACCTTGACGATCTCCTGCCCGGCCTCGACCTCGCCTTCCTCGATCACCCGAAGGTAGAAGCCGGGGCGGTGGTGGGCCACAAGCAGTGCCGCCATCCGCGGCTCGCCCATCCGCAGGCCCACCCGATAGCACGTCACCCGAGGCTGCGTGACCTCGAAGAGGGCGTCGCCGATGCGGTAGCGGTCCCCGATGCAGACCTCTTCGTCGGGCAGGCCGTCGACGGTGAAATTCTCACCGAACTGGCCGGGGGCCAAGTCGTCGCGCCCGAGTTCCTCGGCCCAGTATCGGTACGAGTCGAGCTGATAGACGAGTACGGCCCGTTGCTCACCGCCGTGCCCGCCCAAGTCCCCTTGGCCGTCTCCGTCGATGTTCAGCCGGCGCACCATCCGTGGCCCGGTCACGGTCTGCTTGTAGACGCCCGTGTGCACGGTCTTGCCGTGCCAGGGAACATCTTTCGGCATCCCGACATTCACTGTGGTCAACGTCGCCACCACGCCACCTCTCCTGCGGCGCCTCCCATGCGCGTTCTGCAGGCAAGCACGTTGCGCGTCATGTCAGAACCCGTCCGAGGAACCCGTGGATGTACCCGCTGATGGCGTCCAAGTGCGTCTCCAGGGCGAAGTGCCCGGCAGGCAGGAGGTGGACTTCCGCGTCCTTCAGGTCGCGGGAGAATGCCCGTGCGCCGTCCGGTCCGAAGATCTCGTCCCGTTCACCCCACACCGCGAGCAAGGGCACTTGGCTGGTGCGGAAGTACTCCTGCAACGTCGGGTACCCGTCGATATTCGTTGGGTAGTCGCGGAACAGCGCCAGCTGTATCTCGTCGTTGCCCGGCCGTTCCAGCAGGAGCTGATCGAGTGTCCAGGTGTCGGGGCTGACCAGGCTGGCATCGGTGGCGCCGTTCTCGTACTGCCAACGAGTCGTACTGGGGCTGAGCTTGGCCCGCGCACCAGGTTCGGTGTCGCGGCCAGGATTGTTGGCGTACGCGAACAGGTCGTCCCAGAAAGGTGTGGCGAAACCTTCCATGTAGGCGTTGCCGCTCTGCGAGATGATCGCGCTGATGTCGTAGGAAGGGTCGAGGACTAGGCGCCAGCCGATCGGCGCCCCGTAGTCGTGCACATAGATGGCGAAGCGATCGATGCCCAGATGATCGAGCAGTCCGGCGGTGAGGCGGGCGAGGTTGTCGAAGGTGTAGTCGAAAGTGTCGACCTTCGGCATGGCGGAGTGACCGTATCCGATGTGGTCGGTTGCGATCACGTGATAATCGTCGGCCAGCGCAGGGATGAGATGGCGGAACATGTGCGAACTGCTCGGGAATCCGTGCAGTAGCAGGACGACCGGTGCGCCGTTCGGGCCGGCCTCGCGGTAGAAGACCTCTTGACCATTGATGATTGCCGTGTTGTGTCGTGTGGGGAGCACATCCACCTCCGGGTGGGTTCGGCCGAGAAGTGCGCCAAATCCGCCCACATACAACCCGGTGGATGCGATGAAACTCACGGCGGTCGCCGCGCAGACTCGGGAACGTTTCCCTCGGCAGCTTGGTCCTCGCGACAGATGGCGCCGGGGTGCCGAGTACCACGCTAGACCCCGACCGACAGCAGGGGCAACGCAGAAAGTGCCGAAAACCAGCTCTGATCGGCATATTGCCGTTCCCACAAGGTCCGGCTCGTACCGAAACACTCGAGCTCTCTCGCGACAACCGGCGGAATCACCTGGTGCCTACCGAACCAGGGCTTGGCCCGGTTATTGCGAACGCTTCGGTGCAGTCTTCCGCCGCGGCGCACTCTCCGGCCGCCCCGGCCTGGACGGTGGCATGACGACCTTCATCGGAAGCGATCGAGACGGCCACGCATGGGCGTTGGTCGTCGTCGACCGCGCGCAGCGCCTGGCTCGTCTGTCACACTGGCGGCGACAGCTGTAGATAGCGCGTCCGGGGACGGCAACCGCTCAGTGGCTCCGTATCGCCGATCGCTCATCACTTCACCGTGCCACCAGGCGATCGGACAAGAGCTGATGCGGAGGGGCTCAGACCTTCGAACACCATGACGAGATAACGCCGCCAACCATCGGGATCGCCGGCCGCCAGCGCCGCTTGGTAGATGCCGGTCATCAAAGACACGACATCGAGGCCGGTGATGTCCGATCGCACATCTCCACTCGCACGTGCACGCTGCGCCAACATGTCGGCAATCTCGCGCAGCCGCACCGTTTTGTGTCGGAGCGTAGGGTCCTTCCCCGCGGTGCTGGCGGCGAGCTGGCAGAACGCCCGGTCCCGCGCCTGTAATTCGATGCCGGCCGCGAGGAAGTCGAGGAGCGCTTGCCGCGGCGAGCCGGAGTCGAGCAATCCCTCGGCGAACACCGCGAGGTCATCGATCACGTCCGCGACGATCGCGGAGACGAGCTCGTCCTTCGACGCGAAGTGGCGGAAGACCGTCCCCTTTGCCACCCCCGCGCGATCAGCTATTTCGGCGATGGTGACGTCGACTCCCGATTCAGCCAGCGCTTGCGCCGCGGCACGAACGAGAGTTTCGCGCGTACGAATCGCGTCAGCCCGCATCGAACACCTCCGAGGGGAGAGTAGCACAAGATGACCGACTGGTCATCTTGCGCTATCGTCAATGTGACCGCACGGTCATTTTGCCCGAAAGGAAGTTCCCTCGCATGACACGTCCTACAGGTTCCGTCGAAAACAAATCCATCCTGGTGATCGGCGCCTCGTCCGGAATCGGCGCCGCCATCACCCTGGAACTCGCCGGCGCGGGAGCACGAGTAGCCGCGGGAGCACGCCGCCGCGATCGACTCGCGACCCTCGCCGAGCAAGCCAAGGGTCTCAGCGGTGAGGTGGTGCCACTCGAACTGGACGTCACCGACGACGCATCCATCCGGTCGGGAGTCCGCTGGGTAGTCGAGCGATTCGGTCGGCTCGATGTCTTGATCAACAACGCCGGAGTGATGCTCAGTGGGCCGATCCTCGAGGCGGATACCACCGAGTGGACGCGCATGGTCAGCACCAACCTGCTCGGAACCATGCTTGCCACCCACGCCGCCCTGCCCTATCTCATCGACAGCAAGGGGACGATCGTGCAGACCTCGTCGACCTCTGGTCGCGTCGCTTCAGCGGGCGGCGGTGTGTACGCCGCCACCAAGCACGGCGTCAACGCGTTCTCGGAATCCTTGCGCCAGGAAGTAACCACCCGAGGCGTCCGGGTTGTCCTCATCGAGCCCGGCTTCGTGGAGACGGAACTGGCGAGTCATATCGCCGACCCCGAGACGCGGGCGATGGCCGCGCAGCTGGCTTCGTCGATGCGAGTCCTACAACCGCACGATGTGGCCGCCGCCGTGCATTTCGCGATCGCGCAGCCAGAACACGTCGCGATCAACGAAATCCTCTTGCGTCCCACCGATCAGGTCAGGTGACACGACCGACTTCGCCGAGACGACGGAGATAGTCGCCCGGGGCCGTCGATGCCGGCCGAACCGTCGTCGGTCGGGGTGGGCGGGGTCCGACGAGCGAACCGGCCAGGAGCGGGGCACGCGGCGCGGCCGTGACCGCGCGCGGCACACTGGCGGGGTGGTTGCGTCGACCTCCAGCCCGTTTCGGGCGCCCTGGACACGGACAATCGACCCCCGCGCCGAACTGCCGGCCGCGTGGGCGTGGCTGCGCCGCCCCGGACTACCCCGGCGAATCCTGCCCGCGATCCGCGGATATCTGGGCGCCGCCCCCGCCAGCACCGCGTACGCCTTCACCCTGTTCGTCACCTGGTGGACGCTGCGCGGGGTCGGTAATTCGGTCGAACGCAGACTGATCTTCTCGGCCTCGACCAACCTCTACAACATGCGGCACAGCCCGGTACAGGTGTTGGTGGCCTCGGCCTTCTGGACCGACGGCGGCTTTCCCTGGGTGACCATCGCGGGATTCCTGATCGTGATGGCCTACGCCGAGCGATGGTTGGGCACCACCCGCTGGATACTGCTGTTCGCCATCGGACACATCGGGGCAACACTGCTGACCGTCACCGGCATCTCGCATGCCATCGATCGCGGACTCATCCCACTCCATGTCGCCGTCGCCGCGGATGTCGGGACCAGCTACGGCTTCTCGGCCGTGCTCGCGGCGCTGGCGTTCCGGTTCCGTGGCATGCTCCGGCTGGCATGGGCGGTCACGATTCTGCTGGTGCTCGTCGTGGCGCTGTGGGTCGGTCCGACCTTCACCGACTACGGCCATCTGTGTGCGGCCGCGATAGGTCTGCTGGTCGGCACGGCCGCAACCACGTTCTGGCGCAAGCTGGAGCGCACCACCGTGCGCAAGGCATCCACCGACACAGCGCAGCGGCCCTGATCAAGAAACGGCGGGCTGCGGACGCACCAGACGCTGCACGAGTTCGACCGCGGGTTCGGCCACCCGCGCCGCGATCGGGCCGAGCACCGCCATCAGCAATACATAGGCCGAGGCGAAGGCGGCCAGCTGCCCCTCGACCGCGCCGATACTCACCGCCAATCCCGCGATGACAATGGAGAACTCGCCGTGTGCGACCAACGCCGCACCCGTCCGCGCCCGGCCCATCCGCCGCAGGCCCTGTCGGCTCGCAGCCCACCACCCGGTCGCGATCTTTGTCAGCGTGGTGAGCACCGCCAGTGCGGCAGCCCAACCGAGCACGGGCGGAATCGACCGTGGATCGGTACTCAGGCCGAAGGCTACGAAAAAGATGGCCGCGAACAGGTCGCGCAGCGGCTCGAGCAGTTTCGCCGCCGCGGCCGCGGTCGAGCCGGAAATCGCGATACCGAGCAGGAACGCCCCCACCGCGGCCGACACGCTCAGCGCCGAGGCGACGCCCGCCACCAGCAGCGCGGCTCCGAGTAGCTCGAGGAGAAACACCTCGCGGTCGACGCTGTCCACGATCGCCGAGACGTAGCGGCCATAGCGCAACGCGACAGCGAGCACCAGCGCGATAGTCACCAAGGCGATCCCCAGGGCGCGCAGCCCGCTGACCCAGCTCAGCCCGGCCAGAACCGTTGTCAGGATCGGCAGGTACACCGCCATCGCCAGATCTTCGAACACCAGGATGGACAGAATTACCGGCGTCTCCCGGTTACCGAGCCGACCTAGATCGTCGAGGACCTTCGCCACGATGCCCGAGGACGAGATATACGTGATGCCCGCCATCGCGATCGCGCCGTTTGCGCCCCAACCCAACAGCAGCGCCACCACCGCGCCCGGAGTCGCGTTGGCCACGATATCGACCACGCCAGCCGCCCAGGATCGACGCAGTCCGGTGACGAGCTCCGCCGCGGTGTACTCCAAGCCGAGTAGCAACAACAGCAGCACGACACCGATCTCGCCTGCGATATCGCCGAATTCATCAGCCGCCCCGAGGTCGGCGAAGCCGCCTTGACCGAAGGCGAGACCGCCGAGCAGATACAGCGGAATCGGTGACATGCCGACTCGTCCTGCGACGCGCCCCAACATGCCGAGGGCGAAAAGAACCGCTCCGAGCTCGATCAGGGCGAGCGCGGTGTCCGTCACGCGTCAGCCGTGCGTCAGAATTCTCGCGGCGGCATCCAGGCCGTCCGGAGTCCCGACCACCACGAGCAAATCGCCCGCGGTGAAGGTGAAATCGGGGCCGGGCGAGGGATGCAGGTGCCCAGCCCGCATGACCGCGACAATGGAGACCTTCGTACGGGTGCGCATCGCGGTCTCGCCGAGAGTGCGGCCGTCGTACGGGGAGTCGTCGCTGATCGGCAGCTGTCGGGTGGTGATTCCAGGAAGATCGCGATGGTCGTCGTTCAGGCTGGCCACCAGCTGCGGTGCGCCGAGCAAGTTGGCCAGCACCGCCGCCTCGTCGGCGGTCAGCGGGATCTGCGCGGCACAGGCATCGGGATCCTCGAGTTTGGAGACGATGAGGTCGATGTCACCGTCACGGTGCGCGACCACGCCGATACGGCGACCGGAACGCACCTCGAAGTCCTTGCGGACACCGATCCCGGGTAGCGCGGTGACGTCGACATTCACGCTGTCCAGATTAGCCCGATGTCCGAGTTCGTAAACCGTCCCGGTCATCACTTCGACTGATGGCGTCCGACCCGCGCTGTGCTGTGATGGAGGCGTGACGCGGTGGTCGGAGTTGCCGGAGCGAACGCGGGATCTACTCGGCGCGCTCACCGCGTTCGCCGGCGGTGCGGTCCTCTATGTCAGCGGTCTGTCCACGATGACCGATCGCGGTGTGGATTCGGCGATGTGGCTGCGCTTCAGTGTGCTGCTCACGGTCTGCCTGGCGACCTTCTTCCGGCGTCGAAACCCGGTGCCGGCGATGCTCGGGGGTCTGCTCCCGCTGGCGGTGGACACCTATCTCGGCGCGACGGTGCCGGTGTGGATCATCTACGCCGACCTGATCTACGCCTCCGTGCTGTATTCCGGACGGCGGTCGGCGCGGATCACCACTGTGTGCTGGTCGGCGTTCTCCGGCTTCGTCGTGGCGCTGACGCTGGCCCTGACCGCGGACCCGCGGTCGGTCGCGCTGGCGCTCGTGGCGGTGTTCAGTTTCGTGGCCACGCCGATCTGGTGGGCGAATTCGGTGCGCACGCACAAGGAGATCGCCGATGTCGAACGCACCCGCGCGCAGGCATTGACCCTGGTCGCCGAACTCGACCGACGCGCGGCGATCGCTGATGAGCGCACCACAATGGCGCGCGACCTGCACGATGTGATCGCCGGGCACCTGTCGGCCATCGCGATCCAGTCCGAGGCGGCGTCAGGGGTGCTCGCCCGCCGTGACGCCGATCGCGTGCTCGCCGGGATCACGCGGTCCATCCGTTCGAACAGCGTCAGCGCGCTGCAGGAGATGCGCACGATGATCGGGCTGCTGCGTAGCGATGCCGAGGATGAGGTGGCGACGCCGAGGCGGCTGGCACAGCTGTCGATCCTGGTGGACGCCGCGCGGGCGGCCGGGATCATGGTCCGGGTGCGCTCGACGCTCGACGGCGCCGCCCTGCCGAGCGCGGTCGATCAGGCCGCGTACCGCATCGTCCAGGAGGCCTTGACCAACGCCATGAAACACGCACCGGGACAAGAGGTCTTCATCGACGTGCGCGCCGACGACGGGGTGCTGAGCCTGGCGATCCGCAATCCGACCGCACCGACGCGCGCGGCGGCGGACGGCGGACGCCGCGGGCTGAGGAACATGCGCGAACGCGCGACCGCGCTCGGCGGAAGTGTGCGCGCCGGATCCGATTCCGGCTGCTGGCACGTGCTCGCCGAACTCCCGCTCGGCGCTGAGGGCGAGCCATGACGATTCGGGTGGTGATCGCCGACGACCACGCGGCGATCCGCGCCGGCCTGCGAATGATCTTGGAAGTCGAGGACGATATCGAGGTGGTCGGCGAGGCGGCCGACGGTGACGTCGCGGTCGCACAGACCAAGGCACTGCGACCGCAGGTGGTGCTGATGGATGTGCGGATGCCCGGGGTGGACGGGATCACCGCGACCGAGCTGATCACCACCGACGGACTGGCCAGGGTGCTCATCCTGACCACGTTCGACCTGGACGAGTACGTCTTTCGCACATTGCGGGCAGGCGCCGCGGGATTTGTGTTGAAATCCGCGTCGGGCCAGTCACTGGTCGAGGCGGTACGCGCGGTCGCGGCGGGCGATGGGGTGTTGGCCCCGGCAGTGACCCGGGCGGTGATCTCGGCGTTCGCGTCGTCGAATCACGATGCGCCACAACCGGCTCCGCATGGCGTGGATGATCTCACCGAGCGCGAGCGAGAGGTACTCGACTGCCTCGGCGACGGTCTGTCCAACGCCCAGATCGCCAGCACACTGTTCATCGGCGAGACGACGGTCAAGACGCACGTCTCCCGAGTACTGACGAAACTCGGTGTGCGGTCGCGGGTACAGGCCGCGATCGTGGCCCGCGAGATCCGCGACCGATAGTTCACCTGCCGAGCGGCGCGAATACGCCGTTCGCGTCGGGGCGGTACTCTTCGACGGCCGTGACCGCCGCTACCGGCAGCGGACCATACAGATGCGGGAACAGCATCGACTCGGGGTCGGTCGGCACGCCCGGCTCCCATACGATCGGAGACCCGACCCGCGCCGAGTCGATGCGCAGCAATACCAGATCGCGCCGTCCCGCATAGAGCCGGTTGGCGGGCAGGTGCGCCTGGCGTGGCGCCGAGAGGTGGATGAATCCCACTTCGTCGAGCGACGCGGCGCGGTACTCGCCCGTTTGCCGGGCGGACAGCCACTCGGCCAACGTGCATAGGTGAACAAGCGTGTGAGTGTCGTGGGTCACGGGTAATCTCCCGGTAGACAACTGAATCGGCCGATTCGAGGTGGTGATCGAGCGGTGGTCGACGGCATGACCTGTGATGTTCGCCCGTAGCGAAAATCCCTGGTCGTGTAATCGAAAACACACAGAATCACTCGCGGGAACAAAGCCCCCGTCCCGAACGTCTGACAGAGTAGTCATACCCCTGCTGAGAAGTAGCGGTAGCGAGCTCGTGGTGAGTGACCACGGGCCCCACACCAGGTGAACGGTCGTCGGGACCGGGAGCCAGGACGGAGGAGTCATGCCAGGAACCCTGACAAGCACCCCACTGACCGCGGTCGATCGTTGCGACCGTTGCGGGGCGGCTGCTCGAGTGCGTGCCGTACTGCCCGCCGGTGGAGAGTTGCTCTTCTGCCAGCACCACGCGAACGAACACATGGATCGACTGCGTGAGTTGGAAGCCGTGATCGACACGGAGTCCGCTCCCGCGCTCTGACCTGCTTCTCGCGTCCTGACACAACAGCATCGAACAACAGAAGATTGTTTCCACCGGCAGCGGGCGACCCACAGGTCGCCCGCTGTTGGCGTGTTCGGGAACCGATCAGTCCGCCACCTCGCGCAGGATGCCATCCAGCAGCCTGGCCAGTCCGTACTCGAACGCACCGTCCGGGTCCGCCGGCGCCTGGTAGAGCTCGCCCACTGCCGCACCGACCCGCGACGACAGCGGGAACACATTCGACGGCATGACCTCGGCCAGCACCGGGCCGTGCACCTCCCACCACCGAGCGTCGCTCATTCGCTGCGTATCGCGGACCGCGGCGAGGGCCATTCGAGCGTTTCCGGTGGCGAACTCCGACAGCACGGCGATCACCCGGTCCATCGACAGGTCCGAGAGGCCGATGCCCTCGATCGCACCGAGCTGCCGTTCGTAGCGGCGCATCCGGCCCGGGCCGAGCACGAGTCGCCAGGGTGAGACCTCCAAGAGCCACGGATGCGCGAGCAGTTCGGCATGGACCTGACAGGCGATGGCGGCCATGCGTGCGCGTGCCGGGAGATCGGCCGGAATGGGGGCGTCCTCGGCGGCGACCTGGTCGACCATGAGGACGGTCAAAGCATCTTTGCTCGGCACGTACGTGTACAAACTCATCGGCCGCAGCCCCAGTTCGGCGGCGACCGTCCGGATGGAGACCTTCGCGTAGCCGTCCCGGTCCGCGAGCGCCACAGCGGCGGCGACCACGGCATCGAGACTGACCGTCTGCTTCGGCCCGCGGCCCGCGGGCCGCGGCGGAAGCTCATGTCGCCACAGGAGGTTCATCAGATGTTTCGCCTGATGGACGGTGATTTCCTCGGTCAAAGGACTCCTCGGAATTAATCCAGTACACTGTACGATGTTCCACTACTCCGTACGCCATACGTTAATTCAAGGGGTTTGTTCTGCCCAGCACACACGCCACTTACCTGCCGGATCGGCATATGTTCGCATTGTGGACATGGTCCGGACGCGATACCGGACCAGCCCCGCGCGGCCCTGGCGACCCGGAAACACTGGCACTGGCCGTTCCGGTCGGTATAGGCGGTGCGATCGAGGTCGTGGACGTCGCCACCACGCTCGTGGACCCCGAGACCTTCGCCGCCGGGGCGATCGAGCACCCCGGTCGGTCGGTCCAGTTCTGGCAGGGCATGCTGCGCGACGTCATCACCGACCCGGTAGCGGTTGCCCCTGCGGCGACGAACATCGGCGCACCCACGATGCCCGTGGCCGCGCACGCGGTGCCGGATGCCTCCGGCACCGCGATCGTGTCGGCCGAGCGCGCGCTCCGAGTACTACGCGACACCGAAACGGTAGCGGCGGAACTGCGTTCGACGCTGAAGGCGCACCTGCGGCCCTATCAGGCACGCGGAGTCGGATGGTTGCGCGAGACCGTCGACGCGCACGGCGGCGCGGTGCTCGCCGACGAGATGGGCCTCGGTAAGACCGTGCAGACCATCGGTTTCCTGCTCGGCCGCGCCGCGATGGGGCCACAACTCGTAGTGTGCCCGACCTCGCTGGTCGGGAACTGGATGCACGAGATCGAGCGGTTCGCGCCGGGGCTGCGCGTGGTCGCTTGGCGCGGTGGCAGGATCTCCGCCGAGCCCGGGACGGTTGTTGTCGCCGGATATCCGACGCTTCGACTCCACGGGGCGCTACTCGGCGGGCAACGCTGGGCGACAACGGTCTTCGACGAGGCGCAGGCACTCAAGAATCCGCGCACCCAGGTCGCCAAGGCCGCGCGAGCGCTCGAAGCCACCGCGACGGTCGCGCTGACCGGGACGCCGATCGAGAATCATCTCGACGAGCTATGGGCGCTACTGCATCTGGTCGCGCCCCGGCTGTTCGGACACCGAACGCAGTTCCGGCGGCGGTTCGTGCGTCCGATCCACGAAGGGTCCGCGGCCGCAGCGGCGCGGCTGCGCGACGCCATCGACCCGGTGCTGCTGGCGCGCAAGAAGATCCAGGTTGCCGCGGCCCTCCCGGCGAAGATCCACAGCAACCTGCTCTGCGACCTCACCGCCGAGCAGGAAGAACTCTACGACCGGCTGCTGACCCAGGCCATCGAGGACGGATTCGGTTCCGGTATCGAGCGCCACGGCCGCGTGCTCGCGGCGCTGACCTCGCTCAAACAGGTCTGCAACCACCCGGGACTGGTCACCGGCGATCTCGCCGAGTTGACGGGCCGGTCCGGAAAGCTCGACCTGTGCACCGATATCCTGGCCACCAATCTCGCGACCGCCAGCCCCACCTTGCTCTTCACCCAGTACCGGCAGACCGGCGAGGTACTCGTGCGCCACCTGGCCGACCGATTCGGGGTGGCGGCGCCGTTTTTCCACGGCGGACTGAGCCAGACCGAACGCGCCGCGATCGTGTCCCGATTCCAAGCCGATGACGGACCGCTGGTACTGGTGCTGAGCCTGCGCGCCGCGGGCACAGGTCTCACCCTCACCCGCGCTGCCGACGTCATCCATTTCGACCGCTGGTGGAATCCCGCGGTAGAGGCGCAGGCCTCCGACCGGGCACACCGGATCGGCCAGACCCGTCCGGTCACCATTACCACACTCACCTCGACCACCACCGTGGAGGAGCACATCGCGGGCATGCACGACCGCAAGGCGGCGCTGACCGACCTCGGCGACGCATCGGGTATCGCGACGCTGGCCGCGCTCCCCGACAACCAATTGATCGAGATTCTGCGCCGCAAGCGGGAGAACTGAGGTGGACAACGAATTCGGCTACACCGCATGGGGCATGGACTGGGTGCGCCTCGCCGAGCCGCTGCGCCAGACCAGGCCGGATCCGCTGCTCCCCCGCGCCCGCAGCATCGCACGCAACCACGGCGTACACGTCACCATCGAGGATGGGGTCGTGCGCGCCACCATCCACCGCGGCGGCCAAGCCTCGCTGACCCATCTGGAAGTGGCGCCACTGTCCAGGACTGCGATCAACGCCGTCGCGGAGATCGTTGTCGACACGAGCGTGCTGACCGACGACCTGCACCGGGCGGTTGTGGCGGCCGGAATCGCGCTCGCCCCGATTCTCGCGAGCACAGACTGCTCGTGCTCGGCACGTTCCGCGCGCTGCCTGCATGTGCTCGCGGCGTACTACGAGATGGCGCGGCGAGTCGACGAGAACCCACGGATCACCCTGGAGGTCCAGCGCTATTTTCATGCCGAGCACGGAGATTCGACGCTACCCGCACTTCCGACACGCTGGACTCCGATCAGTGCGCTCGATCCCGCGGACTTCTTCGGGACGGTGGGGAACCGAGTTACTCGGCCCGTCCGATCGCTGATCCTCGGCGAATGAGCGCCGCGGCGATACTTCGTCGGGTGATCAAGCGTTGGTGCCGCTGTCGACAGTGAGAATCGCGCCGGTGACGCTGCGCCCGGACTCGCCTGCCAAGAAGGCCACGGTGGCCGCGACGTCAGCAGCGGCGCCGAATCGGCCGAGGGCGGTCAGGTCGCGCTGCACCGGCGCGTGGTCGCCATCCTTCGGGTTCATGTCGGTGTCGGTGGAGCCGGGCTGCACCAGGTTCACCGTGATCGCGCGCGGGCCGAGTTCACGGGCCAGCGCCTTGGTGAAACCGTTGAGCGCGGACTTGCTCAGGTTGTAGAGCGCGAGACCGCCGAACGGCGCGTGCTCGGACAGGTTGCTACCGATGCTGATGATCCGTCCGCCGGCGGACATGTGCGCGACCGCCGCCTGCGCGCCGACGAACGCGGCGCGCGCGTGCACATTGAGCGCGTTGTCGATCTCGGCCACGGTGAACTCCTCGAACGGCTTGGCCGGGAAGATACCCGCGTTGTTGACCAGGATGTCCAGTCCGCCGAGTTCGGACGCGGTCCGACGCACCGCGGTGCGTACCGCGTCGGCGTCGGCGCTGTCGGCCTGGATCGCGATCGCACGGCGCCCGAGCGCTTCGACCGTATCGACCACGGATTTCGCCTTCGCCTCGGCGGTCTGGTAGGTCAGCGCGACATCCGCACCTCCGGCGGCGAGACTGCGGACGATCGCCGCCCCGATCCCGCGGCTGCCGCCGGTCACCAGTGCCACTTTGCCCGTGAGGTCCGACATCGGACGCCTCCCATTTTTGTGCTGATCAATACATAAATACCCAAGCGTATTCGGCGCAGCGCTGTCAAGAGGTATATTTAACGATCGACACAGAAAGGACGCCGGCATGGCCGAACGAGGACGCCCGCGCGCCTTCGATCGCACGGAGGCGTTGCGTCGTGCCATGGAGGTGTTCTGGGAACACGGGTACGAAGGTTCCGCGATGAGTGACCTGACCGCCGCGATGGGGATCAACTCGCCCAGCCTGTACGCCGCGTTCGGCGGCAAGGAGGCGCTGTTCCGGGAAGCCGTCGACCTGTACGGACGCACCGACGGCGGATTCACCGACCGCGCGCTGCGGGACGAGCCGACCGCACGGGCGAGCATCGAGGCGATGCTGCGGGACAACGCCATCGCCTATACCGACGAGAGCAAACCACACGGCTGCATGGTGGTGCTCGCGGGATCCACCTACACCACGCGCAGCGCGAGCATCCGAGACTTCCTGATCGAAAAGCGTCGCGAGACGACCGACGATATCCGCGAGCGCCTGGACCGCGGTGTCCGCGAGCGCGACTTGCCCGCCGAGACGAACACCGCGGCGCTGGCCGGCTTCTTCACTTCGGTCCTCTACGGCCTGTCCATCCAGGCCCGAGACGGAGCCTCGCTCGCCGAGCTCACCGCTTCCATCGACTGCGCCATGGCCGCTTGGCCGGGCACGGCCGCCTGACCTGCGAGCCGCCGACCACCCGGACGAGTCCGACTGGTTCCTCCGCGGCGCTCTACTTCCTCCGCAGTGCGGCGATCCGCTCACCGAGTTGGTCGGCGCTGGCCAGCGCGGTGGGCGGGCCGCCACATTCGCGGCGCAGTTCACCATGGATGACGCCGTGCGGCTTGCCTGTTCGGTGGTTGTGCATGGCCACCAGGCTGTTGAGTTCGCGGCGGAGTTCGGCGAGCCGATCGGCGGTGGCGACACGTTCGGCGGCGCCGACCACCTGCGGGCCGGGATCGGGGACGACAGCACCGCGTTCGGCGACCTGACGCGCCTGCCGATCGCGCAGCAGAGCGCGCATCTGCTCGGCGTCGAGCAGCCCCGGGATGCCCAAGTAGTCGGCCTCCTCGTCACTGCCGGCGAAAGTCGCGGTGCCGAATGAGGATCCGTCGTAGATGACCTGGTCGAGTTCGGCGTCGGCGGCCAGCGCGACGAACGGCTTCTCCTCCTCGCCCGGCTCGTCCTTCTGCTTGTTGGCCTCGATCAGCAACTCGTCGTCGAGACCGTTCTTCTCGCGGTGCGGCTTGCCGATCACGTGGTCGCGCTGCAACTCCAGCTGGGCGGCCAGATCCAGCAGCACCGGCACCGAAGGCAGGAACACACTCGCGGTCTCCCCCGCCTTGCGCGCACGCACGAAGCGGCCGATCGCCTGCGCGAAGTACAGCGGTGTGGCGGCGCTGGTCGCGTATACGCCGACTGCCAGGCGCGGCACGTCGACGCCTTCGGACACCATGCGCACCGCGACCATCCAGGACTGGGTGTTGCCGGCGAACTCCGCGATCCGATTCGAGGAGGCCGGATCGTCGGACAAAACCAGCGCGGGCTTCTCGCCGCAGATGTGTTCCAACAGTTCGGCGTAGTCGCGGGCACGTTCCTGATCGGTGGCGATCACCAGACCACCCGCATCGGGCATGCCGGAAACGCGTTTCTGGCGCAGCCGAATGTCCGCGGCGCGCAGCACGGCCGAGATCCAGTCGCCGGCTGGATCCAGTGCGGTCCGCCACGCGCGAGCGGTCTGCTCGGCGTTGAGCGGCTCGCCGAGACGGGCGGAGTACTCTTCGCCCGCGCTGTCGCGCCAGTGCGCCTCGCCGGAGTAGGCGAGGAAGACCACCGGACGGACGACGCCGTCGGCGAGGGCCTCGGCATAGCCATAGGTGTGGTCGGCGCGCGACTTCGGGAAGCCGGACTCGTCGGGCTCGTAGACGACGAACGGGATCTGGCTGTCGTCGCTGCGGAACGGGGTGCCGGTGAGCGCAAGACGGCGGGTCGCGTCGCCGAAAGCCTCGGCCGTCGCATCACCCCAGGTCTTCGCATCGCCCGCGTGGTGAATCTCGTCCAAAATGACCAGGGTCCTGCGGCTTTCGGTGCGCGCCCGGTGCCGGAACGGATGCGCGGCGACCTGCGCGTAGGTGACCACCACGCCGTGGTAGTCGCCCGAGGTGCCGCCGGTGGAGTTGGAGAACCGCGAGTCCAGCGCTATTCCCGCTCGGGCCGCGGACTGCGCCCACTGGTGCTTGAGGTGTTCGGTCGGCGCGACCACCGTGATCTGGTCCACGGTGCGGTCGGCCAGCAACTCTGCGGCGACTCGCAGCGCGAACGTGGTCTTTCCCGCGCCCGGGGTGGCCACCGCGAGGAAGTCGCGCGGTCTGGTGGCCAGATATTTTGTCAGCGCACGTCGCTGCCAGGCGCGCAACGAGCCACCGCCAGTGGTCCGTACCACTCCCGAATCGCTCGGCGTCTCCGCATCTCCCGCCACAGCGGCGCCACCCGACCCAGTCACGCACACGACCCTATCCGCCCGGCATGGCGTGTCGCCAAACCGACGCGGCGTGCGCGATGGGCATCACACCTCGCCGGGCGAATCTCTGGACTTCCGCCGAGACCCACCGACACGTCGCACCGACAAACCGATGTGAGCACCCGAAGTGCGCGATGCTGTAAGCACGATGAGCGACGACACCGCCTTCAGCGGCCAGCTGCCACGGACCGACGCCCCGTCGGCCCGTGGGGTCGCGATGAGCACTTGGACTTGGACCGACCGCGCCGGCGCGAAGGCCGCGCACGCGGGCATGCAGACGCTCGCGCTGGTCGTACGGGTGGCGGAGAAGGCATGGGACGATTCGATCTTCACCAAGTCGGCTGCGGCAGCGTTCTGGCAGACCCTCTCGCTCGCGCCGCTCTTGCTCGGCGTGCTCGGCAGCCTCGGTTACGTCGGCGGATGGTTCGGCCCGGACACGGTGGAGATCGTCGAGTCCAAGATCATCACCTTCAGCCGTGATCTGTTCAGCGCGACCGTGGTGTCGGATCTGATCCAGCCGACGGTGCAGGACGTGCTCGGCCGGGGTCGCGGCGCGGTGGTGTCGGTGGGGTTCGTGCTGTCGCTCTGGGCGGGCTCCTCGGCGATGGCCACGTTCGTCGACGCGATCGTCGAAGCCCACGACCAGCAGGACGCGCGGCACCCGGTGTGGCAGCGGATTTTCGCGTTGCTGCTCTATGTGCTGTTCCTGGTGGCGGCGGTGTTCATCCTGCCGCTGGTGGCGCTGGGGCCGACGCTGATCGGGCGGGTGCTGCCCGCCACCTGGCGGGAGACCGGACTACAGCTGCTGGACTTCTTCTACTACCCGGGTGTCGGCATGCTGCTGATCGTCGGGCTCACCACCCTGTACAAACTGGCACTGCATACGTCGCTGCCCTGGCACCGGCTCTTCGGCGGGGCACTGGTCGCCGGAGTGTTCTTCATGACGGCCAGCGAGGTGCTACGCCGCTACTTGGCCTGGGTCACCAGGACCGGTGTCACTTATGGCGCTTTGGCGACACCGATCGCGTTCCTGCTGTTCACGTTCTTCCTCGGTTTCGCGGTGATCCTCGGCGCCGAGTTCAACGCCGCGGTGCAAGAGTTCTGGCCGGCCCGTGCGACGCGCATGGAACAGGTGAAGGAGTGGATCACCAGTCAGATGCGAGGCGACACCGGCCCAGCGGTCGAAACATCGACCGAGGAAGACGAGTCGTTCCGTACCAGGACCACGCCCGACGCGCCGGACACCGAGTTGCCGCCGAACGGCCGGGCGGGACCACCGTCATCCCGCCCGTGACCCGACCGGATCGTGGCGGCGTCTTTACGGCGCGGTCTTTATGGCGCGGTCTTTTCGGCGGGCCATCGCCACATCCGTCGATGCCGCGTGCGGAATAAGCGCTTAAGCGCTCAGTCGCCCTTGCGCAGGCCGTCGTAGACCTTCTTGCACTCCGGGCACACCGGAGAGCCGGGCTTGGGCGAGCGGGTCACCGGAAAGACCTCCCCGCACAGGGCGACCACGTGAGTACCCATCACGGCACTTTCGGCGATCTTGTCCTTCTTGACGTAATGAAAAAACTTCGGGGTGTCGTCGCCCGTCGTTTCGTCGGTCGTCGTATCCGGGCGAACCATGGTGTCGGTGTTCACGCATCCATGATGCCGCATCCATCGATGAGGCGACTGACCACGGTGTGTGCACGCGGGCATCGCAAGTGGAAGACTCGGCAGTATGCAGCAGAACGGCGATTCCTCCTCCGCCGACGGCCGCGACCGCGAAGAGCACCCCGACCTGACAATGCCGACGCAGCCCCGCCGTTCCTCCGGATATTTCCCAGGCAGCGACGACAAACACCCGGTACTGATCACCGAGGCGGCGCCGTCACTGGAGGACCAGCACCGCGCCCGCGTTCGCCGATACACGATCATCATGGCGTTCCGCATCCCGTGTCTGATCCTGGCGGCGGTCGCTTACAGCACGTTCGGCAACCCGCTGCTGTCCATCCTGATCATCGCCGCTTCCATTCCACTGCCATGGATCGCGGTCCTGATCGCCAACGACCGCCCACCCCGCCGCAAGGACGAGCCGAGCCGATGGGACCGGCCACGAACCGCCCTCGAGTCCCGCCCACACAAGGCGATCGACGGCTGACGCGGATGCGGCCGCTCGGGCCGAACGTGGCGTCAGGCTGGCCGCGGGGCTCGGCGGATGACGGCCGACATCACCGCGGCGATGCCGCAGAGCGCACCCGCGATATACCAGGCCAGGTCATAGTTGCCGTGCAGATCACGGATGACCCCCGCGCCGGTGGCCGCGACGGCCGAGCCGATCTGGTGTGAGGCGAAGACCCAGCCGAATGCGACCGGGCCATCGTTGCCGAACAGTTCGCGACACAGCGTGACCGTCGGCGGCACCGTAGCGACCCAGTCCAGGCCGTAGAAGATGATGAACATCCACAAGCTCGGCCGCGTATCCGGGCCGAGCAGCGCGGGCAGAATCAGCAGCGACAGGCCGCGGAGGGTGTAGTAGCCGATCAGCAGATAGCGCGGGTCGACTCGGTCGGTCAGCCAGCCCGAGGCGATGGTTCCCGCGACGTCGAAGATCCCGATCACCGCCAGCAGGCTCGCAGCGGCGGTCGGCGGCATCCCGTGATCGTGGGCCGCGCTGACGAAATGGGTACCGACCAGGCCGTTGGTCGACGCGCCACAGACCGCGAACCCCCCGGCAAGCAGCCAGAATCCGGGCCTGCGCGCGATCGTGCCGAGCACCGTCAGCGCACGCAATGCACCGAAGGGCGCCTGCACGCGCACACCGACAAGGCTGTCGGGCTCGGCGCCGTAGGCGGTCGCACCGACATCGCTCGGGTAATCCCGGATGAACAACAGCACCAACGGCACGACCGCCAGCGCCGCACCGGCCACGATCAACGACGGCAGTCGCCAGCCGTGCGCGTGCGCCACCGCCGACACCAGCGGAAGGAAGATCAGCTGTCCGGTCGCACCTGCCGCGGTGAGGACGCCGGTCACCAGACCGCGCTGCCGCACGAACCAGCGGCCGGTGATGGTCGCGACGAACGGCATCGACATCGACCCGACCCCGACGCCGACCAACAGACCCCAGGTCAGGATCAGATGCCAAGGCTGGGACATGTACACCGTCAACCCGCTGCCCGCGGCGACCGCGATCAGAGCACAGGCCACTACCCTGCGGATGCCGAACCGGTCCATCAACGCCGCCGCGAACGGCGAGATCAGTCCGTACAGCAGCAGATTCAGTGAGACGGCCGCGCCGATGGTGCCGTGCGACCAGCCGAACTCCTCGTGCAGCGGGTCCATCAGCACACTAGGCACCGATCGGAAGCCCGCGGCGCCCAGCAGGGTGATGAAGCCGACGCCCGCGACCAGCCACGCCGGGTGGATACGCGCCCGAGGAGCGGAGTCGACGGAAGCGGGGGTAGACAGTGTCTTCAGTTCGGTCACCCGCTGAGCCTGCCGGAACATCGCCGGGGCAGCGAGTGGCCGAAATGCCATATCGCATCAAATTCATGCCAATCGCGGCGCACCGCCGCTCTCCTCGACAAGGCGGAAAAGCGTCCCTACGGTGTGGCGGGGAAAAACACGACAGGAGTGAACATGATTCGGTGGATCTGGGCCTTCCTGGATCGCCCGGCCCAGCGCTTCGACGATTGCGCGACGTTCTGGTCCACGGTCACCGCCACCCAGCTCTCCGCTCGGCGAGGCGCGAACGATGAATTCCTCACCCTCATGCCCGAGCCCGCACTGTTCGCCGAGGCGGGCGTCAAGATGCAAGCGGTGACCGGACTCGGCGGTGTGCACCTCGACTTGGACGTCGACGACATCCCGGCCGCTGTGCGCGCCGCGCTCGATCTGGACGCCGAGCTGGTCGCGAACCACCCGGACTACGCGGTGCTGCGCTCCCCCGGCGGCCAAATGTTCTGCTTGACCCCGAGTGGCCGCCCCAAAGGCACGCCTGCCCCCGCCGTGCGAGCTCCTGATGGCAGGATGTCACGCCTGGACCGGGTGTGCCTCGACATCGGCCCCACCGACTACGACGCCGAGGCCGGCTTCTGGAAGTCGTTGACCGGCTGGGAGTTCCGACACGGGAGATCGCCAGAATTCGCCTGGCTGCGTCCCGCGGAGCAGTTACCCGTGCACCTGTCGCTGCGACGCCTCGGCGAGGACCGCCCGGCCAGCGCGCACGTCGACGTGTCCGCGGGCGACATCGACGCCACTGCCGCCTGGCACCAATCGCTCGGCGCGACCCTGGTGCGGCGTCACGAACACTCGATCGTGCTGAGTGATCCGGGTGACGCGCGGTACTGCGTCATCGCCCGCGACCCGAACGGCATCTGATTTCAGGCACCAGCGGCAGCATGCGCTGCGCCACGGTGGCACGGTGGGCCGAGCTGCCCGAGGCCCCTCGGTCGCCACGGAGCGCGGTGCGCCGCGGTGGACACCTGATCTGCCGGACCGGGTGCGATGGCAGAGTACCGATGTGCCCCCGAACCGATCGACCATCACCGGCTCGCCCCTCGCTGCGCTCTGCCCGGACCTGCGGACCGCGCTGACCAAGGTCGGCTACGACGCCGACACCCTGTTGGACGTGCTCGGCGCAGGCGCACATGCGGCACTGAGCCGCTCGGAGCCGGTTCCGGTGCGACGCGCCGCACGCGATGCCGGCGAGCTGGGCACCCTCATCCGTCTGCTGCTGCTCGGAGATGCCCTGCCGGTGCGGGAGGTGGCCGCCGCGCTCGCGCCGGTGGAGATCGACCGTGCGGTCGCCGTGGGACTGCTCGACCGCGACGGCGACGCGGTCCGTGCGGCGCTGGACCTGCGTCCGCTGGACGCGGGCGCGGGCACCCGATGGATCCTGTCCGACCTCGACGACTCGATGCGGAGGCGCACCCTGGCCGAGGACCACGTGCTCGGTGTCGGCCATGCCTCCCTCTCGCTGCTGCGCGCTACGCCCACCCGCCCGGTCGGGACGGTGCTCGACCTCGGCACCGGCTGCGGAGTGCAGGCCGTGCACGCCGCGGCCTATGCCGACCACATCACCGCCACCGATGTCAACGCCCGCGCACTGTGGCTGGCCGAGGCCACCGCCGCCCTCAACGATCTCGACATCGAACTGGTCGAGGGCTCGTGGTTCGACCCGGTCCAGGGCAGGCGCTTCGACCAAATCGTGGCCAACCCTCCATTCGTGGTCGGCCCGGCCCGTGTCGAACACACCTACCGCGATTCCGGCCTCGCCCTGGACGGCGCAAGCGAATTGGTGATCTCGCAGGCAGCGGATCTGCTCGCACCGGGAGGCACCGCCGCAATGTTGGCGGCGTGGGTGCACGTCGACGGTGAAGACTGGCGCGGGCGGGTCTCGTCGTGGCTGCCCGCGCACGGCGTCGACGCCTGGGTGGTGCAACGCGACGTCGCGGACCCCGCCCTTTACGTCGGCACCTGGTTGCGCGACGCAGGCCTCGATCCCCGCGACG
This sequence comes from Nocardia sp. NPDC049190, assembly GCF_040648115.1. Lineage (NCBI taxonomy): Bacteria > Bacillati > Actinomycetota > Actinomycetes > Mycobacteriales > Nocardiaceae > Nocardia > Nocardia sp. NPDC049190. The sequence goes on from NZ_JBEZDE010000012.1 coordinate 79,623, forward strand.
CGAGCGCCCAGGCACGCGCCGACGAGTGGCTCGACGCCTTCACCGCGGCGGACGTGGAAGGCATCGGCTTCGGCTTCGTCTACCTGCGCGCCACCGACGGCCCGACCGAACTGCTCGCCGAGGATCTCACCCACGGCTTCGACGACCCGCTCGGCGAGGAGGCTCTCCGCTACTTCGAGCGCTCGGCGTGGCTGCGCGCTGTCGCCGCCGACGAGAATCTCGCCTGGTCGTCCCGTTTCGTCGTCGACCCGGCGACCGCGCTGGAGCGCGTCGCCCTGCCAGGGCCCGAAGGCTGGGCACCCGCGGTGGTGCGCGTGCACCGCGGCGACGGCCCCCGCTGGCAACACGAGGTGGACGAGACCACCGTCTCGCTCCTGGCGGGAATGCGGGCCGACGGGCTCCCGTTGTACGAACTGATCGAACTGCTGGCGCTCGCCCACGGATCCGACGCGGTGACCGCCGAGTTCGCCGCCGATGCGTTGTCCGTGGTTGCCGGATTGGTGCGGCACGGATTGGTGCGGCCCGTGTAACCCCACGACGACCGCGCGCAACGTCGGTGCGGAACCCGTCGCAGGGACCGTTCCCTCACCGGGTGCTTCTCAGGAACTTCTCAGACGAGAGTGAGAAAAACCGCAGTTCAGAGCGGTTTATGAAAGGCATCGCGGGGAACTTTCTCTATGTCGGGTCCGTTGATCGGAATGAGACACCACCGACAGGAGGCAAGTCATGACAAGCCCCGCCACCACTCGAGTGCGCGCCAGCGATTCGGACCTCGACGCCCAGAGCCCCGCCGCCGATCTGGTACGTGTGTACCTGAATGGGATCGGCCGTACCGCGCTGCTCACGGCTGCCGACGAGGTCGAGCTGGCCAAGTGCATCGAGGCGGGCCTGTACGCGCAGCATCTTCTGGAAACCGGCAAGCGACTGTCGGCAACCCGCAAGCGCGATCTAGCCATTATCGTGCGAGAAGGCCAGGCGGCCCGCTCGCACCTGCTCGAAGCCAACCTGCGCCTCGTTGTCTCACTCGCCAAGCGCTATACCGGTCGCGGCATGCCACTGCTCGACCTCATCCAAGAGGGCAATCTGGGCCTGATCCGCGCCATGGAGAAGTTCGACTACGCCAAGGGCTTCAAGTTCTCCACCTACGCCACGTGGTGGATCCGGCAGGCGATCACCCGCGGTATGGCCGACCAGAGCCGCACCATCCGGCTGCCGGTTCACCTGGTGGAGCAGGTGAACAAGCTGGCACGAATCAAGCGTGAACTGCATCAGCAACTGGGCCGCGAGGCCACCGACCAGGAACTCGCCAAGGAGTCCGGCATCCCTGTGGACAAGATCTCGGATCTGCTGGACCACAGCCGAGACCCGGTCAGCCTGGACATGCCGGTCGGCAACGACGAAGAGGCTCCACTGGGCGATTTCATCGAGGATTCCGAGGCCACCTCGGCCGAGTCCGCGGTGATCGCCGGTTTGCTGCATCACGACGTACGCAGTGTGCTCGCTACGCTGGACGAGCGGGAGCAGCAGGTCATCAGGCTGCGCTTCGGTCTTGACGACGGACAGCCGCGCACTCTGGATCAGATCGGCAAGCTCTTCGGCCTTTCCCGCGAGCGGGTGCGCCAGATCGAGCGTGAAGTCATGTCGAAACTGCGCAAGGGCGAGCGGGCCGATCGGCTCCGAGCCTACGCCAGCTGATCATCGCCGTAGCCGAGTCTTTCGAGACAGTTCGGCGTACGCTCGACGGCTTTCCACCGAGGTCACCGTCCAGCCGCCGGCCGGTGATTGCGGATACCCGTCCCCTCTGGGTGTCGTGTAGCCGGTCGGCGGAATCTCGGTGCGGTCGACTTTGCTCAGTTCTGACTCATCTCGATGACGTGGTCCGCGGTGCCACTATCCGGCCGGAGTCGACCGTCACGATCACGCCCGCGCCGGCGCTGGGCATTCGCTCGCGATTCCCTCCCGCTTCCTCTGGCGAGCGAATCTCGACGAACTCGTCCAGATCGACTCATCTCCCCTCGGGATGTCTATCCCCACCGAGTCACACTGCGGGTACGCGACGGCCGGGCAGCGACAGCAACCGCGCCCGCGCACCTCAGCTGCGATCCCTCAGTGTTCAGCGTGCACGAACGTCAGCCGAGCCGGCGGGGACCGATGTCGAAACGACTTGGCTCCGGCCCGATCCGGCCGCGAGCATAGAGAATCGCGGCCGAGGTCGGCGATGCCAGCACCGGGTCGAACGACAGTTCGCGCATCTCCGGCAGGTCGTCGACAAGGACCGAGATGCGCTGGGCCAGCTCGGCGAGTGCGGCCTTGTCGACCCGAGGGCTCACCGAGGTACCGGACAACAGCGGGGCGGCGCGCGGTGCGTCGATCAGAGCTGCTGCCTCGTCAGCGGTCAGCGGAAGCGCCCGGTAGGCGCGATCGCCGAGAAGCTCGATGATCAGACCGGATAGTCCGAACTCGATCACCGAACCGAAGGACGGATCGTCCTGCACACGCAGGATGCAGCCGACACCCTTCGTTGCCATCTTCTGGATATGGAGCACCGGGTCGCCGCACAACTCGGCCAGATCGGCGTACGCCTGCCGAACCGCTTCCGGGCGCCACAAGTCGAGCCGGACACCGGTGAGATCCGGCCTGCGCCGCCACAATTCACCGGTCGCCTTGACCGCCACCGGGTAGCCGAGTTCTTCTGCGGCCGCGATCGCTTCGTCGGCGGTGCGCACCTCGCGAAAGTCCACGACCGAAATGCCATAGCAAGCAAGCAGTTCCACGATTTGCAGATCGGTGAGCCGACGGCCGCCCGTCGCCGCCATCCATTCCGTCACCAGCGCGCGGGCCCGGTCGGTGTCGATGCCCCCGGGCCGCGCCACCGTCGAGACGGGCCTGGTCCGCCACTCGGCGTAGCGGCGGACCCTGGCCAGCGCCCGTGCGGCGCGCTCAGGGTCGGGATAGGACGGGATCGATCCACGCACCGCGGTGGCGCCGGCGCCGCGCACCGCGAGCAGATTCGGAATTCCCTGCTCGGCAACGAACGTGGTGAGGATAGGTTTCTCTGCCTCGGGCACGGCGGCTGCCGCAGCGCGGATGGCATCGGCGAACCCGCCGGTCGGCTGCGGCACCGGAGGCGCGAACACCACGATGACGGCGTCGATCTCGTCCGATCGCAGGGCCGTGACCATGGCGTCCAAGTAGGCGCCCGGCATCGCCTGCGGCCCGAGGTTCACCGAATCGCCGACCGTCAGCCCCTCGCTCCGGGCCGCATCGACGGCCAGCCAGTTCAACGCGGTGCTGTTGCCGATCACCGCTAGTCGCGAACCACCCGGCAGCGGCTGATAGCCGAGTAGGGCGGCGCAATCGAAGAGTTCGGAGATCGAGTCGACTTGGACGATGCCTGCCTGCGCGAACAGGTCCCGCACGATCGACCGATCCATGACGCCGGCCGGCTGAGCCGCCGAGCGGCCGCTGCTCACCGCGACGATCGGTTTGGTTCTGGCCACCCGACGCGCGATCCGGGAGAATTTGCGCGGATTGCCGAAACTCTCCAGATACAGCAGTACGACATCGGTGTCCGGATCACTGTCCCAGTACTGCAGCAGGTCGTTGCCGGAGACATCGGCGCGATTGCCCGCCGACACGAAGGTCGAAAGCCCCAGATTGCGCGCGGCGGCCTCGCCCAGAATGGGAGCTCCCAGCGGTCCTGACTGGCAGAAGAAGCCGATACGACCACGCCCAGGCAGCACCGAGGCCAGGGTCGCGTTCATGGCCACCGTCGGGTCGGTGTTCGCGATACCGAGCGCGCTCGGTCCGACCACCCGCATGCCGTGACCACGGGCGGCGGCGACCAGCTCGTGTTCGGCTTCCACACCGCCCTGGCCGGTCTCGGCGAAACCTGCCGTCAGCACCACGAGTCCCTTGACGCCTTTGGCCATACAGTCGTCGAGCACCGATCCGATCGCGGCGGTCGGGACCGCGACTACGGCGAGATCGACCTCGTCCGGGATCTCCCGGACCGTCGCATAGGCGCGTACTCCCCGCACCGATGTGCGGTTCGGGTTCACCGGGAACACCGGTCCCTGGAACGCGCCGGACAAGAGGTTCGCCAACACCACCCCGCCGACCCGGCCCGCCGCCGGGGTGGCGCCGATCACAGCAACCGACCGTGGGGCGAGTAGGTTGCCCACACTGCGGGCCTCCGACGCCCGCTCGCGCGAATCTCGCACGGAAAGGAGCGCTTCGGTGGGGTCGATGGCGAACTCCAGATGCAGTACCGACCCGTCTCTGCTGCGTTCGATCTGATAGCCCGCCTCACGGAACACGGTCACCATCACGGTGTTCTCCGCGAGCACCTCGGCGACGAAGGTTTCGATGTTGTTCTCGGCGGCAGCGCCGGCCAAATGCTCCAGCAGGACCGAGCCGAGCCCACGCCCCTGATGCCCGTCGGCCACCACGAACGCGACCTCCGCCGCACGTGGGCCGACCCGGTCCAGCAGGTCGTAGCGCCCCACAGCCACGATCGCCGCACCCAGCTCGAGCACCAGCGCGACCCGGTCGTGATAGTCGATATGGGTGGTCCGGTACAGGTCCTTGGGCGAAATTCGCGGGTATGGGCCGAAATACCGCAGGTACCGAGTGCGGTCGGACAGCGCGGCGTGGAACTCTTGAAGCCGGTCCGCGTCGTCGGGTGTAATCGGGCGCAGTCGCACGACTCCGCCGTCGGCGGCCAGCACGTCGGCGAACCAGTGGTGCGGCAGAGGTGGGAAAGCGTGGCTGTCCGGAGTATCGGGCACGTCAGTCACGGGGATCCTCCGAATCGAGACCCAGCAACCCGAAAGTCGCTCGTCGGGTTGCCAGCACGGCCATATCGACAGCACGCTGCGCGTGGTCGAAACGCGCGTCCCCGGTCTCCCCGGTACCACCGGGTCCGTCCCATGGACGGTACTTCACGTCACCACCGTCCCCCATGGTGCGCGGCGGGTCCGCCTGCGGCGCTTCGGCGCGGATCCGTTCGATCCAGTTCTGCGGGATCGCGGTCGTCGGCTCGACCGTGCGGTCCAACGCGGTGGCGAGGAGGTGAGTCCAAGCCCTCGGCACCACGCGGAGCAGACCGTATCCGCCGCCGCCGACGGCGAGCCAGCGCCCTTCGGCATGCTGGTCGGCGAGGTCGCGCATGGCGCGGAAGGCTGCCCGCTGACCGTCCACGGTGAGGTCCAGATCGGCGAGGGGATCCTCGCGGTGGGTGTCCACACCACACTGGCTGACCACGATCTGCGGGTGAAACGCTTCGACCACACTGGGCACGACCGCGTGGAAACCACGCAGCCACTGCGTATCCCGGGTGCCCGGCAGCAGCGCCAGGTTGATCGAGGTGCCCTCTGCCGCACCGGTGCCGATCTCCTCCGGCCATCCGGTGTTGGGCCACAGGGTCGCCGGGTGCTGGTGCAGCGAGATGGTGAGCACCCTGGGGTCGCCGTAGAACGCCCGTTGCACACCGTCGCCGTGGTGCACGTCGACATCGATGTAGGCGATGCGGTCGAAACCGTGGTCCAGCAGCCAGGAAATGGCGATGGCAAGGTCGTTGTACACGCAGAATCCGGCGGCCGAATCGGCCATCGCGTGGTGCATGCCGCCGCCGATGCTCACTGCTCGCTTCGCGCGGCCCTCCGCGATTTCGCGGGCAGCGGCCAAGGTACCGCCGACGATCGTGGACGCCGCCTGATGCATACGCGGGAAGACCGGATTGTCCGACGAGCCCAGACCGTAGGGGGGCGCGGTCGCCGTGTCGACCGGGGGCACGGCATGCTGGACCGCCTCGATGTAAGGGGCCGTGTGGATACGCAACAGGTCCGGAAGCTCGGCAGAAGCGGGCTCGAGCAGTTCGACACCGTCGAGCAATCCGAGACTTTCCGCCAACGCCATGGTGAACTTCAGGCGCGCCGGTTTCATCGGATGCTCCGGAGTCCAGGTGTAGTCGAGGAAACGGTCGGTCCAGACGACCGTTCCCGCGTGGCCCCTGGCGGATGACGTCGGCGCCGGGGGTTCGCTGCGCGGTGCAGTGGCCATGTTCGCAACGCTAGCGGGAAGCAAGCGACCCCGTAGAACGTTCCCATGCAGTACAAATACAAGCAAGTGCGATCGCGGCTGCCCGCCGTCCGCCGGTCGGCTTTCCCCGGTGTCGTCGGCGATGTCGCACGTCATCAAGCGACGCGATCCGGCAGTCGGGGGTGCCGTGGTGCGTGGGTAGAATTCGTGCCGACGAAGGGGTAACAGGTGAAGGATCTGGTCGACACCACGGAGATGTACCTCCGTACCATCTACGACCTCGAGGAGGAGGGCGTGGTGCCCCTGCGCGCCCGGATCGCCGAGCGCCTCGAGCAGAGTGGCCCGACGGTGAGCCAGACGGTAGCGCGGATGGAGCGCGACGGCCTGCTGATGGTCGCCGGAGACCGTCACCTGCAGCTGACCGACAAGGGCCGCAGCATGGCAGTCGCGGTGATGCGCAAACACCGGCTGGCCGAGCGGCTGCTCGTCGACATCATCGGGCTCGACTGGCAAAATGTGCACGCCGAGGCATGCCGCTGGGAGCATGTGATGAGCGAGGATGTCGAGCGGCGTCTGGTCGAGGTGCTCAACCACCCGACCACCTCCCCCTACGGCAACCCCATTCCCGGACTCGACGAGTTGGGTGTGGTGCCCTCGACGGCCGCCCACGAGACGCTGGTGCGATTGTCGGATCTGCCGCACGACCAGGTGCACGCTGTCGTGGTACGCAGACTCGCCGAGCACATCCAGACCGATCCCGAGGTCATCGGCCAACTGCGCGAGGCCGGCGTGGTGCCGGACGCACGAGTGACGGTCGAGACCAAACCGGGTTCGGTGGTCATCACCGTGCCGGGGCACGGCGGCTTCGAGTTGTCGGACGAGATGGCGCACGCCGTCCAGGTGAAGCTGGTCTGACGCGTGAAACTTCTGGTCACAGGTGGCGCAGGGTACGTCGGGGGCGTCTGCGCACAGGTTCTGCTCGAAGCGGGACACGAAGTCGTCGTGGTCGACGACCTGTCCACCGGCAACGCCGATGGGGTGCCGTCCGGCGCCCGGTTCGTCGCGGGTGATGTGGCGGTAATCGCTTCTGCGTTGCTCGCCGCCGAACCTTTCGACGGTGTCCTGCATTTCGCGGCGCAGTCGCTGGTCGGCGAGTCGGTGCAGCAACCGGAGAAATACTGGCACGGCAACGTGGTGAAGACGTTCGAACTGCTGGAGGCGATGCGGCAGGCCGGGACGCCGCGCCTGGTGTTCTCTTCCACCGCGGCCGTCTACGGCGAGCCGGAGCAGGTACCGATCACCGAGGCGGCGCCGACCAGGCCGACCAATCCCTACGGTGCGTCGAAACTGGCCATCGATCACGCGATCACCTCCTACGCGATCGCGCACGGACTGGCAGCGACCAGCCTGCGGTATTTCAATGTCGCGGGCGCCTATGGCGGTCTCGGCGAAAACCGTGTCGTGGAAACCCATCTCATTCCGCTGGTTCTGCAGGTCGCCGCCGGGCACCGCAAGGCGATTTCGGTGTTCGGCACCGATTGGCCGACCCCGGACGGCACTGCGGTCCGCGACTACATCCACATCCGCGATCTCGCCCAGGCCCATCTGCTGGCACTGGCCACCGCGGAGGCGGGCGCCCATCGGATCTACAACCTCGGCAGCGGTACCGGATTCTCCGTCCGCGAGGTGATCTCGGCCTGCGAACGTGTCACCGGCCTGTCGATCGCCGCGGTGGACGCGCCGCGCCGTCCTGGTGACCCCGCGACGCTGATCGCCTCCAGCGAGCGCGCGATCGCGGAACTCGGCTGGCGCCCCGAACACAACGACCTCGATGAGATCGTCACCGACGCCTGGGCTTTCCTGCAGTCGCTCGGACCTCGCGCACACAGCGCGAGGTAACCACCGCGGGGTAAGCCACACCGTCGCACCCGCGCCGATCGTTGCCCAGCTCGGACGTGTGCGACCCCGCCGGCGTGTCGGGGGCAATGGGCACTGCCACGGAACGAGCACTTCTCGGGGCCAATCGAAACCTTCGGCGACCGAAGTGGCCACGCAACGGCCCACTGTCGGCGTGCGACGCCCGGGCCTCAGTCGAAACACTGACGCGGACACGATTGTTCATGGCGCCGGCGTCCCGAGATCGACACCCAGTCCGGCGGCCGTGTGGTAGCCGCTGCGAGCGAGGCGGCGCAGGTGTTCCGGACGCATGCCCATCCGCAGCGCGGTGTCCAACAGAACCGCCATCGGATGGTCCGGATCCGCGTCCAGAGCGGCGTCCAGGGCGACGCCGGCGAGGGGACCATCGCCGTGGACATACGCGCTGTAGCCGAGCAAGGCGGCAGCTTCGGCGCGATCCGCACCGGATAGGGCGCGGGCCAGCGCGCCCCACAGCGCCTCCGCCGCGGCTGCGTGGTCACCGACGGCCACCGCGAACATGGTGTCCCGGACCGCGCGATCCCGCAGGGCAGCGGCTAATTTCGCGAGTTCGGGCGCTAGGAGCGCCGCACCCGACGCCATGTTGGCGACCTGCCACAGCACGTAGTCGAGCGCTTGTCTGCTGTAGCTGTTCGGGTCGCCTCGGCGGGCGGCACGCGCGTAACGCTCCCGTGCCAGCGCCAGAGCGTCTTCCAGTTGTGCTGCCACCTGAGCCCGCGCGAGCGGATCCACGGCGACCAGAGCGGTGAGCTCGGACCTGGAACTCCGGATCGGCCTGCCATCCAGCACGTGGGTCAGGGCAACCACCGAGGTGGCCGGATCCCGCAGCACCCCACGGAGGTCCGGGCCTGACAGCGTCCACCAGGGCTCCCCTGCAGCGAGCACGGCCACTGCCCACACACCACCGAGCGAGATATCGCACGCGGCCAGGCGTCTGGCGAGCGCACCGACCAGCGCATCGAACCGTCCCGCGGCACAGCGGGGGCGCTCGGCGTCCCCCTCGGATGTCGGTTCTTCGGCGCGATCGTCGACGATGACGGCGAGCACCTCCACCGCCTCGTCATGCGCGCAGAAACGCGCCACGCATCCGGCCAGCGTTGCGGCCCGCACTCGGCGCCCATCCGGCGCTTCCAGATCGAACCGCACCACCGCGTCGACCAGGGCGCCGCGGGCATCCCCGTGCCGAAGGACGAGCACGACCACCGACCGCTCCGGGGTGAATCCCACCATCGCGGGCACGGCAGCGATCAGCTCGCCCGGATCATTTACGCGCACAATGTGCTCCGAAATATCTCGCATGTCCCGCATGTCCCGGCCGTACGGCGGCGGATCCTCGGCACAGCGGGCCCGGTCGGCACGACCGCGCGCGCTATCTCCCGCGGTTTCCGCCGTTTCACTCGAAGGCGCCGGGTGCCCGGCGGCCGCGCGACCACCGGCCGCACGCGCCTTGACGCCGGCGGGAGAATCGCACGGCAGCGCCGACTGCCTGCGCAGACGTACGCAGAAGGTGCTGTCCTGGGCCACGTGCTGGTCAGGATCGGGCGGTTCGGAGGCGTGAAACGGGGTCGCGGAAGTGGTCATGCGTCGAGCCTGCGCTTCGCGCCATTGCAGTGCCGACTACGAGCAGGCGATTCGGAGAGGCTGGGGAATTGGCGTCGCGCTGTGGACGCGGCCTGCTCACCAGCCGTCCGGAGCGACGTCTTTGTCGGTGCCGCCTGCTATCGTGCCGCGTCGGGCCCGACCCCGATTCAGGGCACGTCGTGGACCCGATTCACTACCCGTTGCGCACCTTCCGCACGGCGGTGGTGAAGGACTCGCGCACGGCCGCCGTGTCCGGTTCCCCACCGGAGAACGACATGTATGTCACAGAGATTCGGACGTCCCCGATCTGACCGATGAGCGTCCGCATGGACTGGGTCAGTCCCGCGCCGCCCACCTCAGGTACCACGGTCCTGCGCAGCGCCAGGGTGTCGTCGGCGTCGATCTGCGGCGGCGGATCCAGCTCGGTCCTCACGGTGCTCGTCGCGCCAGCGCGGCTCACCCGCACCGACCCGCATTTCGCCAGCCTCGTGTGCAGCTCCGCCATCGGCTCGTCGGTACGGGTCAACTCGACGGTGATCGTGGCGCGCGTGTCGTTGTCGGTGCCGACCGCCATCGCCGCCTGATCGGGCCCCAACTGCCGAGTCGGCGGCACGCAGGAACTCGGCTGCACACTCGCTCCGCGCCCCATTCCGTCCAGGTCACCAGCGGCTTGGGCCACAGCCTCGGGCGGCAGCACCACGGCAGGATATCGCGCAGGGAACTGCGCCGGATCCGGCAGCAGCGTCGACAGTTCGGCGCGCACGTGCCGGGTCACCGCGCTCGGCGCCGACGAGACCGGGCGCCCGGACACCACCGACCCGCACCCGGTGAGCAGCACCGCGCAGCCGAGCGACGCACAGCTCAGCCGCGTACGCATCGAATCCGCCACGGTCACGTACCCACTGTGCCAAACTCCTCCATGCCCACCCACGCCGCCACGCCGCCGGACCGGGAATGCCTGGGGCTCCGGCGCTGTTGGCTCGTCGTATGGGTCGATGTCCGGCCGTGCGCGATGGCTGTCACCGGCATGGGGGACAATGGACAATGGTGCCCGTCTCGAAGAACTGCTTGTCTGTAGCCACCGCGATGGTGAAAGGCCGAGCACGCAACCACACCAGGTGTGCCAAGAGCGCTCGCCCGGGTCGGAGGCACCGCGCAGGAAGGAGTACGCGATGGACTACGAGTCGCGAATGTACGAACTGGAGTTCCCCGCTCCACAGCTGTCGTCCGCCGACGGCGCGGGTCCGGTCCTGGTACACGGGCTGGAAGGTTTCACCGATGCCGGGCACGCGGTGCGGCTGGCCACGACGCACCTGCGCGAGAGCCTCGAAAGCGAACTGGTCGCCTCGTTCGACGTCGACGAACTAGTGGACTACCGATCACGTCGTCCACTCATGACGTTCAAGACCGACCACTTCTCCGACTACGCCGAGCCGGAGTTGAGCCTGTGGGCGCTGCGCGACACGACGGGCACCCCGTTCCTGTTGCTCGCCGGCCTGGAACCGGACCTGCGCTGGGAGAAGTTCACCACCGCGGTTCGCCTGCTCGCCGAACAGCTCGGCGTGCGCCGCACCATCGGCCTGAGCGCGATTCCGATGGCGATTCCGCACACCCGCCCGCTCGGAGTAACCGCACATTCGTCCGATCGCGACCTGATCTCCGAGAATCAGCGTTGGCCGGGTGAACTCCAGGTGCCGGGCAGCGCGTCCTCGCTGCTGGAATTCCGGATGGCCCAGCATGGTCACGAGTCCATCGGCTTCTCGGTGCATGTGCCGCACTACCTCACGCAGACCGCCTATCCGGAGGCCGCACAGACACTGCTGGAGAATGTCGCCGACAATGCGGGCCTGCAGATTCCGCTCGCCGCGCTCGGCGAGGCGGCGGCCCGGGTGCGCGAACAGGTCAACGAGCACATCGCGGGCAACTCCGAGGTGGAGACCGTCGTGCACGCCCTGGAGCGCCAGTACGACAGCTTCGTCACCGCGCAGGAACGGCAATCGAGCCTGCTGGTCGGTGAGGGCGAACTGCCCAGTGGCGACGAGCTCGGCGCCGAGTTCGAGCGGTTCCTCGCCGAGCAGGGCGGCTACCACGGCGACGACAAAGGCGAGCAGAACTGACCACACGGCGATACCGGTAGCCCGATCGCCCCTGCACGGGCCGCCGGGGGCGACGCCGTAGGGTGGTCGGAGTGGATCTGACCGAACTGCTCGACATCCCGGGTACCGACGCCGATGCGCTCTACGAGTCGTTCGGGATGTGGGCCGCCGAGCACGGCACTCCGCTGTACCCCGCGCAGGACGAAGCGCTGTTGGAACTGGCGTCCGGGTCCCACGTCATCCTCGCCACGCCCACCGGTTCGGGAAAGTCACTCGTGGCGGTCGGCGCCCATCTGTTCGCCCTCGTGCAGGGCAAGCGCGCCTATTACACCGCCCCGATCAAGGCTCTGGTCAGCGAAAAATTCTTCGCGCTGTGCGAAGTGTTCGGCGCCGAGCGCGTCGGAATGGTCACCGGTGACGCCGCGGTGAACCCGGACGCACCGATCATCTGCGCCACCGCGGAAATCCTGGCGAACCTGGCGCTGCGCGAGGGCGCGGACGCCGACGTCGGCCAAGTCGTGATGGACGAATTCCACTTCTACGCCGACCCCGACCGCGGCTGGGCCTGGCAGGTCCCGCTGCTGGAACTACCCAATGCGCAATTCCTGCTCATGTCGGCGACGCTCGGTGCGGTGGACTTCTTCGCCACCGACCTCGAGCGCCGCACCGGCCGACCCACCGCGGTCGTCGCGGGTACCGAACGCCCGGTGCCGCTGAGCTTCTCCTATGCCCGCACCCCCATCACCGAGACCCTGGAAGAACTGGTCACCACCCACCAGGCTCCGGTCTACGTCGTGCACTTCACCCAAGCCGCCGCCCTCGAACGCGCCCAAGCTCTCACCAGCGTGAATTTTGCCACCCGCGCGGAGAAGGACGCGATTGCCGAAGCACTCGGCGAGTTCCGGTTCGCCGCAGGCTTCGGCAAGACGCTGTCGCGGCTCATTCGGCACGGGATCGGCGTGCATCATGCCGGAATGCTGCCGAAGTACCGACGCCTCGTGGAGCGACTGGCCCAGGAAGGGCTGTTGAAGGTGGTGTGCGGCACCGACACCCTCGGCGTCGGCATCAACGTGCCCATCCGCACGGTGCTACTCACCGGACTGACGAAGTTCGACGGCGTGCGCACCCGCAGGCTGAAAGCCCGTGAGTTCCATCAGATCGCGGGCCGCGCGGGCCGCGCGGGCTACGACACCATGGGCACCGTCGTCGTGCAGGCGCCCGACCACGAGGTCGAGAACACCCGTTTGCTGGCCAAGGCGGGCGATGACCCGAAGAAGCAGCGCAAGGTGCAGCGGCGCAAACCGCCGGAAGGATTCGTCTCCTGGAGCGAGGAGACCTTCGACCGCCTCGTCGTGGCTGCGCCGGAACCGATGGTGTCGCGCTTCGCCGTGACCAATGCCATGCTGCTGAACGTGATCGCCCGGCCCGGAAACTGTTTCGACGCCATGCGCCATCTGCTCGAAGACAATCATGAGCCACGTGCGGCGCAGCGCAAACACATTCTGCGCGCCATCCGCCTGTACCGGGCGCTGCGCGATGCCGGGGTAGTTCAGCAGCTGCCGGAACCCGACCCCCGAGGTCGCCGCGCCCGGCTGACCGTCGACCTGCAACGGGACTTCGCCCTCGACCAGCCGCTGTCGCCATTCGCACTGGCCGCGCTCGAGCTACTGGACAAAGAATCCGCGAGCTATACCCTCGATGTGGTGTCGCTCATCGAATCAACCCTGGAGGATCCACGTCAGCTGCTCATGGCACAGCAGCACAAGGCGCGCGGCGAGGCGATCGCCGAGATGAAAGCCGACGGCATCGATTACGACGAGCGGATGGAACTGCTCGAAGACGTGACCTGGCCCAAACCCCTTGCCGAGCTGATCGAACCGGCCTTCGAGACCTACCGCGGCGGGCACCCGTGGGTCTCGGAATTCGCGCCCGCGCCGAAATCGGTGGTGCGCGACATGATCGAGCGCGCGATGACCTTCGCGGAACTGATCTCGTTCTACGAACTGGCGCGTTCCGAGGGCGTCGTGCTGCGCTATCTCGCCGACGCCTACCGCGCTTTGCGCCGGACGGTGCCCGAGTCCGCCCGCACCGAGGAACTCGACGATCTCACCGAGTGGCTCGGTGAGCTCGTCCGCCAGGTCGATTCGAGTCTGCTGGACGAATGGGAGCAACTGACCAATCCGGGCGCGGAGACCGACGTCGACCAGATCGCCTTCGGCGCGGAGACCGTGCGCCCGATCTCCGCGAACGAGCGCGCCTTCCGGGTGATGGTCCGCAACGCCATGATCCGCCGCGTCGAACTGGCCGCGCTGCGACGCTGGGACGCGTTGGCCGAGCTGAGCCCCGGCCCGGACTGGGCGGCCGCGCTCGCGGACTACTTCGCGGAGTACGAGCGGATCGGTACCGGGCCCGACGCCCGGGGGCCCCAGCTGTTCCAGGTGGAACGAAGACCGGGATTCTGGCAGGTGCGACAGGTACTGGACGATCCGGCGGGCGACCACGGCTGGTCGATCGATGCGACCGTCGACCTGGCAGAGTCCGACGCCGCAGGCGAAGTCGTCTTCGACGACGTCTCCGTGTCGGCCGGCTGAACCCGCACTGCTCGACAGCCCGTATCCACGCTGGTCACAGCCTCGCATTCGCGCTGGTCAACGGCTCTATCCCGCCCAAGCTCGGGGGTCCTGCGGCCAAGATGAGAATTCGAGGTTTGGCGGATTCGTTTCCGGGTAGTGGGCGCTGATACTCTCTCCCCCGCTGGCGAAGCGAAAGATCTACTATGCCCGAATCACCATTTCTTGTCATATACCCCGAGCGAGTGCGCGAGAACTACCGCGCGCTCCGTGCCGCCATGTCCGCGGGCAGCGGCACGGCACCGAGAATCCGCTTCGCGGTCAAGGCCGGCCCGGTGCCGGAGATCGTGCGACTTCTCGATGAGGAGGGCGCGGAGTTCGACGTCGCCAGCATCGGCGAGATCGATCTATGCCTCGGGCTCGGCGTCGCGGTGGGCAAACTCTGCTACGGCAACCCGATCAAGAAAGCCGCCGATATCGCCCGCGCCTTCGCGCTCGGCGTGCGCCGCTTCGCCTTCGACACCGAGGACGACCTGCTGCGTATCGTCGAACATGCCCCAGGATCGGAGGTGGAGTGCCGATTTCTCGCCGCCGCCCCGGAGTCGCGCACCCCGTTCGGAGTCAAGTTCGGCTGCACACCGGGCGAGGCCTTCCGGCTGCTGGTGCGGGCCAGAGATCTCGGGCTCGTCGTCGCGGGGCCGTACTTCCACGTCGGCTCGCAGCAGTTGGATCCCGACGCGTGGCGGATCGGCATCGAGCAGGCTGGGCGGATCTCGGAAGCGCTCGCGGACAAAGAAATTCCCGTCACATCGGTGAACATCGGTGGCGGACTGCCGATCCCCTACGCCGATCCCGCACCCGCCCTGGGTGATATCGCTGCGGTGATAAACCGCGCCGCAGCCGAATTCCTGTCCGGAGATACCGGATTGGTCGTCGAACCCGGTCGAGCACTGGTCGGGTCGGCGGGCACCATCCACACCGAGGTCGTGTCGGTTCGCACTGCGCCGGACGGACGACGCTGGGTGTATCTCGACGTCGGCCGGTACAACGGAATGGCCGAGACCGAGAACGAATACATCGCCTACCGGTTCGTCACGGACCGGGACGGCGACCCCGTCGACGAGGCGGTGGTTGCTGGTCCTACCTGCGACGGTGACGATGTACTGTATCAACGCACGCGAGTCCTCCTACCGACCACGTTGCGAGCCGGTGATCGCATTCGAATCCCCGACACCGGCGCCTATACCGCGAGCTATTCGTCGGTGTCCTTCAATGGTTTTCCGCCCTTGACCGTTCATGTCTCGGGCGATTGAGCGAGAGTGAGTTTGCCCATGACGGCGGAATTCACCGGCTGGCATGTGCTGGCCGAGTTCGGTGGCGTCGACGCGGATCTCTGCGACGATCTCGAACGACTCGAATCGGCGCTGCGCAAGTCTCTGATTGCGGCGGGCGTCACCATCTGCGATGTCGTACACAAGAGGTTCGAACCGCAGGGGGTGACCGTCCTCGCGCTGTTGTCGGAGTCGCACGCCTCGATTCACACCTATCCGGAGTCCGGCGACATCTTCGTCGACGTCTTCACCTGCGGCGGCATCGGCGCAGGCGCCACGAAGGCGGTGGAACTCCTCCGGGATGCGTTGTCCCCCAAGGATGTTCGTATGCAGGTCATCCGTAGAGGGCACGGTGGGCAACGGATCGAAGAGCCGGTGGGCGCGGGCCTGACCCGGATCTGGGATCTCCACGAGGTGATCGTCGATACCGACACGCCGTTCCAGCACATGGTCATCGCGCGCACCGAGCAAGGCATCAGCCTGTTCTCCGACGACGACCGTCAGTCCACCGAGTTCTCCCAACTGACCTACCACGAGGCAATGATGGTTCCGGCCTTCGTGCTGGCCGAGAAGCTGGACAATGTGCTGATCATCGGCTCGGGTGAGGGTGTGGCCAGCCAGATGTCGATCGCGGCAGGCGCCAGCCACGTCGACCACGTCGATATCGACCAACTCGAAGTGGAGTTGTGTGCCGAGCACCTGCCCTACGGCTACACCAGCCAGGAGCTGGCGGCCGCAGTCCAGGGCGAGGGCCCGATCACGGTGCACTACGCCGACGGGTGGGATTTCCTCGCCAGCGCCGCCGAGACGGGCACCCGCTATGACGTCATCGTGATCGACCTGCCCGACGAGCGCGTGGAGGATGCCCAGCACAACCGCCTGTATGAGGCGGAGTTCCTGTCCCGATGTCGCGCGGTGCTCGCGCCGGGTGGTGTGCTGACCGCTCAAGCCGGGTGCGCGACCATGTGGCGTAATGAGACATTGAAACGGTCCTGGCAGCGCTTTCACGAAC
The DNA here is from genome assembly GCF_040648115.1 of Nocardia sp. NPDC049190. Classification (NCBI taxonomy): domain Bacteria; kingdom Bacillati; phylum Actinomycetota; class Actinomycetes; order Mycobacteriales; family Nocardiaceae; genus Nocardia; species Nocardia sp. NPDC049190. The sequence goes on from NZ_JBEZDE010000012.1 coordinate 96,190, forward strand.
AGTTCGGCACCGTTGTGCATTACGGCAGCGACGAACACGAATGGTCGTTTCTGTTCGGCTTGGTCGACGAGATCGACGACCCCGGCACGGGGATGAGCGATCGACTCGCGCTGTTGCCGTACCGACCGAAGACCATCGACGCGCGAGCGCTGATGCGCGGCACCATCGAACCGCACGCGCTGCGGGAGTAGTCGACCCCCCGCCGAACGGCACCGGTTCCGATGGAACCGGTGCCGTTCGGCGTGTCCGCGTAGGGCGGCCCGGAGCCGAACCGGTCAGCCGGGGCTCGTCTACCTCGGTGCCGCCGCTCCACCCGGATCGAGAACCGTGCCGTTCTGCTGCCGCCGCCATTCCCCGGCGTCGACTCCGCCGACGCCCCAGTCGGTCAGCGCGACCTCGTCGATGACGACGTAGGTGCTCGCGGGGGCTTTGCCGAGCACAGTGGACAGCAGATCGGTGACGCCTTTGATCAGTTGCGCCTTCTGTTCCCTGGTCACGCCCTCGTCGGTGACCTTGATGTTCACGTACGGCATCAGGCCGCCCTTCCCGAGAGGTACCCGCCGTCGACCGGGAAGATGTGACCGGTGGTGAACGCGGCGTCCACGAGGTAGAGGACCGCGGCTGTGGTCTCGGCGACTTCGCCGATCCGATTCAACAGCGCGAACCTGCCGGTGGCTGTCTCGTCACCGTCGCCGAACAAGGGTGTGCGGATGAATCCGGGGGCCACGGCGTTGACTCGGATGCCGTCCGCGGCGAGTTCTGCCGCGAGGCTGGTGGTCAGCGCGTGGATGCCGCCTTTGCTGACCAGCGCCGCCGAGGCGGGTACGCCCGCGAGGGCATGGTCGATCAGCACCGTGCCGATATTCACGATGCTGCCGCCCCTCGCCTGCTCGCGCAGCAGCCGAACCACGGCCTGCGTAGTGAAGTAGGTGCCTTTGAGGTTCCCGTTCAGGTAACTGTCCAGATCTTGCTCGGTGACGTCTACGAACGGCTTGGCGCCGAAGATGCCCGCATTGTTGACGAGTACATCCACCCCGCCGAACCGCTCGACGGCGGCGCGTACCAGCGCGACCCCCGTGGCGGGAACACCGATGTCACCCGCGACCGCTGCCACCCGATCCGGTGCGCCCAGTCCCGCGGCCACCTCCGCGAGCTTGTCCTCGTCGCGCCCATTGAGCACGACGTTGTCGCCGCGTTCCAGCAACGCCCGCGCGACGTCGCGCCCGATCCCGCTCGAGGACCCCGTCACGATCACTGTCTTCACCATTTCTCTCCTCATCTTTGATACGACCGGTCGTCTTTAATGGGGTATGCGAGGACGCCGGAAGCGAAGGCCGGCGTCAGGGCCGGAAGTAGTCGTCCAGCAGACGATCCAGGCATTTGTGCAACGGAGCCAGGGTGTGGTCGATCTTCATCCGGATCACCGCGCCCTCCCACGATTCGAGCAGCAGATCAGCCAGTTCGATGGCGTCGATGTCGGAACGGATCATGCCGAGCCGTTGACCCTGCGCCAGTTGCTGCGCGATGCGGTCGCGCCACGCGCCCCATGCGCCGGACAGCGATTCCCGCAGCAGCGCACTCCCTTCCAGCTCACCACCCAAATTGGCGATCAGGCAGCCGCCGGTGAACTCGGCAGCGACAAAATCGTCCATCAGTCGCCCGAAGAACACGCGCAGCCCACTCACCGGGTCGGAGGCGTCGCCGAACGCCTCGGTCAGGTTCCGCTGCACACAGAGCGAATGATGCTCGATGATCGCGTGACCGAAGCTCTCCTTGCTGTCGAAGTAGTTGTAGAACGAACCCTTCGGCACGCCGACCTCATCGAGGATCTGCTTGATTCCGGTGCCGTGATACCCGTTGGTCAGGAACCCGGCGGCACCGGCTTCGACCAGAAGTTGCCGAGTGTCCGCACTACGTCGAGTTCGCGCCATGCCGCGAATATACGACCGGTCGTCTTGGAATGCAAGCCGGGCAGCGGCTCCGTTCCCGCACGCGGTAGTTACACCTACCCTCCGGCGGACTCGGACCCCACCGACGCCCCCGGGTCGACAACCTCCACCGGCGCGCAACGCCACCGCACCGACCGAGCGGCGAAACTCACGAGGTGATCGGCGGCGAACCGATCTCGGTGCCAGTCACCGGGATCGGTGTCGGCCGTCCAAACGTAGGTCCACACCGGTTCACTCCGGCCGGCAACGCACACCTGACGCAAGTCGTACTCGTCATCCTCGAACGCGTCCAGGATCGCCCATTCCGCCGCGGTGAGATCGCCCAGCACGGAGCCGCGAGCCAGCCCACCGTCGGCCATGACCAAACCCGGATAGACCCGCCGCGGCAGCATCGCCGCACGCCAACCGGGAAGCTCGGCCACTTCGAGCGACGGAACCCGCCCGAGCAGCACCTCGAGCACCTCGGGAAACTGCAGCGTGCCGTAGGCGAACAGCGCATGCCCCGGACCGACGAGCCCGGTCAGCCGCGACAGGCCACCCTCCGACGATCTCATTCGCCTCTCCCCTCATCCCACGTTCACGTCATCCCATGTTCACGACTGTGTCTACTTTCCTATCACCCGGCCACATCTCCACCCGATTACATCGGACGCTTGGTGCGGATGATGGCAGCCAGATACTCGTAATCGTCAGCTCGAGCAGTGGAGGCACGGAAGGCCAGGCCGATGGTGCGCCCCGGAACGGGCGCGGCGAAATGCGCGATATCCAGCGTGCCGCGCGCGGTTTCGGCGGCGACGGCCATCTCCGGGATGAGAGTCACGCCGAGCCCGCCCGCGACGCACTGCACCACGGTCGCCAAGGAAGCGGCCCTGGTGTCACCGACCGCCGCAGGATGAGCGTCGGCCGAGCGGCATACGTCCAGCGTCTGATCACGCAGACAGTGCCCCTCGTCCAACAGCAGCAAAGGCAGCGCGTCCAGGGCCGACGCCGTGAGGTCCGTCCGCCCGGCGAGTTCGTGGCCACGCGGCGTGACCAGCACGAATTCCTCTGGGTAGAGCGCGATCTCGACCAGGCCGGGTACCTGTGTGGGTAGCGCGACCAGTGCGACGTCCAGCACGCCGGTGCGCAGCCCGTCCAGCAGTCGCGCGGTCTGATCCTCGACGATGTGCGGATGCAGCGCGGGCAACTTCTTTCGCAGCTCGGGCAACAGGCCGGGTAACACATAGGGGGCGACCGTCGGGATGATGCCCATCCGCAGCGTGCCGCCGAGCGCGTCGCCGGTCGCCGAAGCCACGAAGCGGTCGGCTGCCTCCAGCGTCGCCATCGCTTTGGGCAGCAAGCGCATTCCGGCGGCCGTCACCAGCACTCGCCGGGTACTCCGTTCGATCAGCTGTAGCCCGAGCCCGTTTTCGAGCGCGGCCAACGCCTGCGATAGCGTGGGCTGGCTCACACCGAGCCGCGCGGCCGCGGTGCCGAAATGGCGATACTCCGCGATCGCTACGAACGCACGCAGCTGTGACAGGGTCGGCTGATAAGTCTGATCAGTCACGCCTATCAGTGTAGTGCGACTGATCACCTTTACCTTTCACCGACGCTTCGGCAAGATCGCCTGTGAGCTTTTCACACGCGCTAGCAAACCAACATGACGAGGAGATGAGCATGGCCCTGCTGACCATCGGCGACCAATTCCCGGCATACCACCTCACCGCTGTGATCGGCGGTGACCTGTCGAAGGTCGACGCTCAGCAGCCTGACGATTACTTCACCACGATCACCAGCGACGACCACGCCGGCAAGTGGCGGATCGTCTTCTTCTGGCCGAAGGACTTCACCTTCGTGTGCCCGACGGAGATCGCCGCGTTCGGCAAACTCAACGAGGAGTTCGAGGACCGGGACGCGCAGGTGCTCGGAGCGTCGGTCGACAACGAGTTCGTGCACTTCCAGTGGCGCGCCCAGCACGAGGACCTCAAGACCCTTCCGTTCCCGATGCTCTCGGATCTGAAGCGCGAACTGGCCACGGCCACCGGCGTGCTCAACGCCGACGGGGTTGCCGACCGCGCGACCTTCATCGTCGATCCGAACAACGAGATCCAGTTCGTCTCGGTCACCGCGGGTTCGGTGGGTCGCAACGTGGACGAGGTACTGCGCGTGCTGGACGCGCTGCAGTCCGATGAGTTGTGCGCCTGCAACTGGAAGAAGGGCGACCCGACCATCAACGCCGGTGAGCTGCTGGCTGCCAGCGTCTGACAAGCCATGCCGCGCCCGAGAATTCGGGCGCGGCGATGTCACCATCGACAACACGACCAACCTACCCCGGGACACCTCCGGGACCGATCCGAACAGAGGAACGCCGAATGAGCATTGAGAACCTGAAGAACTCCCTCCCCGAGTACGCCAAGGACCTCAAGCTCAACCTGTCATCGATCGCACGCACCACGGTGCTGAACCAGCAGCAGTTGTGGGGCACCCTGCTGGCGGCGGCCGCCGCGACCCGGTCGACGACCACGCTGCGCGAGATCGGCGAGGAAGCCGCCGGCGTGCTGTCGGCGGAAGCGTACAACGCCGCGCTCGGCGCCGCCTCGATCATGGGCATGAACAACGTGTTCTACCGAGGCAAGTCCTTCCTCGGCGGTCGCTACGACGACCTGCGGGCGGGGCTGCGCATGCAGATCATCGGCACGCCTGGCGTCGACAAGGTCGATTTCGAACTCTGGTCGTTCGCGGTCTCCTCGGTCAACGGCTGCGCACACTGTCTGGAAGCGCACGAGCACACGCTGCGCGAGGCTGGCGTGTCCCGCGAGGTGATCTTCGAGTCGCTGCGTGCCGCCGCCATCGTGGCCGGTGTCGGCCAGGCGGTGCAGTCGACGGAGGCCCTGAGCGCTGCCACGATCTGATCGCCGATCGACCGAGGCCCCGTCCGTCGGACGGGGCCTCGTCGTATTCCCGGTGTTGGTCCAAGCGACAACTCGGCGTGGTGCGCCCGGGTAGGCTCGGCAACCATGGGGACACGGGTCGATGTGGTGCGGGTGTTCACCGACGCAGCCGGACGGTTCGGGAACGAGCTGGGGATCGCTCGGGCCGCGGACGTGGCCCGAGTCGACCCACAGGCGCTGGCGGCGAAGGTGGGTTACAGCGAGACGGTGGTGGTCGACGAGCCGGTGGACGAGGTCGCCAGGGTGCGGATCTATACCCCCGCGGTGGAACTCCCTTTCGCTGGGCACCCGTCGGTGGGGACCGCGTGGTGGTTCGCGGCACGCAGCATCCCGGTGCACACACTGGACGTCCCTGCCGGCCCCGTGGCGGTGCAACTCATCGACGGACTGACCTGGATCACCGCTCGCGGCGAATGGGCGCCGCCGTTCACCTTCCACCAACTGACCGACGTACCGGAGCTGGCGACCGTTCGACCGGACGAGTTCCCCGGCGGACCCCATTATCTGTGGACGTGGACCGACGAGCACCGCGGCGCGTTGCGCGCACGCATGTTCGCACCGACCATGGGCGTCGCCGAGGACGAGGCGACCGGGGCGGCGGCCGTCGCGTTGACAGCGCTGCTGCGGCAGAGTCTGGTCATCACGCAGGGCAAGGGCTCGCAGCTGTTCACCGAGTGGGACTCCGACGGCTGGGTGCGCCTGGGTGGGCGGGTCGTCGCCGACCAATCCTTGGAGATCTAGACCTGCTCACTCACGGCAGCGCCACCCCGACGATCGGCTCGGTGCTCGGCGTGTCCGAACCACCAGGCGGTTCGACGCTCACCGCCAGCAACTCACCCGACTGGTACGGCGTCACGAAAGGGCGATCCGACGATGGCAAGTCGGCCAGGACTCCAGCAGACCGCGGCTGCCCCGCAGCGGTCACCAGCCATACTTGATAGACCCGATCGGTGGGCGGGGGTGCGACCCCATCGAACGCGATCACCGCGCGGCCGAGCCGCAGCGAGGCCTCCACCACGAGCGAGCCACCACCGCTGACCGGCTCCAGTACGGTCCGCACATCTCGCTGGCCGTGTATCTGCTCGACGACAGGCGGAATCGGCGGATGGTCGGCGACCCGCTCAGCGACCACGCTTCCGCCGAAAATCAGACAGGTGATCGCAGCCATCGGCACTGCCCATCGCAGCCGCCGAAGGGACAGGGGATGCGTGACCGACCTGACGGCAGCGGTACCGGTGTCGGGCAATGCCGCCAGGATCCGAGACTCCAAGCCCGGAGGCGGCGCCAGCTCGTCGAGCACCGCGAGCCGTCCCATCACCTCGCGCACCTGCCACACGGTGTCGGAGAACTCCCGCCGCACGGCGGGGTCCGCGGACGCCAGGCGGGCATCGATGTGTCTGCGTTCGATATCGGCGACCGCGTCCAGCGCGCACGGATAGGCAAGGTCCAGCAGATCGGTATCCGATCGCGGTGGAGTGTCAGCCATCGGCGCCTTCCCCGGACAAGCACTTCTCCAATCTTTTCAATCCGTCACGGATGCGGGTCTTGACGGTGGGCAGCGGAACCGCAAGGCGATCGGCCACTTCACGGTAGGTGTACCCGCTGTAATACGCGAGGGCGATCGCCTCGCGCTGCGTCGGGGTCAGGGCGTCCAGACATCCTGCCACCTGCTGTTCCTCGATGCGCTGCGCCACCGACTCGGCGACGACATCGTGGTCGCGACCCAGGTGCGCGTGCGCGTACACCAGATCCCGGGAAGTGGCTGAACTCTCCGCGCGCACTCGGTCCACCGCGCGACGGTGCGCGAGCATCAGGATCCAGCCGAGCGGGCTGGCGAGCGTGGCATCGTAGCGGTCGGCCATCGACCACACCTGGAGGTAGACCTCCTGGGTGACCTCTTCGGCGGCGGCGTGGCTACGCAGGATGCGCACCGTGATCCCGAACACTCGCGGGCTGGTGAGCTGGTAGAACTCCGTGAACGCAGCCCGGTCACCCGCACCGGTCGCCACGAGCAGGGCGACCAGCCTGCGGGTGGCGAGTGTTGCCCGCCGTCGCTCGTATCCGGTGGGTACTGGGCACGCGAGTGCCTTGTCGTCGTCCCTATCCGGCACCGGATCGCCGAATCGATGTGCTGAAGCAGAACCGTCCTCATTTCTCATGGCCGAATCCCCTGCCTGCATAGACAGGGGTTCGGTATGCACAGGGAAGCGGATGGGTCTGCGGACCGATCAAGTCCAGACTGCGGCCACCAGCATGTACGTAGTGCCGGTAGCCATCACCACGTGTGGCACCGCCGCCCACGGTATGGCAGCGCCGGTAAGGGCGGCCACGCATCCGCCGGAGCGCACCAGAACTCCACGTGGTCCCCGCGCGTCCCGCCCGCGAGTGCCGCCAGCGCGACGAGGAGTGCGTCGAGCAGAAACAGCACCGCGAGGCCGAGCGCGGGACCCACTGCAGGTCCGCCCGCGTGACCGGAGGCCGAATGGCCGGACATCGCGTAGAGCATGGCGGCGGCGGCCACGATGTGATAGCCGAGCGGGACCATCCGGTCGATCGGACGCGGACGAGGATGTGCGGAAGACTCCAGGATCCGGGTCACCAGGAGGACGGCGAAGACCACGATCAGCGCCGTCAGCACACCGCGCAGCGCGGCCGGACGCACACCCGAGGGGAACAGCAGCATACCGAGCATGACCAAGCACATCACCAGGTGCGCCGCATCGGACTCGGGGTGTTCGGTGGTAATCGAGATAGGCGGTCGCTGCGTGGTCATTTCGACGCTTCCCGGGTCGGTGGGATCGAATCCCGACCAGGCACCACCGAGACCGTAGGCGCCGGCAACCGCGCCAACACGACCCCCAACGCGATCAGGAACGCCGCCGCGACCGTCCAGCGCAAGACGGCGTACTCCTGCACGAACTCCGCCACACCCCACCACCTCTCGACACGGCGACCGCGGTCGTCGCCCTTCCATGCTCGCATCCCGAATCGATAAGGGTGCCCTTTTCTCCCATGGGGCCCCGGACGCACGGCCCAGAAGGTCGCGGGCGGGCGGCCGCGGACCAGCGGAACACCCGATACGACAGCGGAGGTGGTGTAGCACCATCGCGACGCCCGACGTCGCAGGTGCGTCGTACTCGGGTGGGCGTCATCACGACTTCCCGGCTGACCGACTACCGCCTGACCGCACAACGATGGCATGAGGCGAACGCAGTTCCCGCTCTCGTGATCGCCGGGGCCCGGAGCGTCAGCCGAGTGCGCGGGTGAACCCGGCGACGAGCTCGCCGACCTGGTCGTCGGTCATGATGAACGGCGGGGAGACCTGCAGTGCTCCCTGGCCGACCGCGCGGCTGGAGATGCCCTGCGCGCGTAGGGCTTTGACCATAGGAGGAGCTTCGGCAGGAGCAACCAGCTGGATCGCGGCAACCGCGCCGAGTCCGCTGCGCACCTCGGCGACCCGAGGATGGTCGGCCAGCACCGAAAGCCGTTCGTGCAAGCCGGATTCCAGGTGTAGGGCGGCATCGAGCAAACCTTCGCGCTCGATGACGTCCAAGTTCGCCAGTGCGGCGGCGGCACCGGCGTGGCCGCCGTAGGTGTAGCCGTGCCGCCACCAGATACCGCCCGCGAAGAACGGTTCCGCGATGTGGGGCGCGATGAATACCGCACCCATCGGCAGGTAGCCCGAGGTCAGACCCTTCGCGGTGGTCATGAGATCGGGTGCGAGATCGAATCGGCTCGAGGCGAACCACGCTCCGCCGATCCGGCCGAAACCGGTGACGACCTCGTCGGCGACGAAGAGGATGTTGTTGTCGCGACACACGCGCCGCACCTCGGCGAGGTAGCCCGCCGGCGGCGGGTGGACCCCGCCCGCACCGATGACGGGTTCGCAGAAGAAGGCGGCGATGCGCTCGGCGCCGACCTCCTCGATCAGGGCCAGCAGCGCTTTCGCGTCGTTCCACTCGACCGTGCGCGCTTCCGGCATCATGTCGCCGTAGCCTTCGCGGTTCACCGGGATACCCGCCAGCGCCGTGCCCGCGACATGCATGCCGTGGTAGCCCATCCGCCGCCCGACCACGATCGTCTTGCCGGGCCGTCCGAGCTCGTGCCAGTACCGGCGGGCGAGCTTGGTCGCGGTCTCGACAGAGTCGGAGCCGCCGGAGGTGAAGAAGATCTTGCTGCCCGACACCGGAGCCATCGCCGCGAGCCGCTCGGCCAGTTCCTGAGTGGCGGGTTCGGTGATGTCACCGAAATTGGAGTAGTGCGCGATCGTGCGCAGCTGGGCGGCGACCGCGTCGGCGATCTCGCCGCGGCCGTGTCCGATATTCGTGAACCACAGGCCCGCGGTCGCGTCCAGATAGCGGTTACCCGCCTGGTCGAAGATATAGCTGCCCTCGCCGCGGGCGACCACGAACGCCCCGTCTCGTTCGACGGCGCCCATGTCGGCGAATCCATGCCAGAGCGAGTTCATGTCTTCCACCTTTACCGGATTTCGCGCGCCGCGTCGGCAACGAGCCCGCCCCGTCCACTTCGGGTGTTGCCCACGCGGCGTCGGAGCATCCCGCCGACGGCGGCGACAGCCACAGCCGAGAAGACGAAAACGCAGGCAAGGGCGACCAGCCCGGTGATCACCGACGCGTACCCCCGTTGGCGGGGGTCCAAAAAGGGGTACGGGTACCAACCGTTGACGAGGCCGCGGATGAGGGTGTAGGCGCCATAGGCGGCGGGATAGACCAACCAGGCACCGATCACGCCCGCGGCCGGGCCGAGGCGTTCACGTCCGGCACCCAGCACCCAGTCGGCTACCAGCACGAGCGGCAGCGCTCCGTGCAGTACGTCGTTGATCCAGCGATCGGCGAGAATCATGGCGGAGTCGGACAACAACACCGCGTACACCACGCCGGTGGTGAGCAGGTAGAGAGTGCTCGCGCCCCGAATCAGCTGCCAGCGTCGGCCCCGCGGGTCGCGCAGGCCGCCGATGAGCAGAACGAGCACACCGAACGCGGCGGACTCGACAGTGAAGTAGCTGAGATAGTTCGCGATCGGAAAGCTGTCGATGTCGACGCTACGCAGCGGAATCCAGGCCAGCGCCACCGCACCGAGGACCCCGAAAACGATCCGCAGACCACGCACCACCCATGCCGTGCCCGCCTCCGCGTTCATGCCACGATCCTCGCATACGAGCGGCCGGCGATTGGACGATCACGAGCCTGCAGCATCCGATTGGCAAACACCGTCCGACCGCCTGACCGAAATATCCGGTGGCGGGCTTCGCTAGGCTTGTCGATGCAATGACCAGGACAGCAGCTACCGATCCCCGCGAGCTCCGCACCCGCCTGGCGAATCTCTCCTTCCGCGACGAACACCGACTGCGGCGCAGACTGGACCGGGCACGCGGTGGCGACCTCGGCGAGGTCGAAGCGGAGATCGCGGCGGCCGAGCAGCGCGTCGCCGCTCGCCGCGCCGCGGTGCCGGAGATCGGCTACCCGCAGCAGCTGCCGGTCACCGCGCGCCGGGCGGATATCGCCGCCGCCATCGCCGAGCATCAAGTGGTGATCGTCGCGGGCGAAACCGGTTCGGGCAAGACCACCCAGATTCCGAAGATCTGCCTCGAACTCGGCCGCGGCATCCGCGGCACCATCGGGCACACCCAGCCGCGCAGGCTGGCCGCGCGCACCGTCGCCGAGCGGATCGCGGAGGAACTGGGCACCGAAGTCGGCGACGTCGTCGGCTATACCGTGCGATTCACCGACCATGCCTCCGAGCAGACGCTGGTCAAACTGATGACCGACGGCATCCTGCTCGCCGAGATCCAGCGTGATCGGCTTCTGCGCCGCTACGACACGATCATCATCGACGAGGCGCATGAACGCAGCCTCAACATCGACTTCCTGCTCGGCTACCTCCGGCAGTTGCTGCCACGGCGACCCGATCTCACAGTGATCATCACCTCGGCGACCATCGATCCGGAGCTGTTCGCCAGGCACTTCGCGGACGACAACGGCGTTCCCGCACCGATTGTCGAAGTCTCCGGTCGCTCATACCCGGTGGAAATCCGGTATCGGCCGCTCGCGCGAGAACTCCAGACAGCCGACGACGACGATGCGGAGGACACTCGGATCGTCGACCGCGACCCGGTGGACGCGATCGGCGAGGCGGTCACCGAACTGTTCGCCTCGGGCGATGGCGATGTGCTGGTGTTCCTGTCCGGCGAACGCGAGATCCGCGACACCGCCGACGCGCTGCGCGATCTACGACTGCCGCGCACCGAGATCCTGCCGCTGTACGCGCGACTGTCCACCGCCGAGCAACATCGGGTGTTCGCTCCGCACACCGGTCGGCGGGTGGTCCTGGCGACCAACGTCGCGGAGACCTCGCTGACAGTGCCGGGAATCCGGTATGTCATCGACCCGGGGACGGCGCGCATTTCGCGGTACTCGATGCGGACGAAAGTGCAGCGGCTGCCGATCGAACCGGTATCGCAGGCCTCGGCGCGCCAGCGATCCGGACGCTGCGGTCGGGTCGCCGACGGCATCTGCATCCGGCTGTACTCCGAGGACGACTTCGAATCCAGGCCCGCCTTCACCGAACCCGAGATCCTGCGGACCAACCTGGCGGCGGTCATCCTTCAGATGACCGCGCTCGGGCTCGGTGATATCGAGAACTTCCCCTTCGTCGAGGCTCCGGACCGCCGCGCCATTCGCGACGGCATCGCCTTGCTCGAAGAGCTCGGCGCGCTGGTACGACGTGCCGGGAGGCCCGGGCCGCGGGCGGATATCGCGGTGGCGCAGGACGTCACACGATCGGATGGCGCCTCCGGCGCGGTGAGTCACACCACGGCGAGCACCCGCGAGAACGATGCCGCGCTGGCACTGACGCCGACGGGGCGCGAGATGGCCCAGCTTCCGGTCGATCCCCGGATGGCGCGCATGCTGGTGGAGGCCCATCGCACCGGCTGCCTGGCCGACGTGCTCGTCATCGTCGCGGCGCTCTCGATTCAGGATGTCCGCGAACGGCCTGCCGAGCATCAGCAGGCTGCCGATACCGCGCACGCGAGGTTCACTGTCGAGGGCTCGGACTTCCTGAGCTACCTGACACTGTGGGAGTACCTCGGCGGACAACGCACATCCCTGTCGTCCAATCGGTTTCGGCGCATGTGCCGAGAGGAGTTCCTGCATTACCTGCGGATCAGGGAGTGGCAGGACCTGCACGGACAGCTGCGCACGATCGCCAAGGGCCTCGGCTGGTCGGTCGCGGTGGCGAACGAGGGCACACACAGTGGTCCGGCCGCCGCGGCGCCGGACCGCGGCGCCGACAACCGGAGCCGCAAGGGCGACCGGCGAGCACGCCGCACCGAGCACTCGCGCGCACCCGACGCCGATCCGCGGTCATCATCCCAGCGCGGACAGGCCGGTAGCCCACCCGCGGTCACCGAGCCGGAGGGCGCCCGCTGGGATTCCACCGCCATTCACCAGGCGTTGTTGGCCGGCATGCTGTCGCACATCGGGGTCCGGGAAGCGGAAACGCGCGAGTTCCTCGGCGCGCGCGGCGCCAAGTTCATGATTTTTCCCGGCTCCTCGCTGGCGAAGAAGCCGCCGCGCTGGGTGATGGCCGCCGAGTTGGTCGAGACCTCACGACTGTGGGGCCGGATGGCCGCCGAGATCGAACCCGAGTGGGCCGAGCGGCTGGCCGCGGATCTGGTCAAACGCACGTACTCCGAACCGCATTGGTCGGCCAAGCGCGGCGCCGCGCGCGCCTACGAGCGGGTCACTCTCTACGGTATCCCGCTGGTCACCGGCAGACTCGTCGACTACGGACGAATCGATCCGGAGCTGGCCCGGGAATTGTTCATCCGCCACGCCCTCGTGCAGGGCGAGTGGCAGACCCGGCACGAGTTCTTCCACCGCAATCGTGAGTTACTCGACGATGTCGCCGATCTGGAGCACCGCGCACGCCGCCGCGACATCCTCGTCGACGATGAGGTGCTGTTCGAGTTCTATGACCGACGGCTGCCCGCGGACATCGTGTCGGTGCGCCACTTCGACAGCTGGTGGCGCACCGCGCGGCGTACCGACCGCACGCTGCTGGACTTCTCGACCACCACCGTGGTCAACGAGGGAGCGGCCGCACTCGACCCCTCCGATTTCCCCGACTCCTGGCGCCAAGGCGAACTCAGCTTTCCCCTCGGCTACCAGTTCGAACCGGGCACCGAGGACGACGGCGTCACCGTGCGCATCCCGGTCGAACAGCTCGCCCACGTCCGTGCCGTCGGGTTCGACTGGCTGGTGCCCGGCATGCGCGACGAGCTGGCCACCGCATTGATCAAGACGCTGCCGAAGACGGTGCGCCGCAGCGTGGTTCCGGCGCCCGACTTCGCCGCGGCTGCGCTGACCGCGCTGACCCCGCGCGCGGAGCCGCTGCGCACCGGGCTGGCGCGCGAGTTGTCCCGGCTCGGTTCGGTCCCCATCGCGCCCACCGACTTCGATCCGTCCGCGCTGCCCGACTACCTGCGCATGACCTTCGCCGCCGTCGACGCAGACGGAACAACCCTCGCCCGCGGTAAGAGCCTGGCCGCGTTGAAAACCGCGCTGGCCGACCAGGTTTCCGCCTCGGTCGCCCGCGCCACCGCGGGCGCCGAACGCCCGCCGGCCAGGGTGTGGACCGCGGAATCTCTCGGCCACGTCGCGCCGACGGTGCGCCGCGACGTGGCCGGACAGACCGTCACCGGGTATCCCGCGCTGGTCGCCGAGGGCGACGGTGTAGCGGTCCGGGTGCTCAGCTCCCCCGCCGAGCAGGCGGCGGCGATGTGGTTGGGTACCCGGGCGCTGGTGCTGCACGCGCTGCCCACCTCGGCCCGGTCCGTCACCGGGGGGCTCTCGGCGACGGATCGTCTCACGCTGACCCAGAATCCGTACGGTTCGCTGGACGCGCTCGTCGAGGATTGCCGCGCGGCGGCCGCCGATGAACTCATCGAGGCCGCGGGCGGTCCAGTACGCGGCCCGGCGGAGTTCGACGCGCTCGTCGCCCGGATCCGCCCCGATTTCGCCGCCGCCGTCACCCGCCTCGTGCGCTTGGTCGTACCGATTCTGGCCGGCGCCCACCAGGTTTCGGCCGCGCTCACCGAGACCAGCGAGCGCGACATCGCCGACGATGTCGCCGACCAGCTCGACAACTTGGTATTCCGCGGCTTCGTTTCCGAGTGGGGCGGCACCCGGTTACGCGAGCTACCCCGCTATCTGCGGGCAGCGATGATGCGTTTGGCGGCGTTGCCGGGCTCGGCGGTCCGCGATCGCCACGGTATGGCCGAACTCGATCGAGCGCTGGCCGGCTACGACCGCCTGATCGGGGCACTGCCGGAGCAGCGCAGGAATGCGCAGGCGGTCACCGACATCTGGTGGATGATCGAGGAATTCCGGGTCAGTCTGTTCGCCCAACAACTCGGCACCCCGTTCCCGGTGTCCGCCAAGCGGATCGAGAAAGCGATCGCCGCCGTCCGGCGCTAGTCAGTCGGCGGGGGTCAGCGCCGCGGCGCGCGCCTGGCGCATCTCCTCGATCTCACGTTCGAAATCCTCGGCAGAGGTGAACGACCGGTAGACCGAGGCGAACCGGAGATAGGCGACCTCGTCGAGGTCACGCAGCGGGCCCAGAATAGCCAGGCCGACCTCGTGGCTGGGTACTTCAGGAGAGCCTTTGGCCCGCACCGCGTCTTCCACCTGCTGCGCGAGCAGGTTCAGCGCATCGTCGTCGACTTCACGGCCCTGGCAGGCACGACGTACGCCCCGGATAACCTTCTCGCGACTGAACGGCTCGGTGACTCCGCTGCGCTTGACCACCGACAGGATGGCGGTCTCGACCGTGGTGAACCGCCGCCCACACTGCGGGCAGGCGCGACGACGACGGATGGCCGCGCCTTCGTCGGCCTCGCGCGAGTCCACCACCCGGGAGTCGGGGTGTCGGCAGTACGGGCAATGCATCCGAGAAATCCTTCGTCGATGCGAGTGCTCGCGTCCGGACCGCCTCCGATCCGGCGAGCATCTGTACCGAGGTCTGCACCTCGGCACCAGGTATTCCCCATCGAAACGAGAAATACCTGCATAACAGTTCGAGGATACCCGTCCGAGTCCTCTAGTTGTCGCACTCACCCCGCGCTACCGCCGAGTCACCTGATCATTCGACGATCTCCCAGTGCGCGGTCAGGTCCGCAAGGAGGTCCGGCAGCCGCGCCACAACGCGGCCGCGGGCGAGTACGGCCCCGAAGGACTCGCCCAGTGCGGCCGCCGCAAGCGCCGGGTCGGTCTCCAGATCGACGTGACGCGGGACCAGGTCACCGATGATGTAGGTCCATCTGCTGTCGCGGTCGGCCCAGTTGAAGTCGGGCAGCGAAGTGCGCAGCGCAAGGCTGCGACCGGCGACGTCGGCGCGGACCACGGTCGAGGCGAAGACGCCAGGAGCGCGGGCCCCGGGGACGGCGGGCTTTCCGAAGAGAGTCCTGACGTAGGTGAGTACGCGACCGATTGGCGCGCGCCCGGCCGATATCGCGTCCCATTGGTCGGCGATGACCTGGTTCTGCTCAGGGTCGATCATTCGGATCAGTGCGTCGACAGAGCCGTCACAGGTATTCGTGGCGAGGGACTGCCAGGCGGTGCGCATGTCGTCGTCGAGCACACCCGCTGCGTACAGTTCGTCGATCCCGCGCAGGCCGGGTGCGACGTAGGCCTCGCGTATCGGCACCAGGTCGGTGAAGATGTGCTTCTGCATGATCATCAGTCGGGCCCGGTACCAGACGATGTCCTCGGCGCTGAGCCGAGTACCCGCGGTGGCCAGCAGTCGGAGGTCCGCCGGCAACGCAGCCGCCAATTCCTCCGGGGCGCCACGCTACAGGTCAACGACCGCCACGCCGAGCCGGTGCATACCGGGGACATCGAACGCGACACCCACATCGCTCATATCGAAGACCCCTGAGGCGAACGATCCTGTGACTCGCAGCGGTAAGTGGCGGTGATTTCGCGTTGTCAGGTGGCGCAGACGAGGCCGAACGTAGGTCCGTGGCCCCGAGCCGCAGTGTAAATCTGGCCGGGTGCGGTCCCTGTGTCAGGATGCAGGCGTTCTCGGACATCCGGTAATGCCGATGGTTGCGGGATCGGTGGCCTGGCGCGATGGTGCGCGGCGTTTCCAACGCGGGAGGCTGTCGAAGCTCCAGACACCTTCGCGGGGTACGCCGAACACGGAAACCGGTTGGAGGTGGGCTGGGTGAGTGGGAGGCTACGTTCTGTGATTCTTCTCGTGCCGGCCGACGTGATACACGCATCCCGTGTCGATGAGCATTTCACCGCTGAGGCGGATGCCGCCCGCGCTGCGGGTATGGATGTGGCTTTGGTCGACCATGATGCGCTGACCCGTCCAGATGATGCGGACAAAGCCGTTCGCCGCGTTCGAGCACAAGGTGAGGCGGTTTACCGCGGCTGGATGCTGCGCAGCGACCAGTACGCAGCATTCGATCAAGCATTGCGATGTCGAAACGTCATACTGCGAACCAGCGCCGAGCAGTACCGGCACGCCCATGAGCTACCTCGCTGGTACTCCGAGCTCTCCGGCCTGACACCTCGGTCGGCATGGACCACCGGGAATGATCGCACCGCATTCGACCGCGCGCTGCGAGAACTGGGATCCGGGCCTGCCGTGCTCCGTGACTACACCAAGTCGATGAAGCATTACTGGCACGAGGCGGCGTTCGTTCCCGAGGTGGGCGACGCAGACGGTGCCTGGCGCGTGGCGAACAGATTCCACGAGCTTCGCGGAGAAGACATGACAGGCGGATTCGTTGTCCGTCAGTTCGAGAATTTCCTCTCGGCCGAGGTTCGTACGTGGTGGGTCGACGGCAGATGCCGGTTGATCGGACCGCACCCCGACACCCCGGAGGACATGCCCGCTACTGAACTCGATCCGACCGTGGTCGGGCATGCCATCGCTCGTCTTGGTCTCCCGTTCGTAACAGCTGACTTCGCTCTACGTGCTGATGGAGTATGGCGGTTGGTGGAACTCGGCGATGGGCAGGTCAGCGACCGACCGAAGACGATACGACCAGAGGCGTTGATCACTATCTTTCACAACGGTTTTCGTGGTTGATCACCTGTAGCGAAGCGAAACGCACCCCGTGCCGCTTGGCGTGTCGGCGAATGTCCGATTCTTCCGTATGGCGTGCGGCCGGGGTGGGTCGATAACGATCGTTCGCGAGACACCCTGCGCGGCATGACGTTTCCGCAGGCTAGTTCTGTAACGGTTGCCGTGTACGCGGCATGTCAATCTGTCGGGGGTTCGCAATACACTCCGCGCCATGCGAATCGGCTACGGGCGGGTTCCACCCGCGATCAGCACCCCGAAGCACAACACGACGCGTTGACCGCGGCCGGCTGCGAGAAGATCTTCGTCGATAAGGCGTCCGGCAAGCTCGCGACCCGGCCGGAACTGGACAAGGCGCTGCTGTCGGCCAACCGCACCGGCGATCAACTGGTCGTCACCAAACTCGACCGACTCGGCCGCTCGTTGGAGCACCTGATCGATCTGTCGAGGACCCTTGAGGGGCGTGGGGTGGATCTGGTGGTGCTCGACCAGAAAGTCGATACCTCCACCGCGCTGGGCCGGATGTTCTTCCAGATCCTGGGCTCCATAGCCGAATTCGAGCATGCTCTGATGAGCGAGCGCACCCGCGACGGGCTGGCTGCCGCCCGCGCCCGGGGCCGCACCGGTGGGCAGAAACCCAAACTCGGGCCGCAGCAGGTACAGCTGGCGCGGCAGATGTACGACGAACTCGATCAGGCCGGCAAGCGCCATTACACCGTCGCGCAGATCGCCGCCGAGTTCGGTGTCACTCGTCCCACGATCTACCGGCATCTGTCCGCCTCGGGCGCGACAATGTGACCCAGGGCACGTGAGTTCGCGTGCACGCGGAAGTGGGGTGAGCCGTGGCGGGTAGCTGGCTGACCGGGTTGACCGAGGCCGACCGGCGGCAGGCGATGCGCCGGTTCGAGGTGCTGCGGCCTCACCTCGAAGACGATGTGCCGCTCACCAGCACCGCCGCCGAGACCGGTGTGTCGTTACAAACGGCCCAGAGGTGGCCGCACCGCTACCGGACCGGACGCCTGGCCGCGCTGGCACCGGCCCGGCGCAAATCCACCGGTCGGCGCACCGACCCGGAGCTGGTGCGGCTGATCGAGGGCATGGCTTTGCGGCGGCCGCGTCCGTCGCTGGCGGTGATCACCCGCCGGGCGGCCCGCGTCGCCGCTGAGCAGGGGTGGGTTCCGGTGTCCTACACCACCGTCCGCTCCATCGTCACCGCTCTCGACCCGGCGATGCTCACCCTGGCCCACGAGGGTGCCGCGGTTTTCCGAGACACTTACGAGTTGGTGTACCGTCGCCGCGCCGAGCGCCCGAACGTGATGTGGCAGGCCGATCACACCCAACTCGACATCCTTGTTGTCGAGGGCGGCAAGCACCGGCGCCCGTGGCTGACCGTGGTACTGGACGACTGTTCCCGCGCGGTGCCCGGCTACACGGTGAACCTGGGTGCGCCGTCGGCGTTGAACACCTCATTGGCGTTGCGGCAGGCGATCTGGACCAAATCCGATCCGGGCTGGCCGATGTGCGGGATCCCCGAGATCCTCTACGTCGACCACGGCAGTGACTTCATCAGCGACCACCTCGCCCAGGTCGCGGCCGATCTGAAGTTCGCGATCGTGCATTCCACCGTGGCCCGGCCGCAGGGCCGTGGGAAAGTGGAACGGCTGTTTGGCAGCATCAACACTGAACTGCTCACCGAGGTGCCCTGCCATCTCCTCGGTGGCAAACCTGTCACCGCGCCGGCACTCTCGCTGCGCCAGTTCGACGAGGCGATCGGGCGGTATATCACCGGCGTCTACCACCCGCGGGTTCACTCCGAGATCGGCGTCTCACCCCAGCAGGCGTGGGTCGCGGACGGGTGGCTGCCGCGCATGCCCGAGGATCTGGAACAGCGCGATCTGCTGCTGGTCACGGTCGCCACGCCGCGCGTGGTGCACCGTGACGGTATCCATTTCCAGGGCCTGCGTTACCTGCATCCCACCTTGGCCGCCTATGTCCGCGAGCCGGTCACCGTCCGCTACGACCCGCGCGACATCACCGAGATCCGCGTCTTCCACAAGATCCGGTTCCTGTGCAAGGCCGTCAGTCCCGACCACGCCGGAGACACCATCGGGCTCAAAGACATCCAGGCCGCCCGCCGCGCCTACCGGCGCCGGCTGCGTGAGCAGATCAACGAACGCATCCCCGTGGTCACCGACTACCTCCCCACACAGGGATCCGCACCCGCACCGCCGGAACTGGCCCCGGCGGCTGCGCCCCGGCCGCGGTTACGCGCCTACCAGGAGGACTGACCATGCCGCCGCCACGGAACTGGCCGTTCATCGCCACCAAGGAGCACCGCCGGTTCGTCGAGTTCGCCGACACCGTCCGCCGCGACCGGACCATCGGAATCTGCTACGGCGCAGCAGGAATCGGGAAAACCCTGTCCGCCTCCCGCTACGCGCGCTGGGACAAAGCCGGGCACCTGCTACGCACCTGGGGTCCCCGCGAGGACTCCGACAAGGACGTCTACGCCGCGCTGGCCCGCGCGCGCACCGTGTTCTACACCCCCACCGTCGCCGGCGACCCTGCGCGAACTACGCGACGATCTCAAACTGCTCTACAACCGGGTCAATATCTGCATCGACCAGCACATCAACGCCGGTGTCCGTAAGTACCGGCCGGCCGACTACATCGAACTGCTCGTCATCGACGAATCCGAACGCCTGACCGGCACCGCCATAGAACACCTGCGCGACCAGTACGACCGCGGCGACCACGGCCTGCTGTTCATCGGCATGCCCGGTATCGAGAAAACCTTCTCCCGCTACCCGCAGCTCTACAGTCGCGTCGGATTCGCCCACCACTACCGGCCCCTGACCGGCGAAGAACTCACCTTCGTCCTGACCCGGCACTGGCGCAAACTCGGCCTCGACCTGGACCCCGACGACTTCACCGACGCCCAAGCCGTCGCCGCCGTCGCCCGCATCACCAGCGGCAACTTCCGCCTCCTGCAACGACTGTTCGCCCGAATCCACCGCATCATGAAAATCAACGAACTCCACACCATCACCGCCGACGTCGTCGAAACCGCCCGCAGCACCCTCGTCATCGGCACAACCTGACCGCAGTCACCGATACGCCACTTGACGGCGCGAGAACACCGCCACTTTCTGCCGCAAGTCACAAACGATCCGCCCGCGATATCCGCCGATCCCGACCAGTAGAACTCGGGATGCTGAGTGGCGAGCCGGAAATAGTTGACATACACCAAGTTGAAGGCACGTTCGTCGGCCGGCGCCCCTCGCTGCGGATCCCATTGCGCAAGATCGATGCCGGCATCACTGGTGGCGACCCACCAGCCAATACTGATGCAGGAGTGTGGCGTACCGGCGCGGCGTCACACCGTCGGCCCGCGCCCGCTGCACCGCCTCCGACAGCACCGCTTCATCCAGCGGCGGAACCGCATTGAGGCCACCAGCCATGCCGTCACCGTTGACGACCGGAAGATCGAGATAGGCGCCATATGCCGGTTCGGCCCGTACGGCGGCCGGGTGCGCACCGAGCCCGAAGACGAGGCAGAGTGACAACCCGGCGACCCGGACGAAAACTCGGGCCGATCCGGCAGCGAGAAGTGTCAATTCGGAACGACCCCCCCGACATCGTTCGGGCTGTGCTGCCCTGATCACGTATTCAGCACAATAGCAACATGTTCCAGTTGCGGATCAGGACTGTCGACTACACCTTCCGCCCTCAGCGTGGTGGTTGCGTGTCCGCGCCGCCCAGCCCGCTTCGGCCGTCGATCACGGCGGGCACCGAACCCTCCGGCCGGCCACCCAAGTCGCCGGCCCGCAGGTGCGCGACCACGATCAGCCCCGACACCACGATGGCGGTCAGCAGCGCCGTCACGGCAAGCACGGCGAAACCGACCTGCGCCTGCTCGACCCGCGCCATCGGATGCACACCCTGTGCCCTCCGGACCGCGGAAGGTCGTGCGCCGTGGTCGTATCCGATCGCGGCGCCCGCGGGACGCGCGCGGCCCGGGCGCCGATCGACGGCGGATCGACGCGCGGACCCCAGGGCCTGCGAGTGCACGCCGCCGCGCCGTCGGCGCGGGATCGAGTCGTACCCGGGACCGACTCCCGCCGCGACCGCCGCGGCGGCACGGTGATCGAACTCCGCTTCTGCCGCGCCGATCGATGTGATGGTGTCGCTGATCGCAGTGCTCATCGGACAAACCTCCAGGGTGGGTGCTCCGTCATCGTTCGAGCCGTTCGAGCTGTTCGAGGCGGTGTTCCTGTTCGAACACGAGTTCCGCACATATTCGATCAAGTGTTCGAAGGATTTGCGTACGATTTCTACCACGCCCCACCGACAAAGTCAGCAGAAACGCCCGACATGCGTCGAACAGATGTTTGATCCCGCGGCCTGACCCGACTAGATTCGAACTACCGAAGACACGACAGGCGATGACAACACAGGCCGGGCAGAGATCGACCCGGCGCAGCAGGAAGGGCGGTTGCGGTGAGGCACACAGACGACACGGGTGACGAGACCGGAAGCGGCGCCGACTCGGCGGGTACCGGGGCGGATCTCACCGTGCGTCAGCGCAATGTGCTGGAGGTGATCCGCACCTCGGTGAGCGAGCGCGGCTACCCGCCGAGCATCCGCGAGATCGGCGACGCCGTCGGCCTGACGTCCACCTCGTCGGTCGCCCATCAGCTGCGCGCCTTAGAGCGCAAGGGCTATCTGCGCCGCGACCCGAATCGTCCACGTGCGGTAGATGTTCGCGGCCTGGACGAGGTGGTGCGTTCGGTGACCGGTCTGCCCGGCGCCGTGGTGGACGGCGGCGTCGACGATGCCGACAGCACCGTCGACGCCGCGCACCCGGTGCCCACCTTCGTTCCGGTGCTCGGACGCATCGCCGCCGGCGGGCCGATCCTGGCCGAGCAGGCCGTGGAAGACGTCTTCCCACTCCCCCGCGAACTGGTCGGTGACGGCTCGCTGTTCCTGCTGAAGGTCGTCGGCCAGTCCATGATCGACGCGGCGATCTGCGACGGTGACTGGGTGGTCGTCCGGCAGCAGAACGTGGCCGACAACGGCGACATCGTCGCCGCCATGATCGACGGCGAAGCGACGGTGAAGACGTTCAAGCGCACCGGTAAGGACGTCTGGCTGATGCCGCACAACCCGGTGTTCGAACCGATCCCCGGCAACGATGCTCAGATCCTCGGCAAGGTCGTCACGGTCATCCGCAAGATCTGACGATCCACGGTGTGCAGACCGATGGCCGCTCGGTTGATCCGCGCGGCCATCGTCCGTCTTGCGCTGTGCCACATCCGATCCCGCCGCCACCACGCCGACGAACTAGGCGCCTCACAGCTGATTGCCAGCCGACACGCAGCGAACCCACCAGGACGCCTGCGAAACTGCCGCGGTGACAGCGATCAGTGCCGGCGCGGCCCTGCCCGACGCGAAGACGACACCCGCACGTCCCGATTCCGTCGAACTCCTCCCGGTTCGACGGTGGGAGCGCGCCGGGCTGGCGGCACTCCTGATCGGCACCGCCTTCGCGTATCTGTGGCGGATCACGGTCAACGGCATGGGCAACGGTTTCTACGCCGCGGCCGCCTGGTCCGGCGCGCAGGACTGGAAGGCGCTGCTGTTCGGTTCGCTGGATCCGGGCAACTTCCTCACCGTCGACAAACCGCCGGTTTCGCAATGGGTGATGGGAGTGTCGGGGCAGCTGTTCGGGTTCAGCAGCGCGAGCATGCTCGTGCCACAGGCACTGATGGCCGTTGCCGCGGTCGCGCTGCTGTACGCGACGGTGACCACCGCGACCGCACGCCGAGGCGCGGGCCTGTTGGCCGGCGCCGTGCTGGCGGCGACGCCGGTGGTGGCGTTGATGTTTCGGTTCAACAATCCGGACGCGGTGATGGTGCTGCTGATGACCGCGGGCGCGTACTGCACGACCGCATCGTTGCGCCGGGCGAGTGCCCGCTGGCTGATGCTGGCGGGCGTGGCGCTCGGGTTCGCGTTCCTGGCGAAGATGCTCGAAGGGCTCATGGTGCTGCCGGCGCTGGCGCTCGCCTATGTGATCGTGGCGCCGACCTCGCTGCGAAACCGCTTGCTCCATGTGCTCGCCGCCGCGGTGGCACTGGTCATCTCGTCGGGTTGGTACGTGCTGCTGACGATCCTGTGGCCCGCGTCGTCGCGGCCGTATCTGGCCGGGTCGACGAACAACACGTTCCTCGATCTGGTACTGGGCTACAACGGCTTCGCCCGTTTCCTCGGGCACAACCACCACGGCGGGAACCGATTCGCACTGCCGGCCGGGTACGAGATGCCGCACACGGTCGGGCAGCGCGGCGGGTTCGGCGGATTCGGCGCGCCAGGTCCGGCCCGGCTGTTCACCGGTGAGATCGGCTTCGAGATCTCCTGGCTGCTTCCCGCTGCCCTGATCGCCTTCGCGCTGGTCCTCGCCTCGCGCGGGCGCGCACCGCGCACCGACCTGGTGCGGGGGGCCGCGCTGCTGTTCGGACTGTGGCTGATCATCGACGGCGTCGCGTTCACCACGATGCGCGGTGGCATGCACGCCTACTACACGCTGGCGATCGGTCCCGCCGTCGCCGGAATGTTCTCGATCGGCGTGGCCGAGGCGTGGCGTCGGCGCGACGACGCGTTCGGCCGAATCGGTGCTGCCGCACTGGTGCTCGCATCCGGCCTGTGGGCGTTCGTGCTGCTGAACCGCAATGCCACCTGGCTGCCGTGCTTGCGCTGGGCGCTCGCGGTGGTTTCGGTATTGGTGGCTCTCACTCTGGTCGCCACCGCATTCCCCGCCGTGTCGCGGCGGGTGCGGGCCAGGTCGGTCTCGGTGTTGGTCGTCGTCGGCGTGCTCGCCGGGATCGGCGGCTCGACCGCGTACGCCGCGGCCACCCTGCCGCAGGCGCACACCGGCGGCAACCCGACGGTCGGTCCCGCCGAGCCCGATCGGCCTGATCGGGTGAATGATCCGCGCCAAGAGGTGATGTCGTTCGTGAACGGAGACACCGAACCGCCCTTGGCCGCGTTGCTGCGTGCCACCACGACCACCTGGTCCGCCGCAGTGGACCGCTCCTCGGTCGCCGCGACCCTGGAACTCGCCAGCCGTACCCCGGTCATTGCGATCGGCGGCTTCACCTCCGACGACCCGGTTCCCACGCTAGACGAGTTCCGCACCATGGTCCGCACCCACCAGGTGACCTATTATCTCGTGCAGGAGGTACGGCTGCCCGACTCGTGGCGCGTGCATGCTCAGTCGACAGCTCTACCCGGCGCGGGGCGGACCGACCAGTCAGACGGATGGTGGCGGCCGACCGGGCACAAGGACATCGCCGACTGGGTCTCGGCACACTACGCATCGGTGCACATCGGCAACGTCGCGGTCTACGACCTGACTGGCCCGTCTCACTGACCGGCTGCGGTGCGCGACAGGCTTGGGAGTCATGGCCATCGATGACGACAAGTCCAAGACGCGCCCGTGTCTTGCCGGGGAACTGTTGGACGCCGGTCACTCGACGCGGCGGCGAACGCTACAAGTCGAGCAGCGGCATTGTGCCCGACCTTCGGTCGGGGGACGCGAGCGGACCGCCGTGGCGCTCTCGCTCGGCTCGCAAGTCCCATGGCAGCACCGGCGCCATACCCCTCGGACAGGGGGACCGCGCGCGTCGACGGGTCGCTGGCAAGCAACGCCTCGACGGGAGGCCCGGCTCACCCGGATCGCGACTGCGGCCGACGTCGTGCGTCGTCGCGCCTGCTGGCGCGACATCGTGGACAACCCCGTCGACTTTCGCGGACCGATGCGCTGTCGTGGACGGCCACTCGTCTCGCCGAAGACTCAGGGAATCAATGCACTGATCACGCGCGCAGGCGCGGGGCGTTGCTGAATCAATGGCTCCGTTCGTCCCGGTTCGGCCTCATCCGCTCCTCTCAGCACGGCCCGCGATGGCGAAGACGAACCAGCCGACCGTGCAGACCGCGGCCGACAGCAGCAGAGCCCATCCGGTACCTGCGGCGACCGCGGCACCCATGACGGCGACACCGACGGTCGCACCGACTTGGCGCACGGCGTTGAGCAGGCCGCCGACCGCACCGGCCGTCCCGGCCGGTGCAACGTCGACCATGGCCACGACCAGAGCGGGCAAAGCGTAGGAGACGCCGAGGCCGGTCAGCAACAGGCCTGCCGCGAGCCACGGGTAGCTCCCGTCGGCGAAGACCACACCGGCCAGCACGGCGCCTCCACCGGCGAGCAACGCAAGACCGGCCAGAATCGGACGACGAGGACCGACTCGCGCCACGATTTTGCCCGTGAACGGCGGGTTGGCGGCAAAGGGAATAGTCAGCGGCAGGAAGGCAAGTCCGGTCTCCAGTGGGTCCAGGTGCCTTTCCCGCTGTAACAGCAGCGGCAGGACGAACAGCGCTCCGGTCAGCGCGAAGTTCACCACCGCGGCGGCAAGCAGCCCCGCCCGCACCCGAATGGACCGCAGCAGAGCCCGATTCAGCACCGGTGTCGCGCTCCGGCGTTCCAAGCCCCGGAACGTCAGCACCGAGGCGCCGAGCCCCGCCAACGACCATGCGGCGTGCGTCCATGCCTGCGCGCCGGCAGCGATCAGCGTGTCCGTGCACAGGGCCAGCACTACGGCTGCCGCCAACTGAGCGGGCCAGTCGATCCGGCGGTCACTGCGCGAACGGGCCACTGCCCGGCCGAATGTCGAGATCAGCACGATCAGACCGATCGGCACGTTGATCAAGAAGACCGACCGCCATCCAGCGACGGCCACCAGCGCGCCGCCCACGATCGGACCGGCCGCGACGGCCGCACCGCTGATCGCGGTCCACGTCGAGACCGCGCGCGCCCGCGCCGCGGACTCCGGATAGAGCTGGGCGATCATCGCCATCGACGCGGGCACGCACACCGCCGCGGCAACGCCCGAGAGCGCACGCAGAATGACCAAGCCCCACAGCCCAGGGGCGAACGCACTGAGTAGGGACGCGGCGGTGAAGACCGTGATCCCGGCCCGGAAGAGCCGTTCGGCACCGAAGCGATCCGCCGCGGCCCCGGCCGACAGCAGCAGCGCTGCGAACGCCACGGTGTAGCCGGTGGTCGTCCACTGCAGCCCCGCCATCGAGGTGCGTAGCGACGATGCCAGATCAGGCTCGGCGACCGACAGCACCGTCATATCCAGCAGCACCATGAAGTAGCCGAGCGAAATGCCCGCCAGCATGCGGGTACGACCCCCTCCGGGACGGGGATTCGACGACACCGGCGCGGGTGTATTCACATTGATCATGTCTGAGACAGCTCCCGAAGACACAGGTGGTGGGATCACGGGACTCACTGTGCATTTCGGCAGACCGGTGACTCCACCGCGAGGGCTGCACAGGCCGTTCGGAATTTCCGAATGCTCGGCGCAGTTCCATGGCGCGTGGAACTACGCCATCTCGAGACCTTCGAAGCTGTCGTGCGGCACCGGACCGTGACCGACGCCGCCGTCGCGCTCGACCTCGCACCCTCGTCCGTCTCCCAGCAGATCCGGACCCTCGAAGGTGCACTCGGCGTCGCCTTGTTCGTGCGCAGTGCCAAGGGAATGCAGCCGACCCCGGCCGGGCAACGGCTGCAGGTCTGGGCACGGTCGCTGCTCGACCAGGCCGCGCAGGCCATCCGCGATGTCCGAGGCCAACGGCCGCTACTACGGCTCGGCGCACTGGAAACCCTGGCCGGGTCGCATGTGCCGCATGTCCTCGCACGGCTCGCCGAACGCCGACCCGATATCGACGTCGAGATCCACTCCGAACGCGCCCGGGACGGACTCCTCGCCGACCTGATCGGGGGACGACTCGACGCGGCCCTGCTGCTGGACTCGGGTGCTGACATCGGCGGTCTCGGCTTCCCCGCACCCGTGGAACCACTCACCTTTCTCGACCTCGACCCAGTCCCCCTCGTCCTGGTGTCCGCACCGACCCACCCGCTGGCTGCGCGAGTCGGGCTGATCCCGGGCGACCTCGACAACGAGCGACTATTGGTCAACGTCCCGGAGTGCTCGTTCTGGATGGCGGGGACCGAAATCCTCGGTTCCGGTCCCCAGCGAATCAAAGTCGGCGGAGTCCCGGTGATGCGCGCATGGGCCGAGCACGGACTCGGAATCTCGCTACTTCCCCGGTTCGCGGTCGACGACAGTCTCCGCGCCGGCACCCTGGTCCCCCTCGACATCCCACTGCCGGATCTCAGCCTGCGGCTGGTCTGGCGAGCAGACCAGGAATCGCTGCCCGGCATGCGCGAGATCCTCTACGCGGCAGCCCGCCCCTGAGTATCGGAGTCGGCGTCCCCGGTACAGCGCGGTGACGAGATCACCGGTAAGGCTGTAGCGATCGGTGTCACTGTCCCGTGGTCGGCCACCGACCTCTCGGCTCAGCGCGTCGCCAGTCGCCGATTGGTGACCTCCAACTGACGCTCCGTGCTCGCCGCGAGGGCGCGCACTTGGGCGTCGTCCAGCTGTCCGCACAGCCGCCCCCAATGCAGCGCGACCTGATCGCCGGCTGAGACCGGCGCCGCCGGGTAGCCGTCCACCCCGACCGGCACCGACCGCACCGTTTCCGCCGAGAGCCCCAGCCGCCGTCCATCCCAACTCAGACCACGACAGCGCAGCGCGATCTCGGTCTCGGTGCTATCCAGCACCGTCCCCCAGGTGATCCGGCAACTGTCGAGCACGTGCACCGGATGTCCATTGCCCTGCCCGACCAGCCGCGACCACGGGTACACGCCGAAGACGTGAAAGCAGTGGTTGGCCGCGGCCTCGTCGGCCAACTCCGGACCCAGATGCGTCCAGTACCCGCCCGCAGCCGGGCCCAGTAATGCCAGCAACTCGGCGGTGAACTCGGCGGGGTCCAGGTCCACCCCGATGCCGCCACCCAGCCAGTAGGACTCCACAAGGCGGCGATCCAGCGGGTCGGCGATCCCGGTCATCGTCGCCATCGCCCGCAGGTACGGCCACGCACCGGTGAAATGCCGCGCCAGCGCCCGCACCTCGTCGTCCGACCCGTCCCGCAGCGCCGCCGCATCGGGCGGCCCGCAGTAACCGAGCCGGTTTGGGGCATACGCATACCGGGCGAACATCTCCGCTCCGCCGCTTGTCATCAGTCCCGCCCCAGGTCGCCGCGGTAGACGCACCGCCGCTGCTGCGGCACGCCGAATCGCCACGCGCGGACAGCGATCACCCAGGTAGGAGCGATCACCCAGGTAGGGAGGAAACGGCCAACGACGAGCAGACCGAGCGCACCGAGATCGAGAGCATCGATCCACGCCGCCCGACTGTCGGTGTCGCCGGGTCGGCCGGCCAAGATCGAGCTCATCCGCTGTGCGCCGATCCCGAGCGCGACGACGACGATCGCCACCGCGCCACCGCGCCACCGGTCCAGCCCGGCCGGCGCGACACGCGGCGCCGCAGAAGTGTCGGCGACCTCGACGATGACCACCACCTCGCCTTCTCGCTCCCAACGGCGACGCCCGCCGTCTCAACAGATACGCGGCAGCTGCTCTCCCGCGGGCAGGTCCACCACACGGGTGCCGCCGAGGGCCGTGCGGGCCACCACCATCCCGGGATGCTCGTCGACGCAACGACCGATTGCCGCGGCCTGTGCACCCAGCGGGTGTTCCCGCATCGCCGCGAGCACCCGATCGGCGTCCTCGGGGGCGACGAACGCGAGGAGTTTGCCCTCGTTGGCCACATACATCGGGTCCAACCCGAGCAACCCGCACGCGTCGCGCACCCCGTCCGGAACCGGAAGCTGCCGCTCATCCAGCGCCACGCCGACCTTCGCGGCCCGAGCGATCTCGTTGAGCGACGCGGCGACGCCGCCGCGGGTGGGATCGCGCAGCACGTGCACGTCGGCGCCGGTCGCCAGCATCGCCGCGACCAATCCGTGCAGAGCAGCGGTGTCGCTGAGCACGGTCGTGCCGAACTCCAATCCGGCACGGCAGCTCAGCACCGCGACACCGTGTACCCCGATGTCACCGCTGACCAGCACGACGTCGCCCGGTGTCGCGCGCTGCGGACGAATGTCGACACCGGGGTCGACCAGACCGATGCCCGCGGTGTTGAGGTAGATCCCGTCACCGTGACCCGCGTCGACCACCTTGGTGTCCCCGGTGACCAACTGGACCCCTGCCGCCAAAGCCGCGGTGCCCACCGCCTGCGCGATACGCGCGATGTCGGCCAGCGCGGTGCCCTCCTCCAGAATGAACGCGGTCGACAGCACCATGGGCCGCGCACCGGCCATGGCCAGGTCGTTCACCGTGCCGTTGACCGCGAGTTCGCCGATCGTGCCGCCGGGGAACACGAGCGGCTTGACCACGAACGAGTCCGTGGAGAACGCCAGCCGGGCACCGCCGAGCGTGACCACCGCGGAATCGCCCATCTCCGCGTGCGCCGCCGAGCCGAACGCGGGCAGGAACAGATGCTCGATCAGTTCGCCGGACATCGCACCGCCACCGCCGTGTCCCATCACGATGGTCGGCGAATCCCGCAGCGGCATCGGGCACACCCAGCCCTCCATGTCGACGGCGACGGGAGCCGTGCCGTGCTCAGGCATGCGCCACCTCCGCCGGGAGATCGAGCCGGCGGTACAGGTAATACGCGGCGCACGCGCCCTCCGAGGACACCATGGTGGCGCCCAGCGGGTTTCGCGGCGTGCACTGCTTACCGAAGGCCGCGCACTCGTGCGGTTTGATGAGTCCCTGCAGCACCTCGCCCGAACGACAGATCGAGGACTCGGCGGTGTGCAGGTCGCCTACCGAGAAGCGGTGTTCGGCGTCGAACTCGCGATAGCGCTCCGACAGCCGCCAGCCGCTGCTCGGGATCATTCCGATGCCGCGCCATGCCCGGTCGGTCACTTCGAACACATCCTGCAGCATGGCTTTCGCGGCCGGGTTGCCCGCCGCGGCGACCGCCCGTGGATAGGCGTTTTCCAGTTCGTGCCGACCCGCTTCCAGTTGCAGCACGGTGCGGCGGATGCCCTCCAGGATGTCCAGCGGCTCGAATCCGGTGACCACCAGGGGGACCCGATATTTCTCGGCCAGCGGTGGGTATTCCGCGGTGCCCATCACGGTGCAGACGTGCCCGGCCGCGAGGAATCCCTGCACCCGACAGCTGGGCGACTCCATGATCGCGGCGATGGCCGGCGGCACGAGCACATGCGACACCAGCAGCGAGAAGTTCCGAATGCCGAGCCGTTTCGCCTGGTAGACCGTCATGGCGTTCGCGGGTGCCGTGGTCTCGAAACCGATGCCGAAGAACACGACCTCGCGATCAGGGTTCTCCTTGGCCAGGTTGAGCGCGTCCAGTGGCGAGTAGACCACCCGGACGTCACCGCCTTCGCTCTTGACCCGGAACAGATCCTTGCTGCTGCCCGGCACGCGCAGCATGTCGCCGAACGAGCAGAAGATCACGCCGGGCCGAGCGGCGATCTCCAGCGCCTTGTCGATCACCTCGAGCGGCGTGACGCACACGGGGCAGCCAGGGCCGTGAATCATCTCGATCTGATCGGGCAGCAACTGGTCGATGCCGTGCCGGATGATCGAATGCGTTTGCCCGCCACAGACTTCCATGATGGCCCAGCGCCTGCTCGTCGCGGCGCGGATCCGATCGAGCAAACGCTGGGCCAGCTCGGGATTGCTGAATTCGTCCAGATACTTCATGGCGTCACCTCTGGTCGCTCGCTTCGCGGCTCGGCCGCTGGATTGTCGAGACCCGCCTGTTTGGCGGCGATGGCGAAGCCGTCGCCGAATTCCTCATTCAGTACCCCGAGGTGCTCGAACTCGGCCAGTGTCTTCAGCGCGGACTCCTCGTCCAGTCGCTGGATCGCGAAGCCGACGTGGACCACGACGTAGTCGCCGACGGCCGCGTCCGGGATGTATTGCAAGCACACGTCCTTGTGCACGCCGCCGAAGTCGACGACCGACATCAACGTGCCGTCCCGTTCGTGCAGGCTGAGCACTTTCCCTGGTACCGCTAGACACATCGTTGCTCTCCTTCCCTCATCCCGCGCCGCACGCGAGGAGTTGGCCGAACGCGAGGCCGCCGTCGTTGGGCGGCACTCGGCGATGGCTGATCACGGTGAATCCGTTGTCTCGCAGCAGCGCACACGACCGCGTGAGCAGCAGGGCGTTCTGGAAGACGCCGCCGGACAGCGCGACGGCGGTCGCAGGCGCGGCGTAGCGCAGCGCCAAGTCGAGCACCAGCCGGGCGACTGCCGCATGAAACCGCGCGCCGACCACGGCGGCGGGCACGCCGCGGCGGACATCGGCTGATACGGCCGCGACTACGGGCCCGGCATCGAGCACGGCGGGATCGCCCGCGCCGTAGGAAAACCGATAGTCGGTCGCGCCCGCGACCGCGCCGCGGGACAGCCCTTCCAACTCGATCGCCGCCTGGGCTTCGTAGTCCACCACGTGCCGCACCCCGATCACCGAGGAGACCGCGTCGAACAACCTCCCCATGCTGGAGGTGGGTGCGCAGCCCAGCCCGGTCTCGAATTGGTGAGCCAGCACCCGCCTTTCCTCGGCCGGGCAGGCCGCGACCGCGGGAATCTCCTCGGTCCAGTCGAGGCCGGCCGCCCACAAATGCGCCAACGCCATACGGTAGGGCCGGTGGACCGCGAGATCTCCCCCGGCAAGCGGCACGTATTTCAGGTGGGCCAGCCTCCGGTACCCCTTGTAGCCGGCCAGCAGGACCTCGCCGCCCCACACCGCGCCGTCCGGACCGAATCCGGTGCCGTCGAAGGCGATGCCGACGACCTGGTCGGTGGCGGCGAGTCCGTGTTCGCCCATCACGGCGGCGATATGCGCGTGGTGGTGCTGCACGGTGTACACCGCGCGCTCGCCCGCGTGCCTGCGCGCCCATGCGGCGGAGCGGTATCCCGGATGCGCGTCGGCGACCAACTGCACCGGGCGCACCCCGGTGAGCTCTTCCAGATGCCGCTGCGCGGCATCGAAGGACCGCAGCGTGGCCAGGTCGTCCATATCGCCGATGTGCTGGCTCAGCCAGGCGTAGCGGCCGTCGGCCACGGCGCAGGTGTTCTTCAGATCGGCGCCGACCGCGAGCGTCGGCGCCACCGCGACCGGCAGCGCGAGCGGCAGCGGCGCGTAACCGCGCGAACGACGAACGGGCAGCTCGTGGCCGTCGAGTACCCGCACCACCGAGTCATCGCAGGGCACCAGGATCCGCCGGTTGTGCGACAGCCACCCGTCGGCCAACCCGGCGAGTCGAGTGCGCGCGTCGCCGTCCGCATAACAAATCGGCTCGCCGCCGAGATTGCCCGATGTCATCACCAATACCCGTGGACCAGGCGGATCACCGGCTAGGCCGAACAGCAACAGGTGTAGCGGGGTGTAAGCGAGCAGTACGCCCAGGTCCGGATTGCCTGGCGCCACGGATTCGGCAGCGTACCCGGAGGCCGCCGGATCGTCGTCGGCCCGACGGACTCCCGCGGGCGCCGACCGGCGGGGAAGCAGCACGATCGGCCGCGCCGGGCCGGTCAGCAGCGCGGCGGCGGCATCGTCCACCGCGACGATGGTTCGAGCCGTGGCCAGATCGGGAGCCATGACCGCGAAGGGCTTGTCGCCGCGGCGTTTACGCCTGCGCAGCTCGGCCACCGCCGCCTCGTTGCCGGCGTCGCACGCGAGGTGATAGCCACCGATACCTTTGACCGCGAGAATTCCGCCCGCGCGCAGCAGCTCTCGCGCGGCGGACAGCGGATCGCCGGAGCCGGGCCCCGAATACGCCAGCGTCGGGCCGCAATCAGGGCAAGCGATCGGCTGGGCGTGAAAACGGCGGTCGGCCGGGTCCGCGTATTCGCGAGCGCAGCGCTCGCACATCGCGAAGTCCGCCATCGAAGTCCGTTCTCGGTCGTAGGGCAAGCTCGCGATGATGGTGAACCGCGGGCCGCAATTGGTGCAGTTGACGAACGGGTGGCGGTAGCGGCGATCGGCCGGATCGCGTAGTTCACGCTCGCAGTCCACGCAGAGCGCGACATCGGGTGAGGCAAGCGTGCGTCCACCGCCGTCGTGGGTGGTGTCGGCAATGTGGAATCCGGTACCGCCGCGCACCGGAATATCTGTCTGGTCGACCGATTCGACTACCGCCAGTGACGGCGGCCGCCGGCGTAGCCGCTCCGCGAAGGCGTCCAGAGCCGCTCGCGCGCCTTCGATTTCGATGATCACGCCGCTGCTGTCATTGCCCACGCTGCCGGACAGCGCCAGTTCAGCGGCGGTGGTGTAGACGAACGGCCGGAATCCGACTCCCTGCACCACGCCACGCACGAGCAAGCGGCGGCGCAACCGCTCGACGGTCATGGCTGGTCTCCGCGCTGCAGCAGACGCAGGCCGTCCAGTGCCGCCGCGGCGCCCGCCTCATCGGTTTTCTCCACGACGAAGCCCATGTGGATGATCACCCAGTCCCCCGGCTGCGCCGGGTCGTCGTCGAGGAGGCCGATATTGACCTTTCGCCGCTCGCCGGACACGTCGACGAGCGCGATCTGGCCGTGGTAGCCGTCTGGAATGTCCACCACTCGTCCCGGGATGCCAAGACACATCGGTCATTCCTCCTGTCGCACCGTGGCCGGTGACGGCGGCGTCTCGCAGTCGGGGGCCGCGCCGACCTGCGCAGTCGCTCCGGGCCGACCATCGACCGACACCAGGTCGGCGAGCACACGGCCGACGGCGTCCACCGCGGCGTCCACCGCGGCGGCGACGGGCCCGGACAGGCCGATCCCCTCCGCCACCGAGGCGACCTGGCAGCCGACGACGACGGTCGGCGGCAGCGCGCCGCCCAGTGCCCGCACCCCCGCGAACACGGCAGCCGGGGTCATGGCGTGCGCGTCGAGTTGCGCGGTGTCGGCATCCTCGGGGACGGCGCGGAATACCTCGACGGTGCCCGGCGCGTCACGATCGGGCAGCGCGTCGATCAGCACCAGCGCGTCCCAGGCATCGAGCAGGTCGTAGGCGAGGTGCATACCGCGAATGCCGTAGTCCACCACGCGCACGTCGAGGTCGGGGTGGTGCGGCAGCCGCCGCACCACCTCGGGTCCGAATCCGTCGTCGCCGAGGAATATGTTGCCGATCCCGGCGATCAGCACCCTGGCCGTCGGCTCACCCCTCCCCGTCGGTCGGCGCCGTCGCACCGCCGACATCTGCGTCGTCGACCTTGCCGGTCGCCGTCTCGCTCGGATCGTTCGCGGTCTGTTTGCGTCCCTCGTACGGCGGGGTCGGTGACCCGGCGCCGGAGGAGGGCGTCGTAGTGAACTCCGTCCGGCGTTCATCGTCGGTGCCGTGCGCGGAGGTCGTCTCTTCGTGTTCGATATCGCCCGGTTCGCGACCGCTCGGGCCGCCGGATACGGTGTCCGAGCCGGTGTCGCGCGACCCTGGCTCGCCGCGTGCGGCTTGGGGCTCTTCTCGTTGGTTACCCATGGTGATTCCCTTCCGGTCGACCGCTACATGTGTCGGATCTTCAGGTAGCGCCGGATATCCGGTATCGAACGCAAGCCGAGGTACAGACCGGACACCGCCAGCACGGCCACAACGGCCGTCGAGATCACTCCCACCGTTTCCATAGCGGACTTCCTTTCACTTCTCGGGGCTGTCGAGTGGTTCCAGTTCGTCGGGCGCGAAATAGAGGTAGCGGCCATACCACTCGTGCAGATCGGCCGCGGGGTCGTCATCCAGCACGACCCCGACGTGCGCCTGTCCGTCCACGTCTTCGTGTACCGAGATGACCCGGGCGGGCTTGCCGTCGAAGAACAGATCCTGGGCGTCGGCCCGCCGGGACGGACGCAACCGGACCCGGCTGCCCTTGCGCACCAGCACGCCCCCGACCGCCACCGCATCGGAATCGGGACGAACGGCGTTGTCGGCCAACGGGTCCCACCAATCTATGCCGTCCGGTATCTCCGGAATCAGTTGCGGCCGGTCGAGATGCGGGTCACGCAGGACGCCGTGCAGTTGCCGCATCGCCTCGGGCGTCATGCTGTCGCAGCGGTCGATGATCTCGGCGGCGCGCGGATCGGTCGCGCGCGCCTGTGCCTTCTCCTCGTCGGTCATCGTCATCACGCGCAGGGTGAGGATCTCGTCGATCTCGGTGGAGTCGAACAACGGTCCCTCGCTCTGCTCGGCTATTTCCGGGTGGTCGTAGAGGATGATCGGCGAGATCAGCAGCACGCTGTCATCGCCAGGCGGTCCGGCGAGCACGGGAAAGCAGCGGTGCCGAGTACAGCGTTGCGCCGCGGCCGTTGCGTCGGGCGGTGGTTCGAGCAGCGAGACGAACTGCCCGTCGACGATGTCCGCGATGACATGCGCGCCGATCAGTGAGCGGGCGATGGCGTCCTGTTTGTCGGTCGCGGCCGGGCCCACGTTGCGGACCGTCACCGTGAGCCGGCGATACCGGCCGTCGTGGTCGACCGCCAGCTCGAGTTCGCCGGCGAGCGGCAGCCTGGTCCGGACGAATGCCCCTACCGCCCGCCCTGACGAGTCGGTGATCTCGTCGGTGTCGGTTCCACCCGGCACCTGCAGTGGCCGGGTGAGGGCTGCCGGCGTCAGCGGGCCGACGACGAGTTCTTGCGCGACCGCCTCGTCCCAGGACAACCACGACTGCGCGCCGAGGCTCAGTTCCGAGACTGGAGTGCCTGCGCCGTCCACCACCTGCCTCCGTTGTAGCTGGAGAAACCGGATAGTCATGGTGAGCACGGGGTCCGCGCCGGGATCGATCAGACACTGCGCCGATATCGAGGACTCCTCACCGAGCCCGGTCGCCGCGGCCCCATCCGGTCCCAACACACCGAACTGCCAGCGCGACTGGTTCTTGCGCGAGTTCGCCCGATAGGGATAGAGCAGATAGCCCTCGTAGAGCACCGCGTCGGCGACAGCGCGAGCCCTGACTCGGGGATCGGCGGCGGTCATGGTAGCTCCGCCGAAGCGGCCAGCAGCTTGTGCACCGTCTCGTCGAACCCGAGCAGGCCGTGCCCGGCCTTGTAGGTGGCAAGCGCGCCGAGAGTGTCGCGGTGCAGGCGTAGCCAGCCGGTATTCGGGAAGTGGGCCGCCATGAGGTCGTGCCAGACCGAGACCGGCATGTCGAACCGGTCGTCACGGTCCCAGGGAATCTGCTGGATCGCGAATCCAGTGCTGCCCTTGATGAAGACCGTGCCACTGAACAGGAACAGCAGCGGCACCGTGCCCTCGCGCAGCGCGTGCAGATACTTCGACCCGGTTACCTCGAAGTCATACGTACACGGCATCGGCAGGTCCACCTCGGCGCCGCCGGTGAAGCCGGGAACCATCGTGGCGCAGTGCATCCAGAGGAATGATCGCTGCGTGTCGCGCCAACGCTCGCGCGGACCGAACAGGTCGACCAATCCCGCGCTCTCCTCTTCCGAGTAGCCGCGCCGGAACGGCTCTATGCGCACCTGCGCGCGCAGCGCGATCGCGTGCACGGGTTCCTCCACGAGCGCGGCGATACCGACCCGGGCGGACAAGATCGGCGCAACGGCGTACGGCTCCGGCTTCATTCCCAGCACGGCGAATGTTGTCGAATAGACCGGGCTCATGCCGCACCACCCGGTCGAGC
The DNA here is from genome assembly GCF_040648115.1 of Nocardia sp. NPDC049190. NCBI lineage: Bacteria > Bacillati > Actinomycetota > Actinomycetes > Mycobacteriales > Nocardiaceae > Nocardia > Nocardia sp. NPDC049190. The sequence goes on from NZ_JBEZDE010000012.1 coordinate 132,814, forward strand.
GCGGGCCGACACGGTATCGAAGAACTCGTCCAGGTAGTGCCGCACGTCCTGCCCTCCGTCGAAGCCGCGCCACAGCATCCGCATCCGGCCGACGAACTCATAGCACGTGTCGATCGGCAGCAGCAGACAGCTGGCCGCCGCGGTCCCACGTTCGGGCACCCGGATCAGCAACGCCTCGACGTCGGCGGCGAGCACGTCCAGTTCGGGGTGCCGAGCCAGAATCGAATTCCACTCCGCCAGCGGGAGTTCCGATTCGGTTGCGCCCGCCGGCCCCGGATAGAACGCGACGGTCCGGTCCAGCATGGAGTTGCGGAAGAAGAACGCGAGGCCCACCGGGATCTCCAACGCGTCCCACTCCCCTTGACTGATCGTGAATCCGGGAAACGCGAGATACCGATCCGGCACCGCCCGATAACGCAGGGCGGCCTGCTGGTCGACGAACAGCAGATAACAGCTACGGCAGACACACATCAGTTGTCTGCCTTCGACATTCACGACATGCTGATGCTCGTCGGCGATCGGCTCGGCGCACATCTCACACCGATCACCCACCCGCGGCGCGGGTGGGCGGTCCGCGGTGATGCGTTGCAGGACCTGAAACGGTGTGTTCACCCATGCACCCCCACCGGCACCGCCACCGACAGTTCGCCGGAGCGCACGAGCACCGGAAGCGGCTCGAGGTGTCCGTCGCCATCCACCCGCGCACCGGCGTGCACGACGTCGAAGTGCGCGCCGCAGGTCGGACAGCGCAGGACCGCGTCGCCGACCGCGAAGCCGAGGCGGCGATGCAGCACGGCGCCGGCGAGTGAGTTATCGCACGCCGGGCAGTGGTCTCGGTAGGCGAACACCGTGTCACCCACCCGACAGGCCAGCACCGTAAGCCCGCCGATCGCGTACCCGCCCACCTCGCCGGGGTCCAACTCGCCCAGTTCGGGGGCCGCGATCCAGCTGCCGGATTGTTGGTGATCCGCGTGCACATGGGAGAACAGCGAGTCGGAAGCGATCAGCCCCGTCGGCTCCGCCTGCGCGGCAACGACTTCGATGGACTCGATCTCCGGCGCCGCCGCCCGCACCGCGTCCTCGACCGCCAGCTCCAGTGTCACCGACGACGACGGGCAACTGCGGCAGCTGCCCGCCAGCTCCAGACGCACCACGCCGTCGACGATGTCGACCAAGCTGACATCGCCGCCGTGCGACCCGAGGTACGGGCGCACGCTATCCAGCGCCGTGCGCACCCTGGTGTGCACGTCGTGTGGATGCAGCCCATGCACCAGCAGCAGACTCGCGACCAGATCGTCACGGGTCAGCCGCTCGATCGCCGCCGGGTCCAGCACCCGGACTATCCGAGTCAGGCCCGCTCCGTAGAGTTCGGCGACCTCGCGCACCAACCGTTCGGCACGCTCACGGGCCGAGGTGCCACCGGCCGCAGTCGCCTCCAGCAGGGTCTCGATCCGATCACCTGCCTCGCGCCAACGGTCGTCGGTCGTCGCGTCATCGTGATCGTTGCGTGGATCGTCCACCGTCACCTCCCGTCGCTTCGCCCGATGGACTCACTCCCCGGTCAGCGTCTGTGTCGGGGAGTGCAGCTTCTCCAACGTCTGCCCGTTGCCGAGGTACATGTGCACGCCGCAGGGCAGGCAGGGATCGAAGCTGCGCACGGTGCGCATGATGTCGATGCCTTTGAAGTTGTCGCGGTTGTTCTCCTCGAAGATCGGCTGGCCCTGCACCGCGTCCTCGTACGGACCCGGCGTGCCATAGCTGTCGCGCGGGCTGGCGTTCCACGGCGTCGGCGGGTAGGGGTGGTAATTCGCGATCTTCCCGTCCCGGATCACCATGTGGTGGGACAGCACGCCGCGCACCGCCTCGGTGAAGCCGCAGCCGATGCCCTCATCCGGCACCTCGAATTTTTCCCAGGTCTTGGTGTGGCCGGCCCGGATCTCCGCGAGGGCCTTCTCTGCGAAGTGCAACGCGCACGCCGCCGCGTATGCCTGGAAGTAGGTGCGGGCCCGGTTGCGTTCGATGGTGTTGCTGCCGTACGCGGGGATCTTCCATTCCAAAGTGACCGGACCTTTCAGCGCGGTCTTGGGCAGGTTGATCTGCACGCTGTTCCCGGTCGATTTCACATAGCCGATGTCGACCACATTGGCCAACGCCGTCGACCACAGCCGCGCCAGCGGGCCGCCACCGGTGTCCAGGGCGAGGTGGTTCGTGCCGTCGAACCAGCGCGGCGACATCACCCAGCTGTACTTGTCCTCGAGATCGCGCTTCTGCGGCCGGGGATTGGTGTGCTGGTTCCACGGGTGGCGCCGGTCCACCGGGTTGCCGAGCGGATCGTTCGAGACGAACATCTCCTGGTCGGTCCAGTCCTCGTAATACGAACTGCCCAGGTGGATTCGGATGCCGAGGTTGATGTCGACCAGGGACGTGGTGAGCAGCTTGCCGTCCACCACGACACCCGGGGTGACGAACATCTTGCGGCCCCAGTCCTCCATATCCTTGTAGGAGAAGTTGCAGAACTCGGGGTCTTGGAACGAGCCCCAGCAACCCAGCAGCGTACGCCGCAGGCCGACCTGGTCGTAACCGGGCAACGCCTCGTAGAAGAAGTCGAACAGGTCGTCGTGCATCGGCACGACCTTCTTCATGAACTCGACGTAGCGCATCAGCCGGGACGTGTAGTCGGTCATCAGCTGAATCGTCGCGACGGTGCCGACGCCACCGGGGTAGAGCGTCGACGGGTGCACGTGCCTGCCTTCCATCAGGCAGAACATCTCCCGGGTATAGCGGCTGACCTGCAGCGCCTCCCGGTAGAACTCGCCGGTGAACGGGTTGAGCGCGCGCATGATGTCGGCGATCTTGCGGTAGCCGTGGTCACCGGCGTGCGGCGCGTCGGTGTTCTCCGCCTTGGCCAGCACACCGGGATTGGTCTCGGCGACCATCTTCTCGCAGAAGTCCACGCCGACCAGGTTCTCCTGGAAGATGTTGTGGTCGAACATGTACTCGGCGGCCTCGCCCAGATTGACGATCCACTCGCCGAGATGCGGCGGTTTCACCCCGTAGGCCATGTTCTGGCAGTAGCACGAACAGGTCGCGTGGTTGTCACCGCAGATGCCGCAGATGCGGCTGGTGATGAAGTGCGCGTCCCGCGGATCCTTGCCACGCATGAAGATCGAGTAGCCGCGGAAGATGGACGACGTGCTGTGGCATTCGACCACTTCCCGGTTCTCGAAGTCGATCTTGGTGTAGATGCCGAGGCTGCCGACGATGCGAGTGATCGGGTCCCAGGCCATCTCGACAAGACGGTCCGGATCGATCGTTCGGTGCGACGGCTCGGGGATGATCTGTGTCATCGGAGATCCTCCTACCAGGTTCGAGTCGCGCCGGTGTCGAGCTTCTGACCTTTGTGCCGCCAGTGCGGCTCCTTGTCGACCGTGCGGCCGGTGATGTGCCGAAGGCTGCGGATCACCGATCCGTAGAGCCCGGACGCGGTGGACGAGAGCTTTCCGCCGGGCGGTTCGTCCATGAACGGCATGAACTTGTCCGGGAAACCCGGCATGGTGCATCCGATGCAGATGCCGCCGACGTTCGGGCAGCCGCCGACGCCGTTGATCCACCCACGCTTGGGCACGTTGCACTTGACCACCGGGCCCCAACATCCCAGCTTCACAATGCAGGTCGGCGAGCCGTACTCGGTGGCGAATTCCCCTTGCTCGTAGTAACCCGCGCGGTCGCAACCCTCGTGCACGGTCGCGCCGAACAGCCACTTGGGCCGGAGCGCTTCGTCGAGCGGGATCATCGGCGCCTGTCCGGTCGCCATATAGAGCAGATAGGTGAGCGTCTCCGACAGATTGTCCGGCTGGATCGGGCAGCCGGGAACGCAGACGATCGGAATTCCCGCCTTGCTCTTCCACTCCCAGCCGAGATAATCCGGCACACCCATCGCTCCGGTCGGGTTACCCGCCATCGCGTGGATGCCGCCGTAGGTCGCGCAGGTGCCGGCTGCCACGATGGCGGTCGCCTTCGGCGCGAGACGGTCCAGCCACTGGCTGGTCGTCATGGGCTGGCCGGTCGCAGGATTATTGCCGAACCCGCACCAGTAGCCGTCCTCGTGGAGTTGCTCGTTCGGGATAGACCCCTCCACCACCAGGACGAACGGATCGAGTTCGCCACGGTCGGCCTTGAAGAACCACTCCAGAAAGTCGTCGGCGCCACCGTTCGGGCCGCACTCGAAGTCGATGAGCGGCCAGTGCACCGCGATTTTCGGTAGACCGGGAAGAGCGCCGAGAGCGATTTCTTCGATGCTCGGCTGGGTGGCCGCGGTCAAGGCGACCGAGTCACCGTCACAGCTGAGTCCTGCATTGATCCAGAGAACGTGGATCAGTGTGTCTTCGGCTTGTACTGCTTCTCGAGTGGGCATCTGACTGCCACCTTCCGCAGTGGACCACCGGGAGCCGATCTCCCCTTTCTCGAAGACGGCCGCCCAAGATTGTGATCCTGGTCACGTCATATTAGGCCCGCCCGGCGGCTTCCTCAAGAGCCGCCGATCTGGCTGCGCGGCGCTTCGCCGCGAGCCAGTCGTACCAGCGCGACAACCCTTCTCCGGTGGTCGCCGAGAGCGGGATGACCTCGATACCGGGGTGTACCGAGGCGGCGTAGGCACGACATCTGTCCAGGTCGAAATCGACGTAGGGCAGCAGATCAATCTTGTTCACGAGCACCAGGCCGGCCGCCTGGAACATGTGGGGGTATTTCAGTGGCTTGTCGGTCCCCTCGGTCACCGAGATGACCACGACCTTGTCCTGCTCGCCGAGATCGAACAGCGCCGGGCAGACCAGATTGCCGACGTTCTCGACGAACAGCAGCGTGCCCGGCGCCGGATCGAGGGTCTCCAGCGCGTGCGACATCATCTCGGCATCGAGGTGGCATCCCGCGCCGGTATTGACCTGGACGACGCGGCAGCCGGTCGCCTGGATCCGCTCGGCATCCAGCTGCGTCTCCTGGTCACCCTCGATCACCGCGATCGGCGTCTCGCCGAGTTCACGGATGGTCCGCTCCAGCAGCGTCGTCTTGCCCGCGCCCGGCGAACTGGTCATATTGAATGCGAGAATGTCGCGATCGGCCAGCCAGGCGCGGTTGCGCTGCGCCAGTTCGTCGTTTTTGGCCAGGACCTTCAACTCCAAGTTGACCGTCTCGGTGGCGGGCAGATGGACATGGTCGGCGCCGGGGCCGTGCGCGTGGTCGTGGTCGTGGTGACCATGGTCGTGCCCGGACGAGTGGTCGTGGCCGTCCTCATGGCGCCGGTCGTGCGGGACGCGAATCACCGCTGCGGCGTTGTCGCCACATCCACAGGTTGCGCACATGTCTCGCTCACCTCCATCGATCGGATACGAAGCTCGCGCCCGGACCGGATCTCCACGTCGGCGCTACCGCAGGGACAGAGCAGGATCGGATCGGCAAGACGGAATTCGGCGTCACAGGTCCGGCACGCCGCGACGCCCGGAATCTCCACCAGGATCAGCTCCGCCCCCGCCGCCACCGTCGTCTCGGCGACCAGATCGAAGCAGAAGCGCATCGCCTCGGGCACCACCGCGCACAGCGCGCCGACCTCGACGGTGACCGAACGCACCTGCCGTCCCGCGGCGTGCTCGCACACTGCCTCGATGACGCTCTGGGTGATAGCCATTTCGTGCATCGCAGCCCCGATTCCTCGAGCGGACTCTTTGAGGCTACCCCCGCGCGGAGCACATGAGTGCGAAATCAGCTACGACACGGCAAACCGGAGACTCCGGTCGGTGACAGTCCCGTCACCGACCGGAGTCCAGGGTCTCGAGTAGCCGATGACCTCCTGCGGTGGTCTCGGCCGCACGGCGGCTCGACAATGCTGTCGGATCGGTTGGGGGCCTACCGACCCGCGCGGGGTGATCAGTCGTGGTTGACAGTGGAGAGCACCTTGCCGCTGCTCGCGTCGATGATCACTTCGTGCTCCACACCATCGGGGCTGGTGAGCTCGACCTCCCACACCGCGGTGCCGGCTTCCTTGTCGATCTCGGCGGACGTCACCCGGCCGCCCGGCACAGCGTCGACCGCTGTGTCGATGGCCTGCTGCCGGGTGACGGTCGAGTTCGCGACGAGCGACCAGTTCGATTCGGACGGCTCGAAAGAGACCGTGTTCCAGTAATTGCCGCCGGTCGCGAAGGCGGCGAGGGCGAGGCTCCCGCCGGCGACGACAACAGCGGCGGTAGCGCCGACAATCACCCAACGAAGACCGGCGAATGCGCGGCGGAGAACGGTAGTCATGGTGAAACCTCCTGCGGGAGTGCTGCTCTGGGATCGGTCACCACTGCGGCAAGGCGAAGCTGAAGCAGAGCTGAACCCGGCTGAAGCCCGTTTCAGCAACGGTCTGCCACGCTAGGTGGATGCGTCTGCTGATCGTGGAGGACGAGAAGCGCCTTGCTCTCGCCCTCGCAAAGGGGTTGTCCGCCGAGGGTTTTGCCGTGGACGTCGTCCACGACGGCGCCGAGGGGCTGCACCGTGCCACTACCACCGAATACGACCTGATCATTCTCGACATCATGCTGCCCGGCATGAACGGCTACCGCGTGTGTGCCACGCTGCGCGAGGAAGGCCACGAGACACCGGTGCTGATGTTGACCGCCAAGGACGGCGAATACGACGAGGCCGAAGGCTTGGACACCGGAGCCGATGACTACCTGAGCAAACCATTCTCCTATGTGGTGCTGCTCGCCCGCATCCGGGCCCTGCTTCGCCGCCGAACTCGCGGCGGCGCACAGGTTCTGCGGATCGGCGACCTGCTCGTCGATCCGAACACGCACACTTGCCGCCGCGGCACGCAGGAGGTGACGCTGACCGCGAAGGAATTCGCCGTTCTCGAGCACCTTGCCGTGCGCGCCGGCGAGGTCGTGTCGAAAGCCGATATCCTGCACCATGTCTGGGACTTCGCCTACGACGGGGATCCGAACATCGTCGAGGTGTACATCAGTACGCTGCGACGCAAGATCGACGCTCCGTTCGGGCGCCGATCCATCACCACCGTTCGCGGCGCGGGCTACCGGCTGGCGGCTGACCGTGGCTGACCGACCGCGTCGTAGGCGCTTGTTCTGGTGGCGATCGGTGCGGGCGCGCACCACCCTGGCGGCGACGGCGGTGGTCGCGGTGGCGCTGACCGCCGCCGGGCTGGCCGTGCTGGCGGTGTTGCGGCACAACCTGGTCGACAGTGCGAGTCTGCAAGCAGAGACGACGGCGCGCGAGGTGGCGACCAAGCTCGCCGCCGGCGCCGACCCTGCCCGATTGACGCTTCCCGACGACGACAGCCAGCCCGTGCAGGTCGTTTCGGTCGACCGGCGAGTCCTCGCGGCCGGCGACGGCGTGCGCGGGAAACCCCCCATGGCGGATTTCGGCCCGCACTCGAAGTCCCAGGAGGACGACGAGGACGAGCCCAGCGGGGACGACGAAGACGATGAAGACGATGAGGAAGACCAGGACGACGCCGAGGACGCCGAGGACGCCGAGGACGCCGAGACAGCCAATGGTCCCGCCTCCGCGTCGGCAGCCACCGACGAGGCCACCTTCGGCGACGTGCTGCTGACGGTCGACAGCGACGGACCCCAGCCGTACCGGGTGGCCGCCCTCGCGGCGACCACGCCGAACGGGCAGCCTGCCACGGTCTACGCCGGCGCCTCCCTGGAGACCGCCGACAGTGCCGTGGCGGACGCGCGACAGGCCATGCTGATCGGCCTGCCACCACTGCTCGTCGTGGTCGGCGCGGTGACCTGGCTGGTCACCCGGCGCGCCCTGCGTCCGGTGGAGGCGATCCGGTCCGAACTCGCCGAAATCATGGACGGCGATCTGTCCCGGCGCGTCCCGGAACCCGCCGCACGCGACGAAATTGCCAGGCTGGCGACCACCACCAACGCCACGCTCGCCGCTTTGGAGGCATCCGCGGAACGCCAGCGCCGCTTCATCGCCGACGCCGCACACGAACTCCGCAGTCCCATCGCCAGCCTGCGCACCCAACTCGAGGTCGCCCAAGCCCACCCGCAACTGCTCGAACTCGACGGGTTGATCGGGGACACCATACGACTGGAGCACCTCGCGGCCGACCTGCTGCTGCTGGCTCGGCTCGATGCGGGCGAGCAACCGCGCTCGGATCGCGTCGACCTGGTCACCCTGGTCGGCGACGAGCTGTCGCACCGTGCCGGCGACCGGATCGCGGTCGACACCGCGCTACCGGATGACGCGGTCGTAGTCACCGGCAGCCGAACCCAGCTGGCCCGGGTACTGGGCAACCTGGTCGACAACGCCCAACGGCACGCCGCCACCACCATTCGAGTCGGCCTGGAACACACCCTCGGCGACAAGGCGGTGCTGACCGTCGCCGACGACGGACCGGGGGTGCCCGACGCCGACCGGGATCGGATCTTCCAGCGGTTCGTCCGGCTCGACGACGCCCGCAGTCGCGACGACGGCGGCGCGGGGCTCGGCCTCGCCATCGTCCGAGACGTCGTGCAACGGCACGCGGGCGACATCCGCGCGACCGACGGCATCAACGGCGGCGCCTGCTTCGTCGTCACTCTGCCCACGGCCCACTCGTAGTGGGCTGTGGCCAGCTCGCGGCCAGGATCAGGCGGCGGGGATGTTTCACGTCGCCGCGCTGTGGTGCGCCGGAGCGGGCGTATCCGTCCTCGAGCAGCGCGCACCGCTCGTCGCTGCCCGAGGACGGATACGCCGAACACAACATCGGTGACTCGCCGGGCGCCGGGCGTGACGAACACGGTCGACTCGGCAATACTGGCGCACGAACTCCTGGCAGAACTTGATCTCGACAACGCTGACCTGCACGATCTTGTTCACTCGACGAGCTCGACGCTCGGGAAAACCTGTCATGCGGTCTATCTCACGGTCGACTCGAGCAACGAAATCCCGTCATCCCATAGGGATTCACTTCGACCGCTGCCGCTCTGTCTCGAGATGTCCAACGCCGGGAGAAATCAGGCTTCGCCCAACGGTGTCGGTACCGATAACCAGATCGGCGGCCACATCAGGCCGCCGACCCCGATCCCCACCACCTGATCAGGAGCGACAAACGTGAGCTCGGACAACACCGCACACCCCGGTGCACCGGGACCCGAGGAGTTGGTTCCGTCGCGCTACGCGCTGCGGGTCGGCGAAATCGACGTGCTGGTGATCAGCGATGGGGTGCTATCGCTGCCAGCCGCGACGTTGGCCACCAATGCCGACCCGGCTGTCCGGGTGGCCTGGCTCGACGACATGTTTCTGCCGCGGGACATGCTCGAATGGCCGCTGAATGTGGTCGTGGTGCGTAGCGGCGGCCGGACCGTACTCATCGACGCCGGGCTAGGGGTGGAGTACCCGGACTTCCCGCGGGCCGGGCGGTTGGCCATGCGACTGGAGGCCGCCGGCATCGATCCCGCGTCCGTGACCGATGTAGTGCTTACCCATATACATATGGACCACATCGGCGGGTTGCTCGCCGACGGGCTGAGGGGGCGGCTACGTCCGGACCTGCGTGTCCACCTGGCCGCCACCGAGGCCGAGTTCTGGACGTCACCGGATTTCTCCCGCACCTCTATGCCGCCGCGGGTGCCCGACGTGCTTCGATCGGTCGCCTTGCGGTTCTTGGACGACTACCGCAGCCAGCTACGGCCGTTCGAGGCGGAGTACGAGGTGGCGCCGGGGGTGGTCGTCTCGCGCACCGGCGGGCACACCCCCGGGCACAGCGTGGTCCGCCTGGCGTCCGGCGGGGACCGACTGACGTTCGCCGGTGATGCCGTGTTCCCGGTCGGGTTCGACCACCCCGACTGGTACAACGGCTTCGAACACGACCCCGAGGCGGCGGCCCGCGTCCGGGTCGGTCTTTTGCGCGAGCTGGCGGCGACCGGCGAGCCGCTGGTGGCCACTCACCTACCGTTCCCGTCCGTCGGCCGGGTGGCGGTCCGCGGCGACGTGTTTCGTTGGGTGCCCGCCTGGTGGGAATATTGACGGCTGTTGGCCGCCGGGCCTCCAGCGCGAAGTCGTGCGCCGTGGGATGCCGCCTCGACCGACTCAGTTCAACAGACTGCCGACTTCGCGCAGCGCCGAATTCCAGCCGGGCAGCGCCGAGTTGTTGATTCCCGGCGGCGCCAGCGAGTTCCACGGTGTTCTGGCAGCGCCGGCCGCCCATTGATCGGTGTCGGTCGCGGCTACGATCACGCGCCGGGCGTTGCGGAGCAGTTCGCCATCGGCCGGATCGGTCAGGACAGTGTCGACCTGCTCCAGGACGCGCTTCGCGTGCTCGTTTCCGATCCACTGCATCATGCGTCCCGCGTCGGCTTGGTCGATATTCGCCAGCATGCCGGTGGCCACTGTGAGATCGCCATTCGACAATTGCTGGAGTTGCTTGATCTTCGCCTGCGTGGGCGAGTCCATGTAGTCGCTGACGAACCTCCGTTGCGGCCCCGTTGCGGCCCCGCCGTCCAGGGTGACGCCACCGGGGTTGGCGCGTCGATAGCGGAACGCCGCCGCCTGCAACGTTGCCAGATCCGCGGCGGCTTCCTCGGACTCACCCTCTCCTCGAAGGAGGCGAAGTGACGAGTCCTGGGCGCGTTGCACCGCGGCGACCACATGGCCGAGGTGTTTGTCGGCGAGCGTCCAGTCGTCGCTGTTCGCATCGACGATCCCCCAGGAGCGAATCGCGTTGAACATGACCGTCTCGTCGGTGAATCCAGCCGCGGTGAGGGCGCCCCACGCATCGGACACTTTCCCACCGACGTCCTCCATGCCCTGCAGTGCCGCTGCCGCGCCTCGCACGGTGTTGACGCCGCCGGCCGCCCGGGCCGCCCGACGCGCGGCGTTACCGAACATCAACCGATTCATATACGACTGCGCGTAATGACCGTCGGATCCACCGAAGCCCGGCCGGCCCCACAGTCCCCACTGTGCCACCTGGGACGCTCGCTCGGTTCTGGCGAAAGGCCGCAGCGGCGAGCGTGTCCCACCCAAGAGCCATTCGGTCGCCGGTGAATTGCTGACGGTGCTGACGGCAGCAAGCCCGGCCAGCACCGATGCGCCGGGGAACGATTGCTTCGCCCCGATCGCCCCCATCCCCAGCGCGGTCCCACCACTCGAACCCCGCGCATTGCCGGCGCCCTGGATAACCAGGGCGAACCGATTGGCGAGCCATTCGTTCCCGCGGTCCAGACTGCGGCTGAGTCGCTTGAGCTGAAGGATCGCAATGACTTCCACGATCCCGCCGACGATGAACACCGCCATCACCTGGTCACCGGCCAGACGGAAGAGATCTCCCAGGAGCAGAACATAGATGCCGAGAAAAACGGTGAAGGCCGTCATCCGCGCGGCCGCGATGACCGAGTCCACCATATTTCGCACCAGAAAGGTCTGTGTCGGCCCGTAAACGAAACCACCCGCGGCGAACCCGAAGATCGACATCAGTCCGTGATAGATCGTGTCCAAGGCCGCCTTGATGACCTTGATGGCCAGTATCGCCGCGAAAGCGAGTAGCACCGTTCCCAATATCAGCAGCAACAGGCCGGTGCCCACCTGCTCGTAGCTGGGATTATCTATGGATTCGCCGGCGACGCTGTCCCCGCATGCACGTAGACCGCTCCTGACCCGCCCCTCACTGCCGGCGTTGATACCCGCCGTCCACGCTGCCCGACATGCCGGTTTGCCGTCGATGACATGTCCGAAGTTCCATACCTGCAGCGGGCGCCTGGCGAGGTTGTCGGCCAGCGTATTCTGCATGGTCGCCACCATGCCGGAGGGATCCGCGCTGTCGTTTCCGTCCAACCCCGCCGCCACCGAGATACCGAGATCGCGTCCCTGTATCAGCAATCCGTGCGACGACAACACGTCCGCCAACGGTTCGGCAAGGAACAGCGGCCCGAGCACCGCGACCGCCACCATCGTCACCACCTGGGTGGTCGCCTTGGCGTAGAAGCCTCGAGCGACGAACCAGGCGACGAAGAACGAACCGATCGCCGCCGCGGTCACCAACATGATCGGCGTCGCGATCTGCCCGGTCAGAGTGTGTGCCATACCGGTCAGCGCACTGGAGAACATATCCAGCCACCGAAAGCTCAACGCGTAACCGATCAACCAGATCGCGGTGGTCACAATGATTTTCCAGCCCGCGAACTCCAGACCCAGGATGGACGAAGTGACAGTGTTTCCCGGATTCAACACCCCGCCACGGTCGGTCGCGAAAATATAGCTTGAAAGTTGCACACCTGACGAATCCGCGATGCGCATCCAGCCGAGCGCACTGCTACTCGACGATCCGGCCGTCCTGGTGCCGGTCTCGGCAACCGCCACTGCGCCCAGGACACCCGGGAAGACGAACAGCACGAAAGAAGTCGAAATAATATATCCGGTCCAGCGGCGCAGACGCGACACTGCAATCCACTGGTGCCACCCTCGCGCAATAATGCGCGCTTGCCATCGGACCGGATCCCAACGTTCAGGTTTCCAGTTTTTCACAGCCACGTCCTGATTCGTTTTCCTCCCGGCACACGCCGAGGCACAGCGGGACGGGATGAGCATCGGATAGGCAACACTCAGGGCTGATCAACAGTCCCCGGAAACGCTTTCACACACTAACCCGATCTCGTTAACGACTACCGACCACACAGTGAACAACGCGGTGCGATGCGGCCGGAATATTTATACGGCCCGTCCCGGCTACGACCACTGGTGTTTACCTCGTGTTCGTCATCGCCCGCTGCGGCGACGGCGGACCGTTGCGCCCGAAACAACGACGCCGCCGGAGACAGCGGCGGCCGGTCGTGGCCCCTGCCGCTGCATACGTCGTGTGGCACACTCCGCCGTATTCTGTTGCGACAAAGGAGATCTCGGTCACAACGATTGCGAGCTCCAGGCACGGAGGACCGGCGAACCGCGGAGACCGCGCGAAGAGATCACCGGAGACGAGCGACGGGCGCCTTCTGGGCCGGATCTCGCAGTGCAATCAGATCGCCTGTCGCCCAGAGAGAATCAGCTTCGGGAACGGCGTCACATCCTCGCGGCTCGGCTATCGCCTCCCGCCTCCCGGTCGCGCTGCGATCCGCGGAACCCGTGTTCGACACGACAATTGAGATGCGGGACGAGCGCGCTCGTCTCGATGACCGAGCAGATTTCTCAGGCCTGAAATCGTCATCAATGGGTTCCGCCGCCCGAACGCCTTTCCGCGGGAGAATATCGCGACTGAGGGTGACGATCGATGCGAGGCGCGTCTCGGACGCCATCAACACCCACGGGTCGCCCGGCCCGCCGGCAAGATCGACGTCATCGGCTACCCGACATTGCTTTACCGGGACGATATGGAATGGCGGCACATGAACGGCTGAATTCACGCAATCAGGTTCTCGCTCCCCTTCAGGTCCCGCGAAACCATGCCACAACGCAGGGAGCACGCGGTTGGGCATCTGGTCTTCCAGGCAAAGAGCCGGGCTGTTGGTCCGGCAGCAAGGGGAATAAAGTGAACCATCATGTCGGTGACACAGCGGGAGCGAGCTGCCGGTGCGGCGGCGGTCGGTAATTTCGTCGGCCGTAAGCCGGAGCTGGACAAAATCGTCACCTTATTGCTGGGTTCCGTGCCGTTGGTCACGTTGATCGGTCCGGGCGGGATCGGGAAGACCCGACTCGCCGCCGAGGCTGTCCGCCGCTATCACAAGACCAGGCATGTCTCGGTGCACTGGGTGCGGTTGGCGCGGCTGGCGAAAGGTTCCGACGTCATGGCGGTCGAGGAGGAGATGGCCCAGTCGGTGGTCGACAAGGACTATTCCGGGAGATCGGCCTGGGCGACGCTGGTCGATACGCTGACCGAGACGGACGCGGTGGGACGGGCTGTGCAGAGTGTATTGGTCGTGGACAACTGCGAGCATGTGCTCGACAGTGCCGGTGACGTGATCGCCCGGTTACTCGAGGCGGTGCCCCGGTTGAGCATTTTGGCGACCAGTCGTGAGGCAATCAAGTGGGTTGACGAGCAACTGATCGAGGTTCCCCCGTTGTCCCGGCAACAGGCCTTGAATCTGTTTCGCGAGCGATCCGAACTCACCGGACATCCCGTCGTCGATCCTGATCAGATTGCCATGGCCGGGAAAATTTGTCGGCACATCCACCATCACCCGTTGTATGTCCGGTTGGCCGCTGCGCGGTTGGTTCGCCAACCGTTGGCGGTACTGCTTCACGAGTTGAGTGGCGCGGAAGACGATGACAGGCGAATGCGGTGGTCGCATGGACCACGCGCGGGAGCCGATCCGCGTCATCGGGGGGTGGTTGATGTCATCGCGTGGTCCTATGACCTGTGTCGGGACAAAGAGCGGCTGCTTTTGGACCGCATGTCGGTGTTCGCCGCCGGATATGATGCGAACCCCGAAGACGACGATGGCGATTCCGCGGTTGATGTGGGAGCCGATTTGGAGGCGATCGAGGTCGTCTGCTGCGACGACCCGAAAGACGATCACAAGACGATTCCCGCGGACGACGCCGATGTCGGTGTCGTGCTGGCTCGAGCGGAGATCGAAAATCTGCTCGAGCGACTGATCGATCAATCGTTGGTGTCGGTGCGCATCACTTCGACCACTACGCGTTATTTCCTGTTGGAAAGCCTTCGGCTGTTCGCTGCGCAACGACTTCGAGAACGCTCGACCGCTGAGATCGATGAACCGGCGCGGCTGGCCGAGCGGCATCACCGGTATTACCGTGACAAAATCGTGTATGCGGCGGCCAACTGGGTCGGCCCCGCAGAACAGGACTATCTGGACTGGGCTCGAGCAGCATGGGACAACACGCTGACCGCCATCGAGGGAAGCATCACCACTCCAGGTGAGGCCACCCTCGGGTTGGAGATCTGCGTCGGGCTGATGGCGCTGCGCTTGCCGTTCTTCCGCGGATCGTTCCGCGAAACCCGACGATGGACCGAACGCGCCCTGGCGGCGACCCGCTCGCTGGACCCGCAACCCACCGAACTCCAAATCCAGGCCATGGCGTGGACGGTATTCATCGCGCTGAGCCAGGGCCTGCCCGACGATGCCGAGCGACTGCTCGAGGAGTGCCTCCGAGCCAGCCTGCCGGACCTGGACGACAGACCGAACCGGCGACAACTCGCCGACACCGATATCGGCCTGCCCGCCTACGTCGAACTCGCCTTGGGCCTGGTACTCCTGGTTGAACATGGCGACGTCGGAGCGATCACGGTCCTGACTCGGGCGCGCGACAAGTTACTTCGCGCCGGCGATCTCGGCGCCGCGGTCACGACCGAGACATTCGCGGCGATGGCCGCGGGAATGCTCGGAACATCGCAAGAAGCTCATGAACTTGCCGCGCGCTGTCTGGACGACGCCGGCGCTTCCGGCCCGTCGTTGGCGAAAACGTGGGCGGACTTGGCTTTGGCGATCACCCTGACCAATCACGGCGACCCCGGCGAAGCGATGGATGTCGGACGCACCGCACTGGCACACCAACTCCGCACCCGGGATCAGTGGAGTGCGCTGTGGACGCTCCAATTTCGGATATGGTCCCTGGCCCGAATCATCACCGATTCGATCGAGGCCGGAAGCGCCGACCGCGATGGCCTGGTCGCACTCGCCACCGAAGCCGCTCAGCTGGCCGGCGGAGCCTCGACGTTACGAGCCAGGGTCGGCGTCGACATCCACAGTGGGCCTTTTGCGATGAAAAGCGCCGAGGCCCTCGCCATCGCCCGCGGAGTAATCGGGCCCGAGGCATTCGCGGCAGCCGAAACCCAAGGGGCGCTGCTTCGTCCCGAACTGGACGAAGTGCAACGGTTCGCGATGGGCACGCTGTCGATAGACAAGCGCTCGGGGGATCGCCTCGTCGGTGTGGGCGCTCGGTCGGTCTGGCGTCAGTTGACCGGCGCCGAGCAGGAAGTCGCCACATTGGCTGCGGCCAGGTGGACCAACAGCGCGATCGCCACGCGCCGCGAAAACTCCGTTCGGACCGTCGACGCGCACATGGCCTCGATCATGCAGAAGCTGATGATCACCTCACGCGACGACATCATCAGATTCGTGCCAGAGGACCGCATGGACCAGGTCCGAAAAGAAGCCACGCGCCGACCGAGCCGACGCAATCAACAACAACCCCGCCGACAACGATAGGAACGACCGAGGTCGTCAGTAAGGGTTGGCGCGTCCGGCCCAGCGCGGATTCAGATCACCCGCGAGGTGGCGGGGAAACGAGATTCGCTGCGGGTCACCATCGGAGGTGTAGCGGTGATCGGGATCCGCGGCGAGCCGGTCGAGCCAATAGGCGGAGTCGAAGGGCACCTCTGCGCGGCCGGAGCGGATGCGCGGCACCGCGCCAGGATCGATCGGACCGTACGGTGCCGGCGCGGGGTTCGCCCCGACCAGCAGCACGGCATCGAATACGTAGGAGGTGCCGTCCCAGGTTCCCTTGGCGGCCAGGGCATGGTCGGTCGGAAAGACACCCAGTGGCAATGCCATTGTGCGCACCGTGATCCCGGGAACGGCTGCGGTGATCGCGCGCAGGTTCTGCACCATCTCGCGCTGCACCGCCTCCGCACCCAGGCTCGCGAGATTGCGGTGGTCGGCTGTGTGAGCGCCTATTTCGCTCCCATGCGCGACCAGCCACGGCAAGGCTCGAGCATCACCGGCGAACGGCTGGTTGTTGACATAGAAAGTTGCGACGGGCGCGAAACCAGGATGGCCGGTGGCGAATTCCTGCAAGATCCCGACCGCGCAGTCGGGAGCTACCGCACCGTCATCGGTGAATCGGAGCTGGCTTGTGGTGGAGTCGTCGAAGGTGAGCAGCACCGCATGCGTTCCGGCGGGCAGGTCGATAACACCCGAGAGGTACTGCGTCATCGTCACTGGGCGGTAGCCCTCGCGGTACAGCCGATCCAGTTCGACACGGAACTCCTCCGGAGTCTGGTCGTACTCGCCGGCCGGATCCGAGGAAAGCTGGTGGTACATCAGGACCGGAACGAGCCCCAGTTCGTTGGCGGCAATCTCGGCCGGGCTGGGCGAAATCGACGGCGTGGACGGCAGCGACGTCTCTGTAATCGCCTGGGGCGCACTGGCATTCGGCCCATTACACGCGGTGAGCGCCGCACACAGCATCGCCACGGCGGTCCGAATCGCGAATGCCGGGTACCGCATCATGGCCCGGATGTTACGCGGCGACAACAGTTCCCGGTCGATCTTCGAAAACGCCGCTGAGCTACCGCACCCATCGCGGATAGTGATCACACGAAGGCAACGATGAAGGTTGGTGTGCGCGTTGTTCATACGAGTTCGGTCAGTCGGTCGACGACGGTTGGCGATCATGGCAGTCGGGGCGGTCCTGGCCATCCTGATCTCCTCGATGATCATCAATGCCGGACGCGCCCAACCGTCGGGGCTGCCGCTGCACGGACTTCCGCAACACCTGGTCAGCACGACCGCTCTCGCCACACTGGAATTGCGAGTGGACGCTCGCGGCCACGATCCGCACACCGTGCGACTGACGCTGGACGGCACGCCGGTCGATGGCGAGGTCGATGGCGATACTGTCGTGTATCGGCCGCGCGGCCTGCGCGACGGCACACACGCCTTCCTTGCGGTCATCCAGCCCGGTGGCCCGCTCGGATTCTTCCGGAAGGCGGTGGGGGCGTCAGCGACGTTCACCGTGGACACCGAACCGCCGAAACTGGACCTGGAGCAACCGAGAACCGCGACCTCCTACCAGGAGGCGGTAACAGTGCGTGGCAACACAATCGACGCTGAACAGGTATCCCTCGGCGGCCAGTCGGTTCGCCCGGACTCCAGCGGCAGGTTCGAGATCACGGTGCCGCGCGCCCCGGTGGGCGCCGATGTGGTCGCGGTGGATGCGGCAGGCAATGTGACGACCCGGATCGTGTCCGCCGGCGTCGATCTGCCTCGAACCAAGGCGGTCCATATGACCGCGTACGCATGGGCGTACGACCCGATGCGGGAAGCCGTGCTGGCGTTGGCGCGCCAAGGGCGCATCAATACCGTCGAACTCGACATCAAGGATGAGGACGGCATCGTCGGGTACGACTCGCAAGTCGTGCTGGCTCGGGAGTCCGGTGCGGTCGGCGCCATCTACGATGCCGGCGAAGCCATCCGACGATTGCACGACCTCGGTCTGAAGGTCGTGGGTCGGATCGTGGCGTTCCGCGATCCGACGATGGGCGCGTGGGCCTGGCGTACCGGCCGCCAGGATTGGGTTACCCAGAATCCGTCCGGACAGCCCTACTCCAGCGGATACGGGCCGATCGCGTTCACCAATTTCGCCCACCCAGAAATCCGCGAGTACAATATCGCCCTCGCGGTCGAGGCCGCCCGGCTCGGTTTCGACGGAATCATGTACGACTACGTCCGCCGCCCCGACGGCGACCTCTCGGGGATGCGTTTTCCCGGCCTGACCGACACTCCCAGTGCATCGATCGTCGAGTTCCTACGGCAGAGTCGCGATCCTGTGCACGACGCCGGCGCCCATCTCGGCGCCGCCGTCTTCGGCATCGCCGCCACCCGACCCGACCAGATCGCCCAGGACATACCGGCGATGGCGCGCAATGTCGATGTCGTGGCGCCGATGCTCTATCCCTCGCATTGGCATTCCGGTGAATACGGCGTGCCGAACCCGAATGCCCAGCCCTACGACATCATCATCCGTTCCCTGCAGGACTTCCGCGCCCGCACCGAGGGCACCGGTAGCCAGATCATGCCCTGGCTGCAGGACTTCAGCCTCGGCGTGCCTTATAACGACGCCGAGGTCAGGGCACAGGTCGACGCCACCCATGCGGCCGGGCTCGATAGCTTCTTCCTGTGGAGCCCCACGGTGAAATATCACGGCGGGGCCATCAATCCCGAATGAATACACGCGGGAATCTTGCGCCTGCCCGGCCATTCGTCGCAGGGGCCCGCGATCAGGACAGTTTCAGGCTGCGCCCGATGATCTCCTTCATGATCTCGGTGGTGCCGCCGTAGATGGTCTGCACACGGGCGTCCAGGTAGGCCTTGGCGATGGGGTATTCCTTCATGTACCCGTAGCCGCCGTGTAGTTGCAGACAGCGGTTGATCAACTCGAGTTGCTCTTCGGTGCTCCACCACTTGGCCATGGCAGCGTCCTCCGCGGTGAGTTTGCCCTCGTTGAGCAGTTCGATGAACGTGTCGACCATGAGGCGCACCGCGGTGGTCTTGGTGGCCAATTCGGCGAGCACGAAGCGGGTGTTCTGCAGGCCGCCGATCGGCTTGCCGAACGCCTTGCGGTCACGGACGTAGCGGATGGTCATGTCCAGGCACGATTCCATCGCCGCGGCCGCCATGACGGCGATGGACAAACGCTCCTGTGGCAAGTTGTGCATCAGGTGAATGAAGCCCATGCCCTCGGTACCGAGCAGGTTCCGGCCGGGCACGCGGACGTCGGTGAAGCGCAACTCGGCGGTGTCCTGTGCTTTCAGGCCGAGCTTGTCCAGGTTGCGGCCCCGTTCGAAGCCGGGCATGCCGCGCTCGACCACGAGCAGGCTGAAGCCCATCGAGCCTTTGTCCGGGTCGGTCTGCGCGACCACGATGACGAGGTCGGAATTGATGCCGTTGGTGATGAAGGTCTTGGCGCCGTTGAGAATCCAATCGTCACCGTCGCGCACCGCACGGGTCTTGATGCCCTGTAGGTCCGAACCGGTTCCCGGTTCGGTCATCGCGATCGCGGTGATGATCTCGCCGGAGCAGAAGCCGGGCAGCCAGCGCTGCTTCTGCTCCTCGTCGGCCAGGGCCATCAGATAGGGGGCGATCACATCGTTGTGCAGCGCGAAGCCCAGCCCGGAGTACTGCCCACGCACCGACTCTTCGACGATGATGGCGTTGTAGCGAAAGTCCTCCACCCCGCCGCCGCCGTACTCCTCCGGCATGGCCATGCCGAGAAAGCCCTGTTTGCCCGCCTCGAGCCAGACCGCACGGTCGACGATGCCCTGGTCCTCCCACGTGGCGTGGTACGGCGCGACGTGCTGTGCGAGAAACTTGCGGAACGACTCCCGAAACAGCTCGTGTTCCGGTTCGAACAATGTGCGCTCCACACCGACCTCCTAGTGACCACACCAGCCGGTCCACACCGACCGTCGTTGCTACATACGGTACCCGGAAGCAGAATCTAGGTTTACTTTTAGGCCACGAACTGCCTCCCACCTGGACCGGCAGCGCAGTTTCAGATCGCCGATCGAGATTTTCGGCAAACGCGCACGGAAATCTGACCGCGGCTACCGATAGCCGTACAGACATCGGGCCGGCTATCGAACCCGACCCCGCCGGAGCTGACGCCGTCCGGAGCGGTCAGATGTTCAGCCGGCCACGTATCCGACCGACCAAGGTGCGCCCTTGATCCCGCTCGCGTGCGGCGAACAGGAAGTTCATCTCCTCCCGCAGCGCTTTGTACACCACGTCGCGCAATTCCGTGGCGGCCGCGTGCATGTCCTCGGCGGCACGCCACGGCGCCGGATCGATCAGTGCGCCCGCCGCGAAGTAGAAGCGCTCCGGGCGCGGAATGAGGGTGGGGCCGACCCCGCGGAGGAGCGGAGGGGTGAGATCGCGACGGAGGCCGACAGCTTCGACGGACCAGCGCAGCGGGCGCAGGATCGGATGGTCGCCGTCGAGAACGATGTCGTAGGCATCATCGACGCCGATCATGGCGACCGGGACGATCGGGGCGTTCGCCTCGATGGCCATCCGCGCAAAGCCGCTGCGGCCCTCCCATTTCAGCAGGTACTTCTCATTCTTTCGGCGCACTGCCTCGCGACCACCGCCGGGAAAGACCATGACAGCCTCGCCGCGGCGGAGCAGGGCCAGACAGTTCCCCCGGGTCCCCCGAACCGCACCGCAGTAGTGCAGGACATGACGCAGGACGGGAACGTTGATCAGTACATTCTCGGCCAGGCCGCGGATCAGACGGCCGCGCCGGCGCAGCACCTCCGGCAACAGCAGCGGGGCATCGATGCCGCCCATCAGAGTGTGGTTGCCGACCAATAACACCGGACCGTCGGCGGGAATGTTCTCCAGACCGTAGAACCGCGGGCTCGTCCACGCGCGCAGCGGTGCGAGCAGGGTCTCGATCACCCGTATATCGGTCTCGCTCAGCGAAACCGACAGTGGCGCACCGTCACTGAGCAGCGGATGGGCTGCGCCAGAGCCGGAATGCCGATCATCGGAACCGGCGAAGCCCGGGCGGTCTTCCGACATGTACCCTCCTGATGTCGATCGCCGACGATAGCGTAGCGAAATCGACTGTGTCGCCGCGGATGTGCGATCAGCGCGACACGTCACCCGGACTCCGACAGGCGGCCGACCGTCAGTGGCAGACCAGGATAACGGCACGACACGCACGCCAGTGCGTGGCACGCATCGACCCACCTCGTTCGAGCGAGCACCGTGCCGAGCCGATCGGCCTGATCTACACCGAAAGTCCCGCGTGGATGACCGGTTTCCGCAGA
Organism: Nocardia sp. NPDC049190; assembly: GCF_040648115.1. NCBI lineage: Bacteria > Bacillati > Actinomycetota > Actinomycetes > Mycobacteriales > Nocardiaceae > Nocardia > Nocardia sp. NPDC049190. The sequence continues at coordinate 154,310 of NZ_JBEZDE010000012.1, forward strand.
ACCGTCACTCCGTTGCCGCGTGCCCGTCGGCCTCCGGCGAACCTGCGCCCGCGTGCGCGTACTGCGACAGGGCAGCGGCGAGGGCATGCGGGACCCGGGCGCGGACGCGGGTGCCGCCTTCCTCGTGACTGGAGCTCACGATGCGGCCGTCAGCGTGGATCCGCGCGAGCAGATCGCCGCGTGTGTACGGCAACAGCACGCCGATCTCCACATCCAGGCCGCCGAGCATCTCGGCCAGGCGCGCGCGTAGCGCGTCGATGCCGAGACCGGAATGGACCGAGACGAACGACGCGTCCGGCAACAGTGCGCGCAGGTGGGTGAGTCCCATCGGATCGACCGCATCGACCTTGTTGACCACCAGCAGTTCCGGCGGTGCGGGCGTGCCGGAATCCTTGATCACATCCGTGATCACCTCGCGGACCGCCTTGATCTGCTCGGCAGGAAGCGCGTCGGAACCGTCGACCACATGCAGCAGCAGGTCGGCGCCGGTCACTTCCTCCAGGGTGGAGCGGAACGCCTCGACCAATTGGGTGGGCAGGTGGCGGACGAAACCGACGGTGTCGGTGAACACCACCTCGCGGCCGTCGTCCAAGTCGGCCCGGCGGGTGGTCGGGTCCAGAGTGGCGAACAACGCGTCCTGCACCAGGACACCGGAACCGGTGAGAGCGTTCATCAGGCTCGACTTGCCCGCGTTGGTGTAGCCGACGATCGCCACCGACGGGATGCCGCTGGAATTGCGGCGTGCCCGCATGGTGTCACGCGCGGTCTTCATCTCGCGAATCTCACGGCGAAGCTTGGCCATTCGCTCACGGATGCGGCGACGGTCGGTTTCGATCTTGGTCTCACCGGGACCACGCAGACCGACACCGCCGTTACTGCCCGCGCGACCGCCGGCCTGCCGAGACATCGACTCGCCCCAGCCACGCAGCCGCGGCAGCATGTACTCCATCTGGGCCAGCGAGACCTGTGCCTTGCCCTCGCGGGAGGTGGCGTGCTGGGCGAAGATGTCCAGAATCAGCGCGGTCCGGTCGATCACCTTCACCTTGGCGACCTTCTCCAGCGCGGTCAGCTGCGCGGGGGTCAGCTCACCGTCGCAGATCACCGTGTCGGCGCCGGTCTCCAGCACCACGGTGCGCAGTTCGTCGGCCTTGCCGGAGCCGATGTAGGTGGCCGGATCCGGCCGGTCCCGGCGCTGGATCAACGCCTCGAGCACCTCGGAGCCCGCAGTCTCGGCCAGTGCGGCCAGCTCGGCCATGCTCGCCTCCGCCTGCGCGGCGGTCCCCGAGGTCCAGACACCGACCAGCACGACGCGCTCCAGGCGCAACTGGCGGTACTCGACCTCGGTGATGTCGGTGAGTTCGGTGGACAGACCCGCGACGCGTCGAAGCGAGCTGCGGTCCTGCAACTGCAACTCGCCGACCGTGGGCTCACCCGACCACCCGGAACGCGCCATTCTGGCGCTGTGCTCGGCGACGACGTCACCGGTCACATCGGCATCGCGGTCGTCGGCATCGCGGTCACTCCCGGCCGCCGGGGTGAATTCATACGTCTCTGATTTGCTCATACACCGTCCATGCTGCCACGAAACGGTGGCCGTGGCACTCGGTTATCCGCGGTGCACGCAGCTCACAGACCGTCCCACCAGGATTCGGCAAGGCGGCCGGAGGCTACCAGAACCGACGGTCCACGCAGCCACGCCGAGCCGTTCTCGATGCCGACGATCACCGCACCGCCCGGCACACGGACGGTCACCGATCCGGTGTCCTCCGCGATCCGGAAGCCGTCGGCGACCAGCGCCGCGGCGGCCGCTGCCACGGTTCCCGTTCCGCACGACCGTGTTTCGCCGACACCGCGCTCGTACACCCGCATGTCCACCGAGCGATCGGCATCGAGTGCCGTGACGATCTCGACGTTCACGCCGTGCGGGAACAGATCGGGATCGAAACCGGGCGGGACGGTCAGGTCGAGCTTGCCGAGAGCCTCCGACGACAGCCCCGGGTCGACGCACGCCAGATGCGGGTTGCCGACATCGATGCCGATACCCGGCAACGCCCAGCCCGCGATCGTCGCGGTCGACTCGCCGAGTTCGCGCACCCGGCCCATGCCGACGGTGACCTCACCGCTGACCACGTCCGCGGCGTGCACAGTGACCGGACGCGCTCCGGCACGACTGCCGACGACGTAGCCATCCCGGGTCTCGAGTCCCGACGACGCCAGGTAGTGGGCGAATACGCGCACCCCGTTGCCGCACATCTCGGCGATCGAACCGTCGGCATTGCGATAGTCCATGAACCAGTCGTCCGCGCCGACACCCGCCGGGATCTCGTCGAGCACACCCGCGGCCAGCAACGCACCGGCCCGCGCGACCCGCAGCACGCCGTCCGCACCGACCCCGCGGCGACGATCGCACAGCGCGCCGACCCGCTCCGGGGTCAGCGCCAGCCGTACCTGCGGGTCGGGCAGCACCACGAAGTCGTTCTCGGTGCCATGTCCCTTGGTGAACTCGATATCCGGCACGTACGATGTCTCCCTGATCTCGTCGTCATTGGGCAAACGTCCGGCGCTGCCGGGAAATTTCGTAGAGCGCCACCGCCGCCGCCGACGGCGCGCCCAACGAACTGGCCGTGCCACCCATGGGTATGTACACCATGTCGTCGCAGACCTGCCGCCAGGCCGAGCTCAGACCGCTGGTCTCATTACCGACGACGAGGATCGTCGCCTCGGTGAAGTCGTGGTCGTAGGCCGCGCGGGGGCCGTCCTCGTCGGTGCCGACGATGCGGGTCGGGATGCCGCGACGCACCTGACGGTCGCGGAACTCGAGCACCTGCGCGGGTCCGGCAGCGCGAATGACCGGCACGCTGAACAGCGAACCCGTCGACGCGCGCACCGCCTGCGGGTCGTACTGGTCGGCGCCGTGCCCGGTCACGATGACACCGCTGGCGCCGAACGCGTCCGCCGACCGGATCAGCGTGCCCAGATTGCCCGGCGAGTTGGGGCGATCGAACACCACCACCACCGGCGCGTCCTCCCCTGGCTCGCCGGGCTCGAACGTCTCGAGTTCCGGCTGTCGCGACACCGCGACGGCCACGAGTTCCGGTATGCCGCTGGATTTTTCCCCGAGTTCGGCCATCAACTCGGGGACCAGGCCGACCTGTGGCGCGCCACTGGTATCCAAGACCTCGCGCGCCCAACTGGACAGGTCGGGCACACCGAGGCGGTACAGCAGCGTCTCGAGTGGCCAATCATTGGCGACGGCTTGGGTGATCGGGCGGACCCCCTGCACCAGGAACCGTCCGTCCCGATGACGTTTGGTCCGGTTGTTCAGGTATGCCTGCCACACCTGGACAGAGGCGTTGCGGGTGCTCACACGTCTGTTCACTGAGTCCGTTCTTTCTCGTCGAGCAAGGCGAGCGTCGTCGCCACCAGGTCGGGGTCGGCGCCGTCCACCCAGCGCACCCGGGGATCGCGCCGAAACCACGAACGCTGCCTGCGGACGTAGCGGCGTGTGCCGATCAGGGTGCGCTCCCGCGCGTCGTCCAGGTCGTATTCGTTATCCAAGTAGGACAGGACTTGTGCGTAGCCGATTGCGCGCCGGGCGGTGACACCCTCCCGCAGGCCGTGCCCGATCAGGCCGCGTACCTCCTCGACAAGCCCGTGCGCGAACATCGAGGCGGTGCGCTGTTCGATGCGCGCGTCCAGAGCCGCGGTCGCACGGTCGACACCGATGATGAGGGTGCCCCACCGCGGCTGGCCGATCCGCGGAGCCGACGCGGCGAACGGCCGGCCGGTGAGTTCGACGACCTCGAGCGCGCGGACCATGCGGCGGCCGTCGGTCGGCAGGATCGTGGCCGCCGCCGCCGGATCGGCCTTGCGCAGCGCGGCGTGCACCGCCGCGACGCCGCCCTCCGCGAGCACCGCCTCCCAGCGGGCCCGCACGAGGGGATCGGTGGCCGGGAAATCCCACTGGTCCAGCAACGCCTGGACATACATCATCGAGCCGCCGACGATGACCGGCACGCGCCCTCGGGCCATGATCGCGGCCACGTCCGTGCTCGCCGCGGCCTGATAAGCGGCAACGGTCGCGGTCGCGGTCACCTCCAGCACGTCGAGCTGATGGTGCGGGATCCCGCGGCGCTGGGCGAGCGGCAGTTTCGCGGTGCCGACGTCCATGCCACGGTAGAGCTGCATCGCGTCGATGTTCACGATCTCGCCGCCGAGCCGTTCGGCCACGTCGAGAGCGAGATCGGACTTACCGGTGGCGGTGGGTCCGACCACTGCGATCGGGGTGATGCCCGTCCCGGTCACGCGACCTCGTCTCGCGTGGGACGCCAGAGGCTCACGTGGTAGCCGACCCCGAAGGGCGCGTCGCAGTACCGGGTCTCGACCATCGGATCGGCGCGGAACAGCCCGGCAAGCACCTGGTACGCGGGCCGGCCGGAGAGGGCGAGTTCGGCGCACAGTGCCGGATCGAGTGCGTGGATTCCGGCGCGGTCGCCCGCCGTCAGCGCGCGATCGAGCGCGTCCTGCACGGCGTCGGCCCGTTCGTCGAGGTAGCCGGGCGCCTTAATGGACAACGTCGCCGCACCGTCGGCGACGACGAGCACACCCACCGGCGCGTCGCTGACGTCCAGCTCGGCGCGCAGCCGCGCGCCGAGTTCGGCGCACCGATCCGGTGGTGCGTCCCTCGCCACGATGCGAGCCTCGGCGACGGCCGCCGGCGCGACTCGCCCCCGCAGCCACCCCGCGATCAGCGCGGGCAGCGCAAGCCCGGGATCGGCCTCGCGCGGGCCTGCGACCGCTGCGCAGGACAGGCCTACCCGCAGGTCCGCGCCGAACCCTCGAAACGTGCCGACCGTTTCCGGCCCGAGCACGTCGTCGGCGATACCCACGCCCAGCACCATCCAGCGGTCCGGCACGGCCGCGAAAGTACGCACCGCGTCCAGCACCGCGGCGCGCAGTACGGCGCGCTGGTCGGGATGGTCGATTCCCACCGGGTCGGCCCCACCGCCGCACAGTTCGGGCACCAGGATCGGCGGCGAGGGAACCAGGGCGGCGAGGGAGAACACGTCGTAACCGTAGTCGTTGCGCAGACCACCGGTACCGTCCGGCTTCGAGTGTCTCTGCCGCAAACACCGCCGAGATTGATAGTGTTCGAGGAGCTACAACCCAGGTCATCAGGGGTTGCAATCCCCGGGATTCCGCCGGGGGAAAGTGTGGATCAATGGTCACAGGAGCTCGGACCGGGTTGAATGGGATGAGCTAGGGCGTAACCAGGCAGCCGTGACGCGCGGCAGGGACGAGGAAAAATGACCGACAGCAACGGAACCGCGAAAGCCAGCCCGGGCAAGATGCCGCGCTCTTCCGGTGCCCCGAAACCCGGCGGCTCGATTCAACCCCCCAAGCCGCACGCGGTCAAACCAGCCCCGGGCCCGGCCCAGCAACACCCACATCCCGTCGTGGTACCCACGGTCTCCGATCCCAGTGTGTGGGGCCGAGTCGACGAGGACGGCACCGCCTGGGTGAAGACTGCCGACGGTGAACACCAGGTCGGGTCCTGGCAGGCGGGCGACGCCGCGGAGGGCCTGGCCCACTTCGGCCGCCGGTTCGATGATCTCGCCACCGAGGTCGCCCTGCTCGAAGCACGGCTGGCCGCGGGCGCGGATGCGCGCAAGACCAAAGCCGCCGCCGTCGCGCTGGCCGAATCGCTCCCGACCGCCGCCGTCATCGGCGATATCGACGGACTCGCCCAGCGTTTGCAGGCGATCGCCGAACACTCCGAGGAAGCGGCCGCGCACGCCAAGGAGGAGAAGGAGCGCGCCCGCCACGAACACACCGAGCGTAAGGAGGCGCTCGCGGCCGAGGCGGAGAAGATCGCCGCCGAGGCCACCCAGTGGAAGGCCGCGGGCGACCGGCTACGCGAGATCCTCGACGAATGGAAGTCCATCCGCGGGGTGGACCGCAAAGTCGACGACGCGCTGTGGAAGCGCTACTCCAAGGCGCGGGAGGCATTCAACCGGCGCCGCGGCGCGCACTTCGCCGAGCTGGACCGAGAACGCGCCGCCGCGAAGTCGCGCAAGGAGGAACTGTGCGGGCAGGCCGAAGAACTGTCCGGGTCCACCGATTGGGTGGGCACCGCCAGCATCTTCCGTGACCTGCTCGCCGATTGGAAAGCCGCAGGTCGCGCCCCGCGTGAGGCCGATGAGGCGCTGTGGCGGCGTTTCAAGAGCGCGCAGGACGTGTTCTTCGCCGCCCGCAACGCGGCGGTCTCCGAACGCGACGCCGAGTTCGAGCACAATGCGGTGGCCAAAGAAGAACTGCTGCGCAGCTACGGCCACATCGACCCGTCCACCGACCTGGACGCCGCACGCAGCGGGCTGCGCGAGCTGCAAGACAAATGGGACGCGATCGGCAAGGTGCCCCGCGAGCGCATGCAGGAACTGGAAAGCAAGCTGCGCGCCATCGAGAAACGCGTCCGTGACGCTGTCGACGCGCAGTGGCGGCGCACCGACCCGGAGGCGATGGCTCGCGCGGCCCAATTCCGTGAGCGGGTAGCGCAATTCGAAGAGCAGGCCGCCAAAGCTCAGGCCGCGGGCAACTCCCGAGACGCGGAGAAAGCGCTCGAGCAGGCCCAGCAGTGGCGCGAGTGGGCCGAGGCCGCCGAAGGCGCCGTCAGCAAGCGCTGATCCTCCGACACAGGACGGTGGCCCTTCCCGGAGGGGCCACCGTCCTGTGGTCGCGTCGAGTCAGGATTCGCCGGTGCGGCGTCGACGCTCACGCTCCTCCGCGGCCGCCGCCGCGGCGCGGCGCTGCTGTTCTGCCTCCAAGTGCAGGGCGGTACGGGTCCACACCACGCGGATCCAGTGGAACGTGAGCACGATCGCGACGACGGTCCCGATGACCAGCCCGAAGCCGGGACCCGCTCCGTGGTAGTTGCCCAGCCCGGGGGTCTGGCGATGCCAGATCGACAACACACCGAACACGCTGGCGATCGCGCTACCTGCGACCGCGATCCAAGCCAACACCCAACGGCGAGTCATCAGCGCGAGCGTCGAGAAGCCGATGCCGAAGACGACGAGCAGCCACACGAAAACACGGGACGGCAGTCCGATGTGCTCGACTCGCGCGGCGTCGGTACCCAGCAACACGTCGAATCCACGGGCCGCGCCCGCGTGCGGCAGGACCAGCGACAGCAGCAGCAGGAACACCGCGCCCGCCACCACCATCGCGCGCACACCGGGATCGATCTCGCCCGCGATCCGCCGCTCGACGGCATTCAGATCGTCGCGGAACTGTTCGAAGTCGCCGGTGCCCTCGACCGAGCTCACTGAGTCCTCGTTTCGTTGGTCGTCGGCTTGGCCGGTCACGGAGTCGGGGCCGCGCTGCGCCGCGCTGCTCGCTGACGCGCGATGCGCGTCGTCGCCGGACGTGCGACGCGGTGTCGCGCCGCCGCGGGTGACATCGCCACCATCGTCCGGCTGGCTGCTCATATGTCGCAGCCGGTCGAGCAGCCCTCAGCCGCCGGGGCCGGCGGCGGTACGCCGATCCGGGGCAAGCCGAGACCAACTCCGATCGGCTCGGTCTTCGGGGTGCTGCCGCGCTCGTGCGCGTCCCCGGCACGGGTGCGGCGGTGCGTCTTGATCGCAGCGTCGGCGATCAGGTGGTGCGGCGCCGCGCTGGTGATATCGACGGTGACGATGTCGCCGGGACGCAGCGGTTCGTCGGTGCCGCCGGGACGGAAGTGCACCAGCCTGCCGTCGCGGGCGCGTCCGCTCATCCTGGCGGTCGCGGCGTTCTTCTTGCCCGCTCCCTCCGCGATGAGCAACTCGACCTCGGTGCCCACCAGCGCCTGGTTCGCCGTCAACGAGATCTCCTCTTGTAGCGCGATCAGCCGGTCGTAGCGCTCCTGCACGACGGCCTTGGGCAGCTGGTCGGGCATGTCCGCGGCGGGGGTTCCGGGCCGCCTGGAGTACTGGAAGGTGTACGCGCTGGTGAAACGCGCCTGGCGGACCACATCCAGGGTCTCCTGGAAGTCCTCCTCGGTTTCGCCGGGGAAACCGACGATGATGTCGGTGGTGATCGCCGCGTGCGGCATCGCGGCCCGCACCTTGTCGATGATCCCGAGGTAACGGGCCTTGCGGTAGGAGCGGCGCATGGACTTGAGCACCCGATCCGAGCCGGACTGCAGTGGCATATGCAGCTGGGGGCAGATATTCGGGGTCTCGGCCATCGCCTCGATCACGTCGTCGGTGAATTCGGCCGGGTGTGGCGAGGTGAAGCGGACCCGCTCGAGGCCGTCGATGGTCCCACACGCGCGGAGCAGTTTGGCGAACGCACCACGGTCACGGGGCTCGCTCGGATCGACGAAGGACGCGCCGTAGGAGTTGACGTTCTGCCCCAGCAGCGTCACCTCGAGCACGCCCTGGTCGACCAGCGCCTGCACCTCGGCGAGCACGTCGCCGGGGCGGCGGTCGACCTCTTTGCCGCGCAACGAGGGTACGATGCAGAAGGTGCAGGTGTTGTTGCAGCCGACCGAGATGGAAACCCAGCCCGCATAGGCTGATTCGCGCTTGGCGGGCAAGGTGGACGGGAACGCCTCCAGCGACTCCAGGATCTCCACCTGGGCCTCCTGGTTGTGCCGCGCCCGCTCCAGCAGTACCGGCAGCGAGCCGATGTTATGTGTGCCGAACACCACATCCACCCACGGCGCCTTGCGCACCACGACGTCGCGGTCCTTCTGCGCCAGACAGCCGCCGACGGCGATCTGCATGCCGGGACGCCCCGCCTTGATCGGAGCCAGATGACCGAGCGTTCCGTAAAGCTTGTTATCGGCATTCTCGCGCACCGCGCAGGTATTGAAGACGACGAGGTCGGCCGTCGCGCCGGGCGCGGCCTTCACATATCCCGCATCCTCCAGCAAACCCGATAAGCGTTCGGAATCGTGCACGTTCATCTGGCAACCGAAGGTGCGGACCTCATAGCTGCGTGCTGTGCCGTCGAGGGCCGCCGGGGACAACCCCTCCGCCGGAGATGACACTGCCTGTCCGATCGAATCCACCTGTCCAGGGTACGGGTCGGCCGGTTTCGCGGGTATCGGCGCAGGCCCAGGGGTGGCCCCGGTACGGAAATCGACGTTACGGCCATGTATCGCATCGGCGTGTCGTCACGGCGTGTCGGATAAACTCGGGCAAATTCACAAAATCGGCTTAAGGTCTTGACCATGACCGACGACGCCGCCGCGCCCGATACCACCGGGAACGCTTCAACCGGGGACGTCAGCGCCGCAGCCAGCGCGCCGCCGATGATCTCGATACGCAATGTGGACAAGCATTTCGGCGACCTGCATGTGCTCAAAGACATCAACCTCGAGGTTCCCCGAGGACAGGTCGTCATCGTTCTGGGCCCTTCGGGTTCCGGAAAGTCGACGCTGTGCCGCACCATCAACCGACTGGAACCGATCGACTCCGGCGACATCGCCATCGATGGCGTCCCGCTGCCCGCCGAGGGCCGCGCGCTGGCCGCGCTGCGCGCCGACGTCGGCATGGTGTTCCAGTCGTTCAACCTGTTCGCACACAAAACGATCGTGCAGAACGTCATGCTCGCGCCGACCAAGGTCCGCAAGATCAAGAAGGACGACGCGCACACGCGCGCCATGGAACTGCTCGACCGAGTCGGCATCGCCGATCAGGCGGACAAATACCCGGCACAACTGTCGGGCGGGCAACAGCAGCGCGTCGCGATCGCCCGCGCGCTGGCGATGAGCCCCAAGGTGATGCTGTTCGACGAGCCGACCTCCGCGCTGGACCCCGAGATGGTCAACGAAGTGCTCGAGGTGATGGTGTCACTGGCCAAGGACGGCATGACCATGCTGGTCGTCACCCATGAGATGGGCTTCGCCCGGCGCGCCGGACACCGGGTGCTGTTCATGGCCGACGGCCAAGTGGTGGAGGACGCGACGCCGGACGCCTTCTTCACCGCCCCGGAGTCCGACCGCGCCAAGGACTTCCTCGGCAAGATATTGAGCCACTGAATAGTGTCACTGACCTGACACAAAGCCACTGACCTGCCGGACAGAGCGGCTAGCACCACCCATGAGAGGGAGAAAACCAGATGAGGATCAATCATGCCCTGCGCGTCGGTGTCGGGGTGATCGCCCTGACGCTCGCCGCCGCGACCGCGAGCGCGTGTGGCGGCGGCGGCGACAAAACCGCACTGGACCACGCCAAGGACGGCAAGCTGACCGTCGGCATCAAATTCGACCAGCCGGGCCTGGGCCTACGCAACAAAGACGGCTCCTACGGTGGCTTCGATGTCGAAGTGGCGAAGTACGTGGCGGGCAAGCTCGGCGTCAAGCCCGACGCCATCACCTTCAAAGAAGCTCCTTCCGCCCAGCGTGAAACGCTGATCGAGAACGGCCAGGTCGACTTCATCGTCGCGACCTACTCGATTACCGACAAGCGCAAGGAGAAAGTCGACTTCGCCGGTCCTTACTACGTGGCGGGCCAGTCGTTCCTGGTACGCGCCGACAACACCGACATCAATGGCCCGGAGACGTTGAAGGGCAAGAAGGTCTGCTCGGTGAAGGGGTCCACCCCGGCGCAGAACATCGAGAAGAACTTCCCCGACACCCAGCTGCAAGCCAACGACACCTATTCGCTGTGCCTGGAAGGCCTGCGCGCCGGGTCATGGGACGCCGTGACCACCGATGACATCATCCTGGCTGGTTACGCCGCGCAGAGCAGCGGAGCGTTCAAGGTGGTCGGCAAGCCGTTCACCACGGAGAACTACGGCATCGGCCTGAAGAAGGGCGATAAGCAACTCCGCGATCAGGTCAACAACGCGATCGAGGCGATGTTCGCCGACGGGTCCTGGAAGAAGGCGTTCGACGCGACCGTCGGCGCCTCCGGTTACCAGGCACCGCAGCCGCCGGCCCTGAACCGGTACTGAGGTCCCTACCTCTTCCACCCGAGTTCGGGTGGCCCGGCCGCATCCGGCCGGGCCGCCCGCCGCACATCCCCTGACCATCGAGAACTGATCGGAGGGACGCGTCCGCCGTGTTCGACCTGATCTCGAGGTATGACACCAATATCCTCGAAGCCTTCTGGGTGACTATCGAACTCACCGTGCTGTCGGCGATCGGCGCGCTGATCCTCGGCACGATCGTCGCCGGACTGCGGGTTTCCCCCGTGCCGGTCGCACGGTGGGTCGGTACCGTCTACGTCACCATCTTCCGCAATACCCCACTCACATTGATCATCGTGTTCATGTCGCTGGGCCTCTACACCACCATGGGCTGGCGGCTTGCAGGTGAAGGCCCGGATTCGTTGGAGCAGAACAACTTCCGCTTCGCCGTCATCGGCCTGAGTATTTACACGGCCGCGTTCGTCTGCGAGTCGCTGCGCTCGGGTATCAATACGGTGCCGATGGGCCAGTCGGAGGCGGGCCGCTCGCTCGGCTTCGGCTTTCTGCAGAATCTGCGGCTCATCGTGCTGCCGCAGGCCTTTCGCTCGGTCATCGCACCGCTGGGCAGTGTGCTGATCGCACTGACCAAGAACTCCACCATCGCCTCGGCCATCGGCGTCGCCGAAGCGGCGACCCTGATGGCGGAGATGAACGAGACCGAGGCCGCCGTGCTGGCCATCGGCGCGATCTTCGCGCTCGGCTTCGTCATCCTGACCCTACCGACCGGCCTGTTCTTCGGCTGGCTGGCCAAGCGATACGAGGTGGCCCGATGAGTGGGCACGGCGAGCCAGCGATCAACGCAACCCCCGGTGCGGTGCCGCAGAAGTCGAGCGTCAGCGAGGCCAGGGCATGAGCGCAGGCGCTTCCGTTCTGTTCGACGCACCGGGCCCGAAAGCTCGGTTGCGCAATACTATCTATTCGGCCGTCGTCTTGATCGCGGTGCTCGCAGCGGTCTGGATGTTCTATCGCGGCTTCGCCGACAAGGGGCAGTTCACCGCAGCGAAATGGAAGCCGTTCCTCGACGTCGAAGTGTGGTCCACCTACCTGCTGCCGGGGTTGCGGGGCACCGTGGTGGCCGCGCTGCTGTCGATCGTGTTCGCCCTGGTTGTGGGCATGGTCTTCGGCATCCTGCGGCAGTCGGACCATCGAATCGTGCGCTGGGTGGCCGGCACGATCGTCGAGGTGGCCCGCGCGATTCCGGTGCTGATCTTGATGATCTTCCTGTTCGCGGTGTTCTCCGACTACCAGGTCTTCAAGTCCGACGATCTGGCACTTGCCGCGGTGGTCACCGCCCTGACCATCTACAACGGTTCGGTCATCGCGGAGATCGTGCGAGCGGGTATTCGGTCACTGCCGAAAGGACAGACCGAGGCGGCGGTCGCGCTCGGCATGCGCAAGAGTCAATTGATGCGGCTGATCCTGCTGCCGCAGGCGATCACGGCGATGCTGCCCGCGCTGATCTCGCAGATGGTGGTCGCGCTCAAGGACTCGGCGCTGGGCTACCAGATCACCTATGTCGAAATCGTGCGGTCCGGCCAGCAACTCGGCGCGGCCGAACAGAACACCGTACCGGCGTTGATGGTCATCGCGGTCGTCATGATCGCCCTCAACAGCACGCTGACGTTGGTGGCGACCAAGCTGGAAGGTCGGCTGCGGGCGCGCAAGCGCGGCAAGGGCGGCGCAGCCGTGGTGGCCGCGGACTCCATCATCACCGACGCCGCGCCCGGCGTCGATATCGGCAAGGCGCCGTGAGCATCGACGAACAAGTGCGCTAGGAGTATCAACCAGGACGGGCCAGCGGGTCACGGGCGCTGGACGCGATCTATTCGCTCCAGCGCACCGACTTTCGAACCAGTGTCCACCGGGTTCACAGGTGAACCCGTCGAGAATCGGACGATGCCTTCCGGACCAAGTAGGTTCCGGTAGTAACCGCGCGGAAAACAACGACAATGGCTTGACCAGCGAAGATATCCTGTAGCGGCTCGGGCTGCGGATGGGCTCGTTTGGTGCTTGGCTTGGCTGCCGATGAGGTTGGTCGGTGTGCTGGAGGTCGGGTTTCGTGGCGACGCGGGTGTTCGCGGATGAGGAGTTGGCGCGGTTTCGGGAGTTTTCGATATCAGTCGCGATGAGTTGGTCCGGTTCTTCACGCTCACCCCCGGCCGATATCACGTTCGTGACTCCGGGTCGGGGCCGCGGCCCTTCGGAGCGGCTGGGTCTGTCGGTGGCGCTGTGTTTGCTGCGATGGCTGGGGTTCGTCCCGGACACTGTTGTTCGCCGGGTCGTGCATGCTCGCGAGCAGGCGCAGCGCGGGACCTACGACCGGACATCGCACGAGTTGACTGCGTAGCGCTGCGCGGAGCTGGATGCTCTGCTGGTCCCGGATGTGTCGATCGAGAGGTCGCGGCTGCGGTGGTTGTCGACCGGTCCGGTGGAGGCGTCGGCAGCTGCGGTGCGCAACGAGGTCGAGAAACCGGGGTATCTACGCGGTCTGGGCGCGGACACCTCGATATGTCGGTGCTTCCGGCGGAGCAACGCCGGGTCCTGGCGGCCGGCGATGGCCTGGTCCGTCTCGATGAGGAGGGTGACCTGGTGATCTCGCCGTTGATGGCGGAGGACATCCCGTCCGAGGCGACGGCGCTCAAGGCCGAGCTGACCGAGATGTTGCCGTTCGCGCTGATAGTGCACTGCTGATCGAGCTGGACGAACGCACCGGCTACCTGGACTGCTTCACCCACGCCGGTGGCAGGCAAGCCCGGAGTTGAAACGGAACCTGATCGCGGTCCTGCTGGCTTACTCCACCAACGCCCGCGTCCCAACCGATGCGCCACGCCGACCGAGCGCTTCCGCTGCCTGCTTGTGGGCACTGTATCGCCAGCCCGGCATCGCTTCGTCATACACCACCCGACGCACAATCGGATACCGGAAACGGAACCGACCCGGCGTCTTGGTCGGACGAACCAGATCGACCGCGACCAGTTCATCGAGCGATCTCAGCACCCGGTGCTGCTCGGACTCGACGATCGCGGTCACGAGATCGAGATCGAACGGGTCACCGGCCACCGCACCGGCTTGCAGAACCCTCAACGTGTCACTCACCAACCCCGAGAGCTCATTGGTGATCGTCATCCGTAACGCCACGGAGATACCCGCCTCTTTCCCAGCTGCACCGCCAGCCCTCGGAATCGGCAGAAGCTTCCCCGAACTCCGTGCCAACTGTTCGAGATAGAACGGATTACCACCGCTCTCGAAGTGCAACGCCCCCGCCAAAGCAGAATCCGGCCGCGCTCCCAACGCTTCCGCGGCCTCCGCAAGCGTCAACGGCGCCAACTCGAGCTCACACACCGAACTCTCACGCGCCGCCTGCAAAACGGCATCCACCAGCAAACGCGGCGCCTGCCGAGGACGATAAGCCAAGACCAACACCAAACCCGGCACCGAATGCCGCAACAGATGACCGATCAGCTCCACCGAGGCCGGGTCCGCCCAGTGCACATCGTCGAGCGCCAACACGATCGGCTTGCGCCGAGCGAGCTGGTCGAACGCGAAACGGACCGCGCGATGGAACTCGAAGCGCTCCACTTCCAACCGCCTCGCCGACTGCCCGCCACCTCGCGACAACGACGGCAACACCGCAGCCAACTCCGCCATACGATTCGGACCCACCTTGGCCACGACCTGGGAATCCAAAGCCGCGAACCGCTCATCAAGGGCCTGGACCACCATCCCGAACGGGACTTCCTGCTCCGACTCCGACCCACGCCCCGCCAACACCTCGGAACCCGCCGCGACCGCCCGCTCACACCACTCACTCACAAGACGTGTCTTACCGATACCTGGCTCACCCCACACAATGACGGCGCCCGCCGAACCCGACCGGGCATCTGCCAGGACCTTGTCCATGCGCTGCAGGTGGGAGGCCCTCCCTACCAGGGCCACACTATCGACACCATCGGAATTCACAACCACAAGGTTGAATATCCCCGCACGTCAACCGATTGTCAACCATTGGGTTGAATATTCTGGACTAAGGCTGGGCTAACGCGACACCCTTATCCGGGGGCCAGGCTCCCGCCGATCCAGGATGGTTCAGCCGCCTACGAACGACGCGGCGGGATGGCGACCGCCGCCGCGAGGCTGAGGCTGGACGCAACATCGGATGGTGTTCACAGTCCGGATACTGGTCACCGTGATCTAGTAGTACTTTGTTAGGTTGGGAAGGTGTGGTGGCAGAGTGGGCAGGTACCGATCCAGATAGCCAGTGCGCGTTGGATTTCGCGGACGATGCCGTAGAGGGTCAGTCCTGCCCATCGGCTTTTGGGTCGGATAACCGCAGCGTGGTGAGAAATAGGTGGGCGGCGGTGACGAGGGTGGCGTGGTGGTGCCAGCCGAGCCAGGAACGGCCCTCGAAGTGGTCCAGGCCGAGCGCTACTTTGAGTTCGCGGTAATCGTGCTCGATGCGCCAGCGTATCTTCGCGAGGCGGACCAGATCTGCGATGGCAGTTTCGGCGGGCAAGGTGGACAACCAGTAGCCGGTGGGTTCGGTTGCGCCGGTGGGCCATTCGGCCAGCAGCCATTCTTGTTCGACGGTGCCGTCGGCGGCGCGGGGCACGCGGTGTCCGGCCGGGCGCACGCGCAG